>CAZPWQ010000004.1:0-50812 GCA_964590495.1 uncultured Balneolaceae bacterium
AGTTAGGTGTAGGTAGATTAATATAACTCAGACAGAGTTTAGATTACATACCCTGAATTTGTTATTTTTTTAATCTGTTATCAAAGATAAAACTTCTGATTTCTTTCTGCTTTATTGTTGAAAACTGAGCGTGAGCAGGATTTATAAGGATATTTTTTTCTGAGGGGATAATCACAGAAGGCACTTTCAGCAGGAGTGTTGATTTTGATACGGCCCATTTTGTTCCGTTTTCAGCCAGTATATCCGGAGCCGGATATTGATCCCAGTTTGCGGGTAAATCCTGCACCCTTATCTCATTCATTGTTGCACTTTGCGGTACAGACAGCACTAAGATTTTAAAATCTTTAGGAATTGAGGAAATAGATACGTGCACTAACACTTCCAGTGCTGCCAATGATTCATGCATCGATGTATACAACACATTCGTCCCTTTCTGATTCCATCTGCCTCCGTATCTTTTTGCTCCCTCTCCTGTCAGATCTCCAATATACTTTTCTCTTGCGATTCTGTATACATTCATTAGGAATATACACCATGTTCGAGCCGCCCCAGCTCATCAATCACCAATTGTATCCCAAAACTGGTATCCAATAAATCGATAGGCCGCTCCTGCCTTAAACCCAACAGCGGTGTCTTAAGCCAATCTTTTAAAGCATCGGAGTTTTCAAAAACTTCCCGGCCTTTCAGTAAAACTTCTGCTATCAAAATTGCATGTTCCGAGACATCCTTCTTCAGCCTCTCCGATTCATCATATCTCTGGAATTGCCTGTGGGAAACCGGCAATAGTTTTGCCAACTCTTTAACCGGAATGGAACTCATTTTTGCCATTCGAAGAATGGATTGTTTCGAAACACCCTTTCTGGCAAGATCTACCAGATCCATTTTGTTTGCTGCTGTATAAGCAACTCCTTCATCCCGGAATATTTCTTCAAATTTATTCATGACATATGACATTAATTTTAAGACATACATCATGAATATAATATCTCCTGATTTATACAGCAAATATTAATTATCTCCTTGATTATCATTAACCATATTCCTCAGTTTTTGAATCATATCCAGCGCCGCCCTGTGCTCCTCAGGCAGAGTCAGCCCGCAATATTTTTCAAGAACAGTAATTGATCTTTTATATTCCCGCGCCGATGCCAATGCAAGACCAAGATTGAAATAACTATTCAGAAAAGAAGGTTCAACTTCAATTGCAACTTCATAATGCAGTATGCCCAGATCGAGATTTCCTGCTTCAATATAGGCGTTGGCCAAATTATAATGTGCCTCGAAGTGACGCGGATTATATTTGAGGCTGAGCGTCAGATAATCAATCGCTTTGACAAAATTTTCATTTTGCGACTCCAGAATTCCGAGATTGCAATAGGCATCGGCTGTCTGATCTCCGGCCCCGATGGCTTTAAGATATAAATCCCTGGCTGATTCTTTATCGCCGCGTTCATCAACCATTAACGCTTCTTCGAAAGGCGACAACGAATGCAGCTGCAATACCTTTCCTGATGCAAACAGATTCAGCTGTTGCTCTACCCCTTTTTTGTCTCTGTCCCTTTGAACTCTTTTGGAGCCAAACTTTTCAGGATTTGAGGAAGGAAGTTCTAATATTCTCATCTATCAACAATAATATTCAGTTTATCTTATTTCTACCACTTTTGCAGCAAATTTAATATATGGATTTTTTTGGTAGAAAGGAGACCGGAGGAAAGAAGACCGTAAGAGATTTATGCACTATGCTTTACGCATTACGCATCACGTATCACGGCCTTATTTCAGCTTGCTTCTTTGGCTTCTTTCTTTTTCTCATCCTCTTTTCCTTCGCCCTTGGCTTTTTCCATAGGTTTTTTGGAGGCTTCGATGCTTTCCTTCAGAGCAGTCATAATATCTCTTGTCTCGGGTTCTTCTTCGGCTACGCTCACAACTTCTTTTCCTTCTACCTTGGCATCGATCATCTCCTTCATTTTATTGTAATAATGGTTTTCAAGGTCGATCTCCGAGAACTCTTTTGCCATGGAGTTTACTACCTGCCTGGCCATCTCAAGTTGCTCTTCATCCACTTCGCCATCCTGAAGATTAGGAACCTCCTTTATGCTTCTCATTTGATCCGGGTAACGGAGTTTATACATCATAATTCCTTCTTCATGAACCGTCAAAAGCACCGGGGATTCTTTGTCACGAAGGACAACAGTTCCTACTCCTATCTTGTTGGTATCTTCCAGGGTTCGTCGAAACAGGCTGTAGGTCTTTGAGGCAGATTCATTTTCAGGTCCGATAAAGTACGGTTTATCATACAGCGCCGGGTGAGCCTCATTTTTATCTGTAAAACCTTTTATCTCTATAACCTTTGAAGTTTTCGGTTTTACTTTTTCGATATCTTCGTTTTCGATAATCACATACTGATCCGGCTCATACTCATAGCCTTTGACTATATCATCCTTGCTTACCGGTTTACCCGTAATCTTATCCTGTTTTTGATACCCCACGGGATGATGATCATCCTTGGTCAACAGACTAAAACTGATAGACTTGCCTGAATCAACGGCCGTATACAATCTAATAGGAATTGTAACCAGGGAAAACTGAATATGTCCTTTCCAAATTGTTCTCATAATAATGAATCCTCTCTGATGATTTTAAACCCTTTGTTATTAGTATTATATCTAACAAGTCAGAACTTTGTTTCTTAATCTATTAATCGACTCTTCAGGTTGTTATACAAAGCTGCACAAAGAAGCACAAAGGACCACAGAGAAAAACTGCAAGAAGTCAAAGCGAGAAGCAAGAAGGGATCGACACGTCGTGGCTGTTTCTGTAATTGTGCAAATGGTACAGGAAAAAGATATCGAACCCTTTGTGTAACTTTGTGCTTCTTTGTGTAACTCTGTGTAACAGCTTTTATAGGGCACAATCAGCGGAAGATCCTCTACTACTGTTCCTGGAAAGACAAATCCGGACGCAGTCTTACAAATACAGCCTCTCTGAATATTTCATTGGCTGAAAGACGTCCATAGGCTACCTCCACAACCAATTCAGGTTCCACCCAGATCGTATCTTTTTCATTGTCAACCTCTTGGTATACCGGTTTTTTAATTGTTTCCAGCTTTTCAAGTTCCCGGTATACTTCCCGGATATTTTCTTCATTAAAACCTGTACCCACTTTACCTCTGTAAATCAAGTCACCATCCTGTCGTTCTGCAAGATGCAGCGCGCCGAAATGAGCCGCCCGGTCTCCCTTTCCTTTTGTATAGCCGATTACCAAACAATCGACGGTATGCTGCATTTTAATTTTTTGCCAAAGGTCCGTTCGTTTCCCTACCAGGTATTTGCTGTCTTTTTTCTTGGCCATAATTCCTTCCAGGTCGTGTTCGCGGGCTGCTTTAAACAGCGCTTCTCCATCTTCAATTGATTCACTCAACCGGTAGGGATATCCTTTTTTCACCACGTCACTTAAAAATTCATATCTGCGCGACAAAGGCTCCTTAATAAGGGCTCGTCCATCCATATAGAGGCAGTCGAAAACATAACAGTGTACAGGATCTGATTTTGAAAGTTTTTCAATAGATGATTTATCAGTAGTCTTTAACCTGTTTATAACCTTATGAAATGATGGTTTACCCATTTTGTCAAGACTCACAATTTCAGTATCAAACAAGCCCGCCGTAGCCCGAAATGCTTTGGAGGCATCTCTGAGTTCGGGAAACTGTTCGGTTATATCATTCTTATTCCTGCTGTGCAGACGAACCTGGCCATCCTCCAGAGAGACAAGCGCCCTTATCCCGTCCCATTTAACTTCGTACACATAGTCTCCTTTGGGCGGTTCTGTAACACTTTTACCATGCATCGGTTCTACCGGATCGTTTAGCCAATCTACCTGCGGCTGTTCTACCTTTTCCAGGAGCCATTCATTATCCTTCATCTTGTGCATGCGATATTCACCGCTTATCGCCGGACTCTCCAGGCGAAAATAGATTCCTCCCTCTTTTTCTTTTGTGATCACATATTTACCCGAGGCATAGATCCACATATTCCCCCCGCCATATTCCCCCTTAGGGATTACTCCTTCAAAGCTCAGGTATTTAATAGGATGATCTTCGGTCTGTACGGCAAGTCGTTTAACACCTGGTCTGGGCGGAAATCCTTTTGGTATAGCCCATGATTTCAGGATACCATCCTGTTCCAGGCGAAGATCGTAGTGCAGTCTTGTTGCGTGATGGCGTTGAATTACGAAACGGTTTCCCTCACTAGGGATAATATCGGTTTGAGGTTCACCGGTCTTGCTGAAATCCCGTTTTCTGCTATACTCCTCTAATTGTCCGGGAGTTTTGCGATGGGGAGAATCCGGCAATTTTTCCGGTTCCTTCGCCGATGACGAAGACCGGTGGGTATGGAGAGTCATAGCATAACCTCCGATTCCCTCCCATGCATCTCCGTCGGATTTAACTTTCTGTACTGCATTTCTAAGATGATATTGCGATGAACTTTGGAGATCAGACAATTCCTCCCACCGAAGCGGCATTGATACCGGAGCACCCGTCTTACCGCGCAAACTGTACGGCGCTATTATCGTCTGCCGTGTTCGATTGCGATAGATATCCACTAATATCCTGCCCTTTCGTCCGCTTTTTTTAATATTCAGGGTTGTTTTATCCTTGTGCTCATTAACGAAAGGAAGTGCTATTTCTTTAGCTGCATCAAGCACGGTCGACATTTCCTCCTGCGGCTCGAGTGGTACTACCAGGTGCAGACCTTTACCGCCGGTGGTTTTGACAAAGGTGTGATAACCAAATCGCTCGACATGTTCTTTCAGGCTTAATGAAATTTCGATTACATTTATAAAATCGAAATCTTCCGGCGGATCCAGATCGAAAACCATATAGTCGGGCTGATCGAAATGAGGTTTACGGCTGTGCATCTGGTGCAGTTCCAGGGCGGCGAGATTTGCCAGCCAGATAAGCGATGCCGGCTCTGTGGCCATTGTATAATTTTTTTCCTCCTCTTTACCCAGCAAGACAGTCTCAATCCAACCTGGTGTCCAGTCGGGAGCATTTTTCTGGTAAAAGCGCTGGTTGTTCACACCGTCGGGATAGCGAATCAGAGTCAGCGGACGACCCTTGATATGATATAGCATAGTCGGAGCTATATTAAGGTAATACTCAATAACTTCTGCTTTTGTAATCTGATCTTCCGGATAGAGAATCTTTTCCAGGTTTGATAACTCCAGCTTGCGTTTTCCAATTTCAACCCATTGATCTTTACCTGCCATAAGTTACTCTCTTGATTCAAGCCTGCTTCAGAGTATTAACAAAAAGAGTGTATATATAATTGTGTTTTGTGGCCGGATATTTATTACCACTCAGATTCTAAATAAATTGTTTTCTCGTTTCGCTGCTCTGCGTGCACGAATCCTTACGTAGAGGGCGGAATCTTTGTTATAGATGTTTAGGAAGGCCAGGGGATGAAACCCACTAGTTTGGCTTAATTTTATGTTTCCAGGAAGCTTTAAAATTCCCCGCAGCCGACCCACCCCAACCCCTCCCTATTCCACTGAAACCCACAGTGGAACAAGGAGGGCTTTGATATTGCTTGGACTTTGGTAAAGAGTCAATTTCTCAAAAGGTTCAAGCGTGGACGCTTGAACCAGCCAATAGTCACTCCTTCCTTGTCCCGTGGGTTTGCGGGATAGGGAAGGAGCCGGAGGATGGGTCAAAAAAAGGCTAGGAGCCCTATCAAACCCGCCCGACCGTGCCCAAGGCATTCTCTCGAAGGGATCCCTAGGTCTTCGAATCGAAACCAACGCCCCGCACCAACGTCCCGGGGCAGAGCACCGGGACGAGGTGGTAGTTTTACGGAAGTGGTATCCAGGCACTGGAGGGGAACATTCCTGCCATAGCCAAAACAGCTATCAAAAAAGTACCCACTACAATTGCAGCGGCCGGTGGATCGAGATGCGTATCACTGTGTGCATAAAAGACCCTTTGTATCCATTCTCCGCTCAATGCAGAGATGATCCCGAATAAGCCGCCCAGTAGTAACATCAGGTAAAGCGGACTTGCCATATATTCACCCCCGGTTGCAGCAACGATGGAGGTACTGGCAACCAAAGAAATATGGTGTGTCACAGGTATATTCGATACACCACAATTCAAAAACAGCAGCGTTGCCGCACTGATGCCAAACGGAAGAAATACACTCCCGGTTTTATAGGTGATAAAAGCTGCGAGTATGCCAACCGCCAGGCCGATCATTGTCACATGTCCCCATTTATACTGATGCGGGAGCCAGGGCTCAACCGTAAACCGTGCTTCTTTCCGGCCGCCTTCTGCTGCCGCCTCACCGATAACCCGGCGATCACTTGCTTCAAACGGCTTCATATTCAGTAATCCATCTTTGCTGTCACCAATCATGGGATAACGAAATATCAAACGATGAGCCACTGCCGACAAAACCACACCCATTGCAATAGGGTCCCACGGCAGGGCCAAGGCAGAAGAAAGCGTGGCCATCCAATAGCCAAAAATTCCGAATAATCCTCCTACAACCATCACGTCGGGTTTGGGACCGAGAGCATAGGCAATGTTTTTAGCCTCATGATACGGGAAACCGGTATCCATATATCCCCGTTTTGCAGCAAAAGCAGAAGCCGCAGTACCGGCCGCGAAACTGATATGCGGGCCAAAAACCGGACCGAAGCCAAGTGCCGCGGTGATTGCATTAGATTGCGCGAGCTCTGCATCAATCGCCAGAACTTCAAGAATATCACCACTCAAAATAGTTGCGGTTTCGCCTGCCATTACCAGAAACCCGGTAAAGATAAAAGCCGGTAACGCACCTATTGCGCTACCGAACGCCCCGCCGGCAAAAGCAGCCAGAAGCATTCCTATCATCCATAATTCAGAAAATTCAGCCATATTACTCCCCTATTTGTTGATTTAATTATTTAGTGCGTTTGTATTATGATTTATGTAGCTCAAACCGTTCAATTCTGCTTATTCGTTACCTAACAGCAAATGGTATTGAAAGTTACTTTTCGGACCAGCTGATAGCGGCTTCCAGGGCACGATTCCATCCGTTTTTTAATATCCCCGCCTCTTCACCGGATATTTGTGGCGCAAACTTCCTGTCTTCCTGCCACTGATTGTTAATTTCCTCATGATCTTTCCAGTATCCGACCGCCAGTCCGGCAAGGTAAGCTGCCCCAAGTGAGGTGGTTTCCAGTACCTCCGGACGTATGACCGGTACCTGCAGCATATCCGACTGAAACTGCATGAGCAGATTATTGGCTGTAGCACCGCCATCTACCCTCAGCTCTTTAATTTCAATACCTGAATCTGCCTGCATCGCACCGATAACATCCAGCGTTTGATAAGCGATACCCTCAAGAGCAGCCCTGGCAATATGTCCGGCATTGGCACCGCGGGTAAGTCCGACCATCGTACCGCGGGCATGCTGGTTCCAGTGCGGAGCTCCCAGGCCGGCAAAAGCAGGTACAAGATATACACCATTGTTGTCTTCAACAGAAGAAGCGAGTGCTTCTACCTCGGAAGATTCCCTGATGATTCCAAGTTCATCCCGAAGCCATTGGACTACAGCTCCGGCTATAAAAATACTGCCTTCCAGGGCATATTCCACTTCGCCGTCAATTTCCCAGGCGATAGTTGTCAGCAAATTGTTTTCAGAAGTAATAGGTTTCGATCCTGTATTCATTATCATGAAACAGCCGGTTCCGTAGGTATTTTTAACCATGCCTTTCTCTATACAACGCTGGCCAAACAGCGCAGCCTGCTGATCTCCTGCTATTCCGGCGATTGGTATCTTTGAGGTGAATATAGGAGCCTGTGTCTCAGCGTATATTTCACTCGATGATTTGACCTCGGGAAGCAAACTGTGAGGGATATCCAGCAAATCAAGTATTTCTTCATCCCATCTGCATTCCCGGATATTATATAACATCGTACGGGAGGCATTGGTTATATCCGTAATATGAGTTTCACCCCGTGTAAAATTCCAGACCAGCCACGAATCCATCGTTCCGAAAGCCAATTCACCACGTTCGGCTTTATCCCGGGCTCCATCTACGTTATCCAGTATCCATTTTATTTTTGTACCGGAGAAATAAGCGTCCAGGATCAAACCCGTTTTATCCCGGATTTTTTCGATCAGTCCCTTCTGCTTTTTCAGTTCATCGCAGAAATCCGATGTTCGGCGGTCCTGCCATACAATAGCATTGTATACCGGCTTCCCTGTTTTTCGCTCCCACAGGAGTGTTGTTTCCCGTTGATTGGTAATTCCCATAGCAGCGATATCTCCTTCACTCAGTCCCGCCCTGGTAATTGCTTCAGCTGCAACTCCCGCCTGGGAAGACCATATCTCATTGCCGTCGTGCTCAACCCATCCTGCTTTTGGATAAATTTGCTTAAACTCCTTTTGAGCGATCGATTTTATATTTCCCCGTTTATCAAATATGATAGCTTTCGAACTGGTTGTACCCTGATCCAATGCTAAAATATACTCCTTTGCCATTCCCGATTCTCCATTATGAGTAAATATACAGTTGTGCAACAGATTGAGAAATCAAAAGCAACAAATCAAGTATTTTGTTGGAATAAATAGCAGCACGATTTTCACAGAATAAATACTATATTATTCAGCTTTCTTATTTATTTTCGATATAGCGCTTCCGCTTCCCTTGTTTTGCGATTTCTGAAATGTAACATGAAATTCGGTACCCGTATTCGAATGCATTTCCACCTCCCCGTCAAGCTGTTTGGTAAGAATGCTAATAAGTTTGAATCCTATAGTCTTGGGATTTTTCAAGTCTAAATTTTCGGGGAGTCCCTTTCCATTATCGCTGACTTTTAAATGGATCCTTTCCTTTTCTTCTTTGAGAGAAATTTCAATAACCGCATTGCTTTTATCGTTAAAAGCATGCCGGAGTGCATTGGTAACTAATTCATTCAGTATCAATGAACACGGCAGAGCCTGATTTATATTAAGACGGAGCTTATCCATATTAAAGTGAAAATAAACATCGGTATTCAAAGCACCGGCAATGCTGTTGACCAACTTTTTGACATTCGCCCCGTAGTCTATGCTCGAAAAATTTTGCTCCTCGTACAGAAGTTCGTGGGTTATTGCTATAGATTTGATTCTCGACTGGCTGTCCAATAATTTTCTTTTAAGTTCTTTATGATCGCTTTTCATAGCCTGTAATTCCATAATACCGGAAATAACCGCCAGATTATTTTTTACACGATGATGGATCTCAGTAAGCAGTGTCTCCTTTTCATTAAGTGATTCCTGAATTTTTCGTTTTGCTTTAATAAGATCAGATATATCTCTGATAATATAGTAAGACCGTTTTTCTCCATTTTTCAACTTCAGGATCCTACTGCTTACTTCAACAGGTAACTTCTCTCCGTCTAGCCGTATAAGATTTGCCTGTCCCCGCAAAAATTCTGCATCATTTCGCTTTTCCACTCCTTTTGTAACTTTTCCCGGATCCATATTCATAAAGTCTTCCAATGGCCGGTTTTTTATTTCAATGCTATTAAAACCCAGCATGTTACAAGCGGCGTCATTGGCAGCAATAATTCTTTCCTTCTCTTTGTTGGGATTACCGATGATTATGCCGTCCAGACTGTGTTCGAACAACATCCGGAAACGCTCTTCGCTTTTTTTCAACTCATATTCGGCGTGTCTGCGCTTCTCCCTTTCCATAGCCTCTTTAATAGCCCGCATCATAGTTTGGTCCAGCCTGCTGGCCATACTGTTTTTTATCAGAAAATCTGCCGCTCCCTCTTTAATCATTTCCACAGCCTTTTCCTCTCCTATGGTACCAGAAACTATGACAAGAGGAATCGTCTCGCAGTGTATTTTTTTATAATGAATAGCATCGATTCCTGAATATGACTTCAGTCTGTAATCACATAAAATCACATCGGGTTCAAAAGTATGAACAGCTTTTTCATACTCAGTGCCGGTAGCTACCCATTTTACCTCAAAATTATAGGTAGATCGATTAAGATACTGTTCCATAAGCGCAGCATCTGTTTCATTATCTTCCAGAACCAGAACTTTATAAGCCATGATGCTTCCAATTATGTATTGTACGGCGGTTTATTTAACAAAAGCCAGTAAAAACCTACCTCAGAAACAGAATCCATAAACTTTTTAAAGTCTACAGGTTTAACGATATAGCTGTTGACACCCAGATCATAGCTTTTTATAATATCTTTTTCCTCCTGGGATGAAGTCAACACAACCACAGGTATATGTTTGGTATCCGGATGTGAACGCACTTTTTTTAGTACTTCCATTCCATCCACTTTGGGCATTTTAAGATCCAGTAAAATGACCCTCGGTGTGTTTTGTACCGCCATTTCTTTGTTTTCGCCTTCTGCAAATAAATAGTCTATCGCCTCTTCTCCATTTTCTACCCATATTATATTATTAGCCAAATTCTTCCTTTTAAGTGCCCTCATTGTTAGATCAGCATCCCTTTTGTTGTCCTCACATAATAATATTTCTATATCATTTGCCGGCATAAGCATGTTTTGTTTGGTTATCAGGTAGTGAAAAATAAAATGTACTTCCTTCCCCGACTTTGCTTTCAGCCCATACTTCACCGCCATGCCGGTTGATAATGCGCCGTACCAGTGCCAATCCAATACCGGTACCTTCAAACTCATCATCGCTGTGAAGACGCTGAAAGACGCCGAATAATTTATCATAATATTTCATGTCAAAACCGACCCCGTTGTCTTGTATAAAGAAAACGATACGGTCGTTTTGATCATCCCGCCGGAAACCGATGGATATACTAATTTTTTGTCTGCTTTCCTGATATTTGATAGCATTGCTGATCAGGTTTATCCAAACCTGCCGAAGCAATTTAGGATCACCATATGCTATAGGCAGATCTTCAATTTCTATCTCAGAAAAATCAACTTCAAAGGCCTTTGTAACTTCATTGATACATTCCCGGACTAACTGATCCATGGAGAATACCTGACCGACTTTCTCTGTGCGGTTCAGCCGGGAAAATGTAAGCAGATCGTCTATAAGAGTTCCCATCCGCTTGGTTTCGTTATTAACAATTTCAAGAAATTCCTGTCCCTCTTCATTCAGCTTATCATAATGGTCATCCAGTAATAAACTTGTATAACCGCTGATTGCCCGCAACGGACTTCGCAAATCATGAGAAACACTATAACTGAACGATTCCAGCTCCTCATTACTTCTCTCCAATTCCTCTGTTCGAAGTTCCCGTTCCTCCATCAGTTCCTGCTCATTTTGGACCTGCTGAGTGACATTACGGATGATAAACACCGCCTGATCCTTATTCGGGATGACCGAAACTGTGATATCCACTATCAGTGTCTGATCCTCATGCAATTGATATCTGCCCGACAGCGAATCCAGGTTGTTCTGTTCCAGCACTTCCTGATAATCGTTTTTTTGCAGCGGTTCTCCATCGGCCGTCAGTTTTAATATATCCCAGATGGGGGTGCCCAGCAGAGTAATGCGGGGTTTACCCACCATCCCGCCAACAGCATCATTTGCAAATAATGCCTTCATATCATGCACTACTAAAACACCTTCATTTATATTCGCTAAAACGGAGCCCATCCATCCCAGAGATTCTCGTAACTCTGAAATTAATGAGCCATAATTTTTACGTGTCATTTCTGTCATGCTCATATTTTCGCACCGGTTTAATTAACGCTGCAAAATTCCATTCCCCGTCTTGTTTTTTTGCCGTGATAAAGTGCAAGGCATCCTCGACGGTTCCGTCTTTACAATATACCGGAAGAGAGATCTCTTTGTTCATAATCCGACTAGTTTCGGTAGTGAGGAAGTGTGAAAATCCAAGATTATGCGCATCCCGCATGTGGGGAGGAAGAATTTTAGTAACGGGATTGCCTTTTAAGTCGTCTTCAGACCATCCATATTCTTCTTCAAAACCATCGTTGACAAAGAAAACTATCCCTTCCCGATTAATTGCAATAACAGGTATAGTTTGCTCATCCAATATTTTCTGGAATGTAATCTGTTCTTTTTCCATAAGTATTACACAGAAATTCGGATTTTTCTCAAAAAATACGTCCTCCATATTCACATATCTCTTTTTCCCCTCTTAGCATAGTATTAAATTATTTAAAACATTAAAAATACTTAATCTTTATTAGTTTTTTCTTATGAAAAGTTGAATATCACAGGAAGGGAGAAGATTTTTATTTTTTGGTATAAATAATCTTAATTCTTAACAATTCTTTAACATTAAGAAATAAATCTACGAATCTGTGTTTATAGTGTGTCAAAGGCCTTTTGGGCATTATAACTATCACTATTAATTGAAATCGAAGATAGAACATAAAATTATCCAGTAAGAAGATACATACTTAGACTTTCTATTCGTATCTTTCTGCCACACGGGATTATCAATTTATATTACATATCAATGGTAGAAGTTAAAATATCAGATCAGTCAAAAGTCCTTGGGGAAGTAACTCCCGAATGGCTTAGAAGTATTATCAGTAAAAACCGGGTTATGAATAAAAGGAATGACCTGGAAGTTAATATAGATTCGGAAAATGCCCATCTGCGGTTATATGCCAACTGTGAAGGGAAAGAGAGTTCCAGACCATCCAACGATATTGAAAGTCGCATTATCTTTCTGTGGAATGACATCGTGCTGGCCGATCATGATTTAAACCCTGATTCGATCTATGATTTTCTAAAACGCATGGATGAATGGATCTCCTTTGTACCCAAGGCATAAATCCTGCAGTTTATTACTTTCTATAATGCCGATGGCCGGCGGAATTATAAGCCCATGATTAAACATATCTACAGGACAGCTACTGCGATTTTCATATTGATCGCATTTATTCAGGTACAGTGGCAACTTGGGCCTTTTGAGAAGTATCACGACAATCCGGTACTCACTCCTCAGGGTGACACCTGGGAGGCTAAAGATGTGTTTAACCCTGCTGCCTGGACAGACGGAGAAACCGTTTACATGATCTACCGGGCAGAGGATTCAACAGGGATCGGAGAATGGAACGGCACCTCCAGGCTTGGCCTGGCGAAAAGCACCGATGGTGTGAATTTCAGCCGGAATCCTGAACCTATACTGGAACCAACCGAGTATTGGGAATTGCCGGGCGGATGCGAAGATCCGAGGATCGTACAAATCAACAATACTTTTTATCTCACATATACAGCCTATGACGGTGAAAACGCCCGGCTGGCTCTCGCCACATCAGACAACCTGTTGGACTGGACAAAACATGGGCTGATATTTCCCGATCTTGAATGGTCAAAGGCCGGTGCAATGCTTCCGGAACCTGTTAACGGCAGGTATTGGATGTATTTTGGAGATACCAATATCTGGGCTGCCCACTCTGACGATCTTCTCCACTGGACCATGATCGAAGAACCTGTCATGGAACCCAGGAAGGGCAGATTCGACAGCCGGCTTGTTGAACCGGGTCCTCCCCCGCTTATGACGGAAGATGGTATTTTGCTCTTATATAATGCAGCGGATGAAGACCTGGTATACGAAACCGGGCAGGTGCTGTTCGACGCACAGGATCCTACCAAAATAATTGCCCGGTCCGACACATCTTTCCTTCGGCCCGAAGCCAGGTTGGAGCAGGAAGGACAAATACCGAATGTAGTCTTCATTGAAGGCCTTGTGGACTTTAAAGATAAATGGTTTCTGTATTTCGGAATGGGAGATTCAGGTATTGGTGTAGCGACGTCACAGTAAATAATTCCTCTTCGCCTCTGTTCTAAATCCTTGCAACCTATTGAAACAAGCCCCGCTGTCTATCCGGTATCTGGGATCTGGTATCCAGTACTAATTAGTACGTACCGGATAAATATCTCTATGATCATCAATCATGTATTCCATCCTCAACAAAGGAAGATCCTCATCATCTGATTTTTCCGATGATGGAAATATTCTTGCGATCATTTGTTTTATCTCCAGTTTATAATCGGTCTCTAAACACTCTGTAAATGATTTATTCATAGTGCCTGTATGTTGGTGGGTACTAATGGAAAAATATTATAGAACCAATCAAACAATTTTGTTCCCGCAACAAATACAAAATGGAGCATCATCATGATATCTGCAATCCAACATACTTAAGAAATAGCTGCCTTCGCTTTATTCATTCCGGCCCAAAACCATTATATTCCTTTTGAGTTATCATAAATAAATCAACAGCAGGAATAAAAGCTTTATATAGATGGATTTAAAAATATCAGGAAAAGTTGTACAGGTTTTAGAAGAACAATCCGGAGAGGGGAAAAACGGCCCCTGGAGAAAACAGGATTTCATCCTCGAAACAGCCGGTGAATACCCGAGGAAAATTTGTATTACTCAATGGGGAGACAATATTGACCATAATTCAGTAGCCGTTGATGATGCGCTGACGGCTTCTATTGATATTCAAAGCCGCGAATATAAAGGCCGCTGGTATACAGATGTTAAAGCCTGGAAAATCGAAAAAGAGAACGATGCCACTTCCCGGGCACCAAGCGCTGAAAACTTTGACCCTCTCGACCTGCCGGAAAGCGATGACAGCGATGATGGATTACCTTTTTAGATTATATAGATAGGTATTGGTTAATAGTTATCGGCTATTGGCATCATTCTTCGCCCAAATTACCTGTGATATCATGTTAGAACAGTATCAAATACGCATTCAGTATAGAAACCAGGAGAGGCAGGTTTTTAACGCGCTGCTCGCATTGGCAACAGGTATTCTTACTCTCATTTATCCCAACTTCCTCTACCTGATTGCAGGCGGGTATCTGATTGCTTTAGGATTATTATTCCTCCTGTTCAGAATACCTTCCTCGCTTTCAGCCATACCCATTGTGGCAGGTGTGATAATATTTATTTTCCCGGAACTGATTCCCGTTACTTTTGCAGCATTTCTGGGACTATTCGGATTAATGCTGCTGTTTGCATTTCAGTTTACACTGACAGGAATTCTCACTCTCATTATTGCTATCCTTATAGTTATAAATCCCGATTCAGTAGCTTACCTGATTGCCACCTTTTTACTTCTGTACGCTATTTCAAATCTTATCCGGTTTTACCGGAATTGGCAAAGCCGGAACGGCAGTCAAAATGAGGGTTCAATCACTATAGAATAAGCTTAAAGTGGTCAACTGTTCAGGTTCATTACAGCTATGAACCTTCCTGCTCCGATTCCGGAAGAACACGAACCTGAATATTGCGGTAATAAATACGACTATCCGGATCATGAGCCTGCAGGGCTATGGTACCACTGCCGAGGCTGTTGGGACCTTCCCTGTCTTCAGGTTCGGTAAACTCCATCACCACTTTATCATTAACTTTAAACGTAATCTGCTGTCCCTCTACAGCAATATGATAGGTAAACCACTCTTCATCGTTATGGGGTGCGTCATTCATAACATCATTGACAGCATAAAGACTGCCCGTCTTCCTGGGGTCATCATGTGTGGCATTGACCTGTGCTTCATAACCGGCCTCCGGCCATCCCTCTTCCTGATATTCCGTATGGAAAAAGATGCCGGAATTGGCTTTGGGATAGGTATAGACCTCCGCTTTAAATTCGAAATTGTCAAAATCGGCTTCGGCTACCGGGCCCTCGTAAAACAGATGTGAGCGCGGACCATCCACTACAATCCTGCCATCTTCTATACTGAATGAATCTTTATTTTCACTTGCACGCCAGCCTTCAAATGTTTCCCCGTCCCATAGCGTGACCCATTCCTCTTCATTGTTATCCGGCTCCGGTGGGTTTTCATTTTCCTCACATCCGGTAATTAATACCGCGGAGAACAGAAGGCAGCAGCAAATGTGAAACAAGTTATTCTTATTCATATTCATAAGCTTATTTTAAAAAGGTTAAAAAAATTACAGAATTACTCGGCTATTGTATCAATTTTTTATCACTAAGGAAGAAACCACGGATTATTTTCGAAATACATAGTAACAAGAAATTCTGTGGTTGTACAACTTTCCAGAAGGATAAGTTATATTAGTTCTTTTAAAACAAGTACGAAACAATTACTCATAACACGTTTACCTTATTCTTTCAAATCCTTGAATCGATCTACATCTTCAATACCTTTGGCATCCATCAGATCCTTAAAGGTGACCAGTTTGATATTATTTTCCTCCAGCGCATTGCCAAAAGCATCGGAAGTCAAAGCATCGAGTTCTCCCTGCCGGTGTTTACTCATTTCGAGAGAGATGGAACCGGTGCTGTTCATATCTTTCATGGCTCCGAGTTCGGCGTCATCGTGTCCGATGTGCACCATCAAATAATTATATCCGGGCTCAAATTGATTGGCCATCGTTACCAGACTGTCCGTTTTATCCTCAGGGGCGGCTGCATATTGTGAAGACCAGCGGGGAGTGTCATAGTCACCCCACATTCCAAGGTTGTATTCCCTGGCAAGCTGCTCGGTAACATTGCGAAAACCAGGAACACCTAATGTCCCCATATGATAATCCACATAATCTATTCGCAAGCCGCTTTGCAGGGCCCGTTCAATCTGGGCTCTCAGTTCTTTTTCCATATCATCACGTTTGGGCGGATTATTTCTCAACGGCTCGGTGGTATGATAGAAATGACCGTCTTTATCTACAAGCGATGGTACAGCCTCCCTTCCGGTAATGGGTCCCCAGCGGTAATTTTCCCACTCGGAGTTAAGCGTAAGATGAATACCGACCGATACATTGTCGTATTCTTTCAAGATAGAAACAGCTTCCTTGTACCAGGGACAGGGGAACATAACAGAAGCAGAAACCGGATAGCCTGTTTCAAGCAATTCTTTCAGCGCCATGTTCACGGAATGACTCATGCCTATATCATCAGCCCGGATCATAAGAAAGGTAGTTGTATCTGCTGAACTGGATTGACCTGTAACTGGTATTGTCATGAACAGGCTTAATACTATACACAGTGCCAAAGATATGCCGGTATTTCTATTCATGTAACTCATACTTTTAATTATTAATTATCAAAAAGATATATAATAATTTTTTTCCTCAAAACCTGTACGAAAGGTACAATTTAACCTTAATCCGGTTTCGCCTGAAATTTGAAAATTCCTCTGAGTCATAGCCGGCATTACCACCGATGTTAATACGTTTACTTACCGGATATTGTGATTCAATCGAAAGGGACGAGGAATTTAATGTACGGATATCTTCCGCAAACTGTATATCCGTCGAAGCTGAACCATATCCGCCGGAAATACCCAAATAAGTTTCTGCATCACCAAAATACCTTCGTACCATTATATTGCCTGACTGGGAATTGCCTCCGGAGGATGGCACAAAGTACGTACGACCGGTTAACATATAACTGCCCCAGTACTTAGTCAAAGATGCGGTATAAATGGTAGTTTGGGAAGTCGAAAATTCAAGATATCGTATCCCCCCCTCCAGTTCCATGCTTGCCGGCAGCGACTTGTAAAGAGAAAGCCCAAACCTGTAACGAGGGTATATGGACGCCTCAGAATAGCCACCGCTGATATAAGCATACAGCCCTTTAAACAAAGTTGGATATGCATCCATATTAAACTGCACGCCATCACTGCCAAAACGGTCGGCGTGCTGTATGCGGCCGATGACAGACCCAAATTTCAATTGCCTGCTCAGCTGAAATTCCCAGAAGTTCCATGGATCGAATATTTCTTCAAATCGGTCATGCCGGTAAGATATTGTTGCACCGTATTTCATCTGTTCCAATCTGACCGTCTCCAGTGCCTGCCGGGCATCTACGCTGCCGGGATAAATCTCAAGAATCTCCCGGTAAATTTCTTCAGCCGAAGAATATTTTTCAGTGGCATTCAATACAGAGGCCCGCTTTAACATAAACTCTTGATCCTCCGGGTAATACTGTTGTGCTTTTGACGACCATCTCAATGCTTCGCTGCTATTACCGGATTGTAACTCTATATCGATCACAGCCAACAGGCTGCGTCGATCATCCGGATCCTGACTGAGCACGTTATTTAACTCTTCGCGCGCCCTGTCGTAATTCCCCTCCCATCCATACAACCTGGCTATAAATAATCGAATCCCGTGATAATCAGGGCTGCGTGCCAACGCCTTATAGGCTATTTCCCGCGCCTTGTCATAATCGTTATCATCAAACGCGGCCTCACGCGCCTGTTTGTACTGCTCATCTACAGTTAATTCGGAATCCTGAGCCAATACGATTTCCGAAACTGGTGTTAAAATAAACGCCAGTATAAAGATGAAAAATCCAACTCTGAATCTTTTACCTGCTGTTTTTCTATGCATGGCAATGTATTTAAAGCCTAATACAATCTGGGGTTATTGAGAAATATACGTTTTCAATTCAGGCAATTTTTTATTGCGCGGATGATTTTCTTTCAGCCTGAAATATACCTGCTCTATCTTCGAATACCTATTCAACTCAGCCAGTACCTGGATCTTTTTTTCCAGGAACTGTTCATGATTCGGGTGATGTTCAAGTCCGTTATTGATGACTTCAAGGGCTGTCTCATAATTGCCATCCCAATACTCCGTGTCATATAGAGCATTATAGGAGTCATCATATTCCGGATGTTGCTCTAATATTTCTTTATATATTTTTCTGGCCTTATCATATGATCCATCCCAGGCATGGGTCCGTCCAACTAACAACTTAACATCCAAATAATCAGCATCACGTGAAAGTATTCGCACAGCGACAGCTCTGGAAGCTTCATATTGTTCTTCAAATGCCAGTTGACGTGCCAGCTCAAACTGCTCGTCCAGACTCATCCCGGCGGAATCGATCCTGTTGAAAAGGGTATCGTACTCAACTATGTATCTGTATTTTTGCGACATATTGCTGCCGCCGGACCTGGGGTATATTTTATTATTGTCGAATACATATTCATTTTTGGATTTAAACTGGTTCAATTTTTCAAGAATTCGAACTCTTTTATTTTCCTCATTAACAGTTATAAGTCGCAGATTTTCCCGTAACTCATACAGTTTGTTATCTGACAGATAATAAGAGCCGTCTATAAAGTCCGTTAGCTGATTTTTATTCTTCATCAGCGGTAAAGAATGAATATTCTGAAAAGAACGCGATGTATCCGGTGGCGAACCTATCCAGTGCACATTATCGGGCGTTTCAAGGCCGGCGTTATGCTTTAATAAGGAGATTAAGCCGGGTATTATGTTAGCATGAGTATTTACCGACTGAAATTGAACCGGTGCCTTGAGTAAAGGAGAGTATATGATAATTGGTACATGATAGCGAGAAATACTGCTCGTCTGTGGGACAGGTATAAGCCAGTGATCACCTGTAATTATAAAGATCGTATTATCAAATCTTTCTCGGGTGCGATAATTTGCCATAAACTCTTTTATGGCGTCATCCGTAAATAAAAGTGTTGTTAATTCCGATCGATAGCGCCTGAAATCTTCTTTTTGGGCTTCCGGCGCATCTATTTGCTTTACCAGGTTATCAAATTTATTGGCGTATTTTTCCGGTTGAGGAACTGTAAATGGAGAATGACTCTGAAGTGTATGATAAATCCCCAACCGCGGAAATGCCTTCGCTGTATCTTCTATCGAAGAAGCTATGTCAAGCATAGTCCGGTCATCAAAGCCCCAATAGTTTTCATTCTTTTCTTTTTCCCCGGAACCCAATTGACTCTGAATTTTTTGTTTATTGAGTATAAAATCCATTCCCTGGTAGTTCAGAAAGTAATCCAGCTTATCAAAATAAGTATCATAGCCGCTGTAAAACGAAGTGCGATATCCCTGCTCCTTCAAAAGGCTGATCAGCGTAAAGTGATCCGGATAATCCGGACCGGCATTCATAAAGCCATTTCGACCATGCGGAAGTGAACCCAGCAGCGACGGCATCATTCCAAATGTACGGCCTGAAAGACTCAGACCGTTTTCCCAGTAAAGACCTTCCTGTGCAAGTGAATCTATAAAAGGAGCAAAACCGGACCACTTCCCGCTTCCCGTGAACTCTCCACCCAGGCTTTCCACCAACAGAAATACAATATCCGGCTGTTCCTCAAGATCTCTGAAATAAGGCCCCAGTACATTTTCATCAGCAGCAGTACGCAGAAATGGATACTCCTCTTTAAAATCAAATTCTCCGGGTCTGCCGGCAAACCAGTTACCAGCTTTAATTCCTGAAGAAATAAAATAAGCTAATTTGTTAGATCTGTAATTAGTCGGTGTTTCTATGCTGAAGTTTAAGGGAATGCCGATAACCATCGACAGGCAGAATCCTGACAAAATCCACGCTCTCTGCTTGCTGGAAAACAATGGCTTACTCAACATTTTATGTATGGAGTAATAAAGTATGCCAGCAATAGCCAAAAACATCAATATTCCTTCAGGTGTAAGACCTTCCGCGGCTATGACAGTATCGATCATTTCTTGCAGGGTGTATATCCAGAATTCAGGGCCAAGAGGCACAAGAGTAGCACCAAAATAGGTGATCAGTAAAAGATTTGACAAACCGAAACCCATTATTAATATCGTTGTAATGATATACTGTTTTGATGGAAGAACTTTTCTCACCCCGGCAAAGAACAGCATCAACAAAATAGCGGCAACAAGGGAAAATTGAATATCACTAATTATCCCCATAACCAGATAAGGCAAATCGAATATCTCTGTACTGTGATGATACCACAGCAATCCCCATTCACAGATACGCCCGAACACTAAAGCAGTAAAAAGTGCCAAAACTATAGGAATAAAATTTAGAATATGCTTTAAAAGTGCACTATTTATCATTTTTTTCTCGGTTTACAGCGATTCAAGCAAGTATTACACTATAATATTAAATTTTTTTAATGTTTATTAATAATTTTTATTACATTGGCTATAAGGTTTCAAACAAAAAAGGTACTTGACTAAAAAAGATAGGGTCTGAACTTATAAAAGTTCGGCAATAATTTATAAGGAAAGGGGCAATATTATGGATACTATAACCGCAGTCGCAAAAGATGAAATTCTTATAATTGATGATGATGAATTAACGCGTAAGCTGATACAGCGGATCCTGGAGCGGGAGTTCAATTTCAATATTTCCACTTTCGGTAATGGACTGGAAGGTTTGGAATATGCACAGAAAAATCCTCCGGGATTGATTATTCTTGATCTTATGCTGCCCGGTATGAACGGTTTTGAAGTACTGAAAGAATTGCGTAACGGAGAAAACCCGAATAAGACCAAGGTCATACTCGTCTCAGCAAAATCCAGGTCTGATGATATTGAGCGTGGATTCGATCTTACTGCTGACGAGTATATCACAAAACCTTTTCAACCACAGGAATTTGTCGCACGTGTCAGGAAGCTTCTCAGAGCAAGCTGAAAGTGTTTTTTTCACCGGCATATCAAACGCTCGTAATCCTGGTTTTTTTTCTGGTCTTTAGTTTTTTGTCTTTACTTTTCTACACGTTTTGGACGCGTGCAAAAAAAAGATATTGGGCCCGTTATAAAGTAAAATTCCGTGACTATTTTCTGCCAATGCTTTTTACTTTTGTTGAAGAAGCCAAAGGCCCTTCCCATGCCGATGCAGTTATCAGTAAACTGACAAAAAGAACAAATGATATTGCCTTTTTTCTGGAGCTGCTGGATGAAATGGCTGAAATTTTAAAAGGTGACGAACGGAAAAAGTTAAACTGGCTGATTGGCCATGATCTTTTTTACTGTTTTTACAAAGAAAAACTTTTTTCATTTTCAAAACAAAATCAATTACTCTCCTGTATATATTTTTGGAAAAGCGATACCTTAGATGAGCAAATCAGTTCCCGCCTTATTTCACTAAGCAAGTCTCAAAATACCAAACTGGCGTATGGAGCTTCAAAAGCATTACAATCTTCAGAGGATATTGTAGTTCGAAAGAATTCGCTGATCCGTTTTATGAAAAGAGATGATGCATCCGATCTTATGGTTGGTGAGCTCTTGCACCTTTTCCACAGAGATGATATGGAAATGCATACAAAGATTGGAGAGACTTTAAAAAGTATTCTCTTTCAGAAAGATGTGCCTCCTGCAAAGAAAAAAATTATCGTCCTTTATATTGCTCATCAAAATTTTTATGAGTACAGCTATTTTCTGTTGGAATACCTGAAAAAACTTCTGTACGGTCCTGACAAAGCCCACCTGGTAACTGGTCTGATTAAAGCACTTGGACATTTACACGTAGTAGAAGCAGCACCTGTTATCCGTGAATATACGCGTGTGCAGAATATTGAATTGAGACTGGCATGTGTAGACGCACTCGATCATCTGGGTGGTAAAGAAAATTTGGATTTTTTAACCAAACTGCTGGTGGATATCGAATTCTCTGTTCGGAAAAAAATTATAGAAATTTTGGCCCATCACCCCGATATAGGACATCAGCTTCTTAACAAGTTTATAGTTACAAACCTGGATTTTATTGCTCAGTTCGAAAAAGACAAGAACCCGCCAAAAGGTTTTCGGGTATTTATCCGAAAAATTTGTAGTATAGCAATTGGCATTAAAATTATACTGTCTGAACAGGTGGCAAGAAGCCAGGTCTGAGATAACATGATTAGTGTGGTTGAGTGGATTATCATCAGCTATTTTCTCACTATCAACAGCGTATATCTGTTGTTGATTATCGGTGCTTTGTTATATGTTCGCAAACAAATTCTGCTGAGCGATATAGTAAAACCGTCCGGCCTTTTTAAATCAAATCTCTTTAAAACAATAAGTATATTAGTGCCCGCCTATAATGAATCGGGAAATATTGTAGAATCCATAGAATCACTGCTTAAACTAGAATATCCCGAATATGAAATTATTGTAATCAATGACGGCAGCAGTGATGATACTCTCGATCAGCTGATTTCATATTTCAACCTGGAGAAAAAAGAGCTTTATTACGAGGAAACTATAGATCACCAGTTTATAAGGGGAATTTATAAAACACCCGATTTACCCACACTAACGGTCGTCGATAAAGAAAACGGTGGCAAAGCAGATGCTCTCAATGCAGGCATCAATGTTTCGGGAAGTGATCTTATTTGTTCTATTGATGCCGACTCTATACTTGAACAGAATGTTCTTAAAAAACTCATTCAGACTTTTATCCAGCATAAAAATACAGTGGCTGCGGGAGGTATTGTACGTGTTATCAACGGCTGCAAGATTAAAAACCGTGAAATTGAAGCGATTCATGTTCCGGACAGTTTTCTTGGAAGACTGCAATCTGTAGAATATATCAGAGCCTTTCTTTTTGGTCGCGTCGGCTGGGATTATTTGAACAGCCTGATGATTGTTTCGGGCGCCTTCGGCATATTTGACAGGAAAGCCGTACTTGAAGTAGGTGGCTACCTGACCGACACCGTTGGCGAGGACATTGAGCTCATTATCCGCCTTCACAGTCATTACCTGCACAAAAAGGAGGATTATACCATACGTTTTTTGGCGGAACCAATATGCTGGACGGAAGTTCCTGATGATTACAGGAGCTTGAGAAATCAACGAAATCGCTGGCACCGCGGATTGGCCGATTCAATCTGGCGTCATAAATATATGATATTTAATCCAACATACGGTCATATAGGAATGCTTGTATTACCGTTTTTTCTGCTCTTTGAATTAATTGGACCCGTCATACATATAGCCAGCTATGTCTATCTACTGTTTATATTTCTGATACCCGGCTATTTAAGTCTTCCCTTTGTCGTTCTGTTTCTGGCAGTATCGATTATTTACGGGATGATTGTCTCACTGATATCAGTACTTGCCGAAGAAGTCGCCTTTAAAACCTACAGCAGTTATAAAGATATCCTGATTCTGATATTATACTCTTTCGTAGAAAACCTGGGTTACCGCCAAGTTCACGCCTGGTGGCAGGTGATGGGACTCATCGATTTCTTCAAAGGCAAAAAAAGCTGGGGTAAAATGATGCGTACGGGATTTGAAAAACAGGGGGGGTGAATGTATATCGGAGGCCAATTTCTACCCTGCAAAGCGAAATGCAGGTTTGCCCCTAAAAGGTACTTTCGCTTTAAAAAGGGAACCGGAGAGCGGAGCCTTTTCGATATCATCGTCAGACATATGTTCCCTTGCTGTAGTTATATATAATTCGTCCAAATCACCCCCTCCGAATGTGCAGGAAGTTACTTTGGGAACGGGAAGAGGAATCTCAAGTAATCTGTCTCCGGATACCGGATCCACACGAATAACTTTACTGCCGTTGTATAATGCTATCCAAAGCATGTTTTCAGTATCTATAGTCATTCCATCCGGAAATCCTTCCCCTTCTTCCAGCACCTTCACGACTCTCCGGTTTTTAATTTCACCCGATTCTTTCTCATAATCAAAAGCATAAACAGCCCGTTCAGGTGTGTCGATATAATAAAATATATCATCATCCGTATTCCAGGCCGTACCATTGGATATTGTGACGCCGGATATTTTTTTATCGACACTTAAGTCTGGATTTAGAGAGTACAGGCTTGCAGCTCCTTTTTGCAGATTATAGGCCATTGTACCGGCCCAGAAACGTCCAAAAGGATCACATTTGCCATCGTTAAACCGGTTGTTATCCAGTCCCGCCTCCGGATCCGTAATCGGTTTAACTTCCCGATCTCCGGTATCAAAAAAGGCAAAGCCGCTTTTGAGCGCCAAAACTAATCCGCCCTTATTTCTCAGAGCAACCGCACCGAGATGCTCACCAACTCCATAGCTTAAAATCTCTTCTGTGCCAGGGGTATGGACGAATATTTTTCCGTTGAGGATATCCACCCAGTATAACTGCTGTTCGCTTTCATCCCATACCGGACTTTCACCAAGAAGGGCTTTATATTCTGATGTGACAACCTGCGGTTCAATATTTGATGACATTTTTTGTTAATGGTTATTAGTTATTGGTTAATGGGACACACACTGTCCGTCCCTGATATAGCTACCACAAATAGAAGAAATCATGAACAAATAGGACACAAGTATTATATTTTATTTGTTATAGAGTGATCCAGCAGGAAGTATGGTATGAAATTTTCTCCCCTTATGAAGGGGAGATACAGAGGGGTTGGAGGAATAGGCTTCTGTAGTCAATTTATCACAATTTAGTTTGATATTTGACTCTGGAGTTGAGAAAATAAAAAGCTTGCCGGAAATCCAACCACCCCTTAGTCCCCTCCTTCATAAGGAGGGGATTTAATCAATAATAACGGGTCAACCTAATAGACCAACCAATAACTAATCATTCACACTGCCTGCGACTTTAAGACCTACGCCCCCGTCAATCCGAAGGGCCTGACCTGTAATGAATGAACCCTTTTCTCCTGCTACAAATGCTACAAATTCGCCAATCTCCTCCGTTGTGCCCATTCTGCCAACCAGGTGAATGTCTATTGTTTCCTGACGTGCCTTTTCAGGATCGGCAGACTGCTGAAAAGCCTCGCGGTTTAAGGGGGTATCTATTCCTCCGGGGCAGATGGCAACACTGCGGATTTCAGGTGCATAATCAACGGCTATGCTCTGTGTCAGACCAATTAAAGCCGACTTGGAGGTTACGTAGGCGGCAACTTTTTCCTGTGTTACATATGCCTGAACGCTGGACATATTAATCACCACTCCCGAATCATTTTTCAGCATTACCGGAATCGCATATTTGGCACAGAGAAAAGCGCCTTTGACATTTACATCCATTATCGAATCCCAGTTCTCTGCAGAAGTTTCGGTAACGGATGAATACTGAAGAATTCCCGCATTGTTAACCAGCACATCCAGCCGGCCGA
The DNA here is from genome assembly GCA_964590495.1 of uncultured Balneolaceae bacterium. GTDB lineage: Bacteria > Bacteroidota > Rhodothermia > Balneolales > Balneolaceae > CAZPWQ01. Next base: position 25,798 of record CAZPWQ010000004.1, read on the forward strand.
ACTCATCGACAGTTTGTTCGATGGCTAGCTTGACTTCCTGCTCCTTAGAGACATCACACTGAATAAATTTCGCCCTTTCCCCCAGCTTGTGTCTGAGATCCTCGCCGGCTTTTTCATCCAGATCCAGGATGACTATCTGTGCTTTTTCACGATGAAAAACTTCGACGCACCCGGCACCGATTCCTTTTGCACCGCCGGTTACTACAATTGTTTTATCCTTAAAGGACATAGCTGTTTAATTTTATTTATCGTTAAACGCATTTATTCTCTGCCTGGATGATCCGAGACCGTCAATCCCGAGTTCCACCACATCTCCCGGCTTCAGGTACCGGGGCGGATCAAAACCGAGTCCGACACCGGCCGGGGTACCCGTTGAAATGATATCACCGGGCATCAGGGTCATAAACTGTGAAATATAGCTGACCAGGTACGGAATGCCGAATATCAGTTTACTTGTGCTTCCATCCTGTTTCAGCTCGCCGTTTACTTTCAGCCAAAGCCTCAAATCATTAATATCCTCTATTTCATCCTGTGTGGCGATATATGGTCCGAGGGGCGCAAACGTATCACAGCTTTTGCCTTTCACCCACTGTCCGCCCCGCTCCAGCTGGAATTCCCGCTCGCTGTAGTCGTTATGCACGCAATATCCCGCTACGTGATCCATCGCCTCATCTTCGGTTACATAGGAGGCTTTCTTACCTATAACAACCGCAAGTTCCACCTCCCAATCCGTCTTCTTACCATTACGGGGAATTACCACATCATCATAGGGACCCCCGACGGAAGAAGTAGCTTTAAAAAACAAAATCGGTTCTACAGGCAGGTCCATTCCCCCCTCTTTAGCATGATCTTCATAATTCAGTCCGATACATATTATTTTACCCGGGTTGGATACGGGAGGCCCGAGCCGCTGTGAATTTTCAATTTCCGGGGCATTGGATCCATTTTTTCCCACCCAGTCTTTCAACCGGTCAAGTCCGCCCGAGCCGAAGAAAGATTGATCATAATCCTCTCCGAAGGCAGTTACATCAATTTTTTTTCCATCTGAAAGTAACAGGCCCGGTTTTTCCCTGCCCTGTGCACCAAAACGAATTAATTTCATGAAATCTGTAATCTGTTGTTATGTATTTAACGTTGAAAATCCACCATCGATAGTGTAGTTGGATCCGGTGATAAACGCCGATTCATCCGAACTTAAATATAGAGCCAGTTCCGCAATTTCTTCCGGTTTTCCCATGCGTCCGATCGGCTGAGTCCGGGAAAGCTTTTCGAACATCTCCTCCTCCTGTCCCGGATAATTCTGTTCCAGGTATCCATCTACAAATGGAGTATGAACCCGTGCCGGAGAAATGGCATTGCAGCGAATATTGTCATCGATATAATCTTTGGCGATAGAATAAGTCATCGTTAAAACAGCTCCCTTCGTCATCGAATAGGCAAATCGTTCGGAGATACCCAATGTGGCTGCTACAGAAGCCATATTTATAATCGCGCCGCCCCCGCTTTTTTTCATCTTTTGTACACCGGCAAGCGAGCAGTTATATACTCCTTTTACATTAACAGCAAACAGGCGGTCCATATCCTCTTCCGAAGTATTCTCGAGCGTACCGATATGTGCGATGCCCGCATTGTTGACAAGAATATCGAGGCGGTTGCTTTGCTCATAGATATTCTCGAACAGATCCAGAACAGCTTGCTGATCGGTTACATTTATTTCATGGAAATACGCCCGGCCGCCTTCACCGTTGATTTCATCCACCGTCTTGCGGCCGGCATCCCGGTCCAGATCCAGGATATGAACTTCAGCTTCCTGCCGGGCAAATAATTGCGCAATGCTTTTTCCGATACCTTTGCCGGCTCCTGTGACAACCGCCGTTTTTTGTGACAATGAAAAATGAGACATAAACCTGATTCAGATTTAATTAAGGTCTGCTGAAAACCTGATTCTATTATACGCGAACTTTTGCAACTTCTTAAACCAGACCCTGAATTTAATTTACTGTTGCCATATCATCAAAAATTAAATTTATAAAACACACAAACGACAGCCAATTACCACCAGCTCTTCAAGCTGTTGCACAAAGACACACAGAAGTGCCACAGAGTTCCACGGAGATCATGTGATGATCGGGGTAATCCGACTTCATGGCATTCACCCTGGATACCCATCGGATGAGAGAACTTCCGGTCTCCTTTCCTCCGGTTTCCTATCCCGTTAACTTACTTTTCTCTGTGGCCCTTTGCGCTCCTTCGTGCAGCTCTGTGATATAGCCGCGCCGCCAGTTGCTTTAAGCTGTTACACAGAGATACCCCAAGTTAGCAAAGTTACACGGAGTTTATATCATCATCGGGTTATCCGGAATGCGATCTAACCCGCATTTCTCACCAAGAAATCTGGGCGAAGATAAAATGTCAGCGGAAACGTACCAAGATACGTGACATTCAAAAATCATTAAACGTCAATCCACCCTCCTGGATATAAGAAAAAATCTTACATACCAATAATTGAAATTCCTACAAAAAATTGGATTAAAGGATATTATAATAAGTTAGTTAATGCGTATAAGTCCTCCGGGGAAGTAAGAGTGACTCGCTGAAAATTTAACTGAGCGAAAAAAGATACAGAAAACTATGAATGACGAATTATCGGTAATCTCCAATATAGACAGTTCAAGTGGTCTTAATGATTTTTCCCATAATGCCAAAGTTCGAAAATGTATTTATTATGCAAGTGATGTGCTTAAGAAGAGCGGAAAAGCATCAAAAAAAATGGAAACGGTGATCCAGCATACCATTCATGTATTTAATACCTTGGAATTGAATGCAGATGAGCATTTTTACTGTATATATCGCTGTGATCCGAATCATTCCAACAATTTATACAGAGATTGGAAACTCTCGGAATTGGCCTGTATTTACCTGTCTTTAAAAGGTGATCCCACAGATTTGAAGACAATTGCCCAACAACAAACGAATTTAATTGATGGAATGCTGAATTACATGCATACTCAACAGCACCAGGTGTTAAATCAAGTCTGACCTTAATCAAGGTAGTTCTTCCGGCCTTTGAACCATTGTAGGGTTTCCGGTAGGCGGGAGGCCGTCGGCAGTTGGCGGTGAAAAACAGCCCCGCCGAGCCATAATCTGCACCTCATTTCCGCAAGAAATAGGTATTACTGTTTAATAGCTGTATCTTGTGATGTTATCATTAATTATACCACCTCGAGAGAGTACTTTGTGGATTGAGGCGTTAACTCAACTCCTTTCATCAGATGAAATCCACAGGTGTAAAAAAACACAATACATATGCAACAAGGCAAAATAAAATTTTTCGATTCACAAAAAGGATTTGGATTTATATCTCCTGACGAAGGAGGCAAAGACATCTTCGTACATAGAAACAACGTTGAAAATCTTGGTTTCGACCAGGGTCTGGATGACGGTGAAGAAGTGGAGTTTGATGTCGAAGAAACCCCAAAAGGTTTAAGCGCAACAAATGTCCGAAGTCTGAATGACTGATAGAACCAGTATTCATTAACTTTTGAAAAGCCCCGGTTTTACCGGGGCTTTTTTTGTTTCTACAAAAACAGTCAGTTAATTTAATTCATTCGGAAAACAGAAGAAATTGAAACCATTGCTAGAATGTATGATGCCTTCTTTAAATAGACCAAGGAAAGCTTACTCACGTTTATTCAAATTATCAATAGTGACGATATAGACAATTTTTTGCTAATAACAACTAACTATTCACTATTAACAAAATGCAAGCACTACTTTATGCATTGCAACAGTCTCAGGTAATTGCCATGCTGGCGGGTTTGATCCTGCTGTTTCTGTGGGAAAGTCTGCACCCGTTCTACGAGCATTTCCGCGGATCCTTTAAAAACAGGGGCAGGCATGCCGTTCGTAATCTTTTTATGGGTGCATTGAATTCCGCCCTGATTGCTATAGTTTTTGTAGGTCTCTGGTTTGCCGCCTCGGTATGGGCCGACCAGTACCGGGTTGGAATAATGCACTGGCTGCAGGATGGATTGGGTTTACCATTGTGGGCACATGCCATCGGGGCCCTGCTTCTGTTTGACAGCTGGAGCTACATCTGGCACCGGATGAACCATGAAATCCCGTTCTTCTGGCGATTTCACCGGGTTCACCACTCCGATCCAAATATGGATGTGACCACCGCCAACCGCTTTCATATCGGAGAGATTTTCTTTTCTTCACTGTTTCGAATTCCGCTGATCGCACTGTTCGGCATTTATCTGTGGGAGCTTGTACTTTATGAAACGCTTATGTTTGCTGTAGTTCAGTTTCATCACTCAGACATTAATATCCCCCGGAAATTGGATCGCATCCTGCGTACTGTTATTGTTTCTCCCGACATGCACCGGGTGCACCACTCTCGCTGGCGGCCGGAAACCGACTCCAACTACAGCTCTCTGTTCTCATTCTGGGACCGCCTGGCCCGTACCTTCCGGCTGAATCCTCATCCTGAAAATATAAAATTGGGCCTGAAAGAGTTTGACAGTGACGACGATCAAACAGTACGGGGCATGCTTCGCACTCCAATCTTGAAACAGAAAAGAGAGGGGTAACGCCGTTGGGGGAGTTGTGGGGCAGGTTATTAAAAACCCTCTCCATTGTCATCCCGAGAGGAAGCCCCGATGCTTTTTATCGGGGCTGGAACCGAGGGATCCGCCGGGAGTCGGACACGTCTCATCCGCTCTGAAGAAGCTGTGTACCCCTTCAATGCCTCTGCCGCACGGATGAGATTTCTCGACTACGTCCCGGAAAAACTACCGGGACTCCGCTCGAAATGACGCCATTGGGTAGTTTTTTGGGCTAATACGGAACAGTTTGGAGGCGAAAAAGATTAAAAGCTTACCACGGCAGCTTTCTTTTCTGTTTTTATTAAAAACAGTCTCAAACTTAAAGCCCACATATTTGATGAATGAATCCATAATAGTTATTCTTTGTCAGTTCATTACCCCGTACCAGGAGCTTATTAGGAGATTAAAAATAAGTCTAAAATCGGCAACAACATGAAAAATACAATTGCTTTAGATGATATTTTAAAACAGACAAAAGAAATTGCACGGAAAGAGCTTGCCCCAAGAGCCGGAGAAATTGACAAGGAAGGCAGATGGCCGGAAGAATCAATACGGGCACTTCAAAAAGAAGGTCTGGGCGGGCTGGTAATTCCCTCAGAGCTGGGCGGGCTGGGATATGGTCTTTCCGGAGTCACCAAAGTTTGCGAAATTCTTGCCCGGGAATGTGCTTCAACCGCTATGTGCTTTGGTATGCATTTAGTGGGCTCTGCTGTCTTAGCGACAAAAGCCACAATCGAGCAGCAAAAGAACTTTCTGGATCCTATCGCAAGGGGTGATCATCTTACTACTCTCGCCCTGAGCGAGCCCGGAACAGGAGCAAATTTATATATCCCCGAGGTTGAGCTCACGAAAAAAGAGGATGGCGGTTATATTCTCAATGGAACAAAGGCTTTTGTTACCAATGGCGGATATGCGGACTCCTACGTGGTTTCAACCGTTATCCCCGAACCCGAAACATATGTAGGTCAATTTTCCTGCGTGGTTGTTCCAAAAGAATCTGAGGGAATAGAATGGCAGGAGGCGTGGCAGGGAATTGGCATGAAGGGAAACGCTTCACGAAATATGACATTTGAGGAACTCCCGATTCCCAAAGAATATTTGCTGGGCGAACCTGGAGATCAAATCTGGTATGTCTTTGAAGTGATTGCACCTTATTTTATTGCGGCCATGGCAGGTACATACCTGGGCATCGCCACTGCCGCCTTAGACGAGGCGATAGAACATATAAAGAACAGAACTCATACCCATAGCGGTAGTTCTTTGTCCCAAATGCCTGTAATACAACAACGACTGGGTACATTATGGGCAAAGGTGGAAAGTACCCGACAACTTACATACAGCGCAGCCGCCAAAGGTGATGCCGGAGAGTCGAAAGGACTTCTCTCTCTTTTCAGTGCAAAAGCGGAGGTTGCTGATTGTGTGGTAAATGTGGTAAACGAAGTTATGACCTTAATGGGTGGAAGAGGATATGCAAAAGATGGTAAGCTCGGAAGACATTTGAGAGATGCCAGGGCCTCGCATGTTATGGCGCCCACTACCGATATGTTAAGGATCTGGACAGGAAGAGCATTACTCGATATACCACTTTTAGGAGAATAATTTATGGTTAAAGAGACTTCTGCAAAAAAAGGAATTGTCTACCTGATCCAGGTAAAAAACCAGAACATCCACCTGTTGCTGCCTGATCCTTTCAAAGGTGAGAACCTGCAATTTGTACCGGTTGAAAGTTCCACGGATATAAATGAACAGAAATTTGATGAGGAAATCATCGCCTTTATCATCGGCAGTGAAATTCAGGATCCCATACAAAGCACTCAGCGTCTTCATGCACTTAAAAATACTGCCTCTGTAGTTATACTTTCAAAGCCCGAAAAGATCAATTCTCTTAAGGAAGCGATAAAATTCTCTCCCTTTGTAGGAACCGATGTCTTTTGTCTTGATGAGTCAAATAAAATCCAGTTGGAAGAAAAGCTGGATGAAATTTTAACCAGCAGTCAACAAGCAGCTAAATACCGGGATATCCTGGCGGTTTCAAATCCCAAAATATCCTTTAAAGAATCTCTCCAAAAACCAGCTTTCAATCAAAATTTTGTAACCAGATTGATGGACATCGCCCCTATCGGCATAGCTATAGTGGGTGAAAACGGAAAAGTTATTGGATGGAATAAAGCAGCGGCTTCGATCTTCAACAAAGATGAGGCTCAAATTCTGGGTGAATCGCTGTCCCGGCTCTTTGGACGTTCTGAGGCCACAAAATTAGAAAAAAATCTTGAAGAAAATTTAAATAAACGGATTACAAGTCAAACGGATACTCTATCGTTGGAGAGAAATTCAACGGACCAATCCCGACAGGTATTAAATTTTACTTTTGCGCCTTTTACTTACAATGATAGCAGCGGAAAAGCACTTATTATAGCGATTACAGATACTACGGAAAACGTTGAGCTTCTCAGTCGTCTAAGAAAAGAAGTCATAAGCAGAGATAATTTCCTGTCGATGGCCAGTCATGAACTAAGAACTCCCCTGACGGCCATGAGATTTAACCTGGAATTGTTGCGGACTCGCATAAAGAACCCGGATTTCCCAGGTGCAGAAGACATCCTGGAACTTAACAGTAAAAGCCTGGAACAGGCTGATCGGATAAATGAACTTATCGAAGATCTTTTCGATATAGCAAAAATTCATTCAGGAAAACTCGATTTTAATCTTGAAAAGTTTGACCTGTCCGCATTCATTGAAAATTATATAATGGAAATGGAGGAAAAATTTAAAGAAATTCATGCAGATCTGGAGTTGGATATCGAGTCCGGCGTCATAGGAGTTTGGGATAAAAACCGAATTGAACAGGCTTTTTCGAATTTAATCAACAATGTGTTTAAATATGCCCCCGACGTCCCGGTAAAGATTACTCTGAAAACCAATGAGAAATGGGCTTTTCTTTCCGTCAGCGATCAGGGGCCGGGCATATCGGAAGAAAAGCAGGAGGTAATTTTCGACCGTTTTGAAAGAGCAGGCGCCAATCAAACAATCTCGGGACTTGGACTGGGTCTTTTTATCACAAAAAAAATAATTGAAGGACACACCGGTGAAGTAGAGGTTCAAAGTTCTCCCGGGCAGGGTTCTACATTTACTTTTAAACTTCCCCTTGATCTTGATCCTGAAAATCCTCCTGAAAACCTGGGAGTACTTTGGTAAGGGTGGATGATTAAGATTCCGGATACCGTAGAGACTGAAGTATGTGATCCAATTCCTAATTCCTCATTCCTAATTCCCATTTACGATTAACCAAAGAATTCAGTTAATTAAAATTATAGGTTGTTGTCATCATGAGAAAAACTAATATCAGTATCCAAATTTGAAAATCGATGTCCGATACCGTAGAAAAAAAGCGATACCTGAAATTACTGGCCAAACAGTATCCGACGATCAGGTCCGCTTCAACCGAGATCATCAACCTGAGCGCTATCATGGAGCTGCCGAAGGGGACAGAGCATTTTATCTCCGATATTCACGGTGAATATGAAGCTTTTCTGCACGTACTCAGAAATGGGTCCGGCTCTATAAAACGCCGTATAGACGAACTCTTTAAGAATACTCTTGATACCCGTGAAAGAAAGAACCTGGCAACACTTATCTACTATCCCGAGAAAAAGTTACCTCATATATTAAAGGATATTCAAAATACCGGTGACTGGTACCGGAAAACCCTTTTCCAGCTTATCAAGTTGTGCCGCGTTTTTTCATCAAAATATACGAGAAGCAAAGTACGAAAAGCACTTCCGAAAGATTTCAGCTATATAATTGAAGAGCTCCTCCATGAGCAGGAAAGCCTCAAAAACCGGCAGGAGTACTACAGCAGTATCATCGATACGATAATCGACACCCGGCGGGCCGATGCATTTATCATTGCTATGGCACGACTGATACAGCGGCTTACTATCGCCCGTCTTCATGTAATCGGCGATGTGTACGACCGTGGTCCCGGTGCTCATATTATCATGGATAAATTGGTAGAACATCACTCCGTGGATTTTCAATGGGGTAATCACGATATCGTCTGGATGGGAGCAGCGGCCGGAAGCAAAGCCTGTATGGCAAACGTAATACGTGTTTCTCTGCGCTACGCTAATATGGAAACCCTGGAGAACGGGTATGCTATCAGTATCCTCCCCCTGATGTCACTTGCCGTAGATGTATATGGCGATGATCCCTGCAAGCAGTTCCGGCCTAAACAGGCGCTGGAAGGATTCACTGAAAATGAACAGCTTTTGATGGCCCGCATGCAAAAGGCGATCTCAATAATCCAGCTGAAACTGGAAGGACAGATCGTACAACGCCGGCCGCAGTACCAGATGGATGACCGCCTCCTGCTGGATAGAATCAACTATAATGAGGGTACCGTCCGGATCGGGGATAATACATATTCGTTGATCGACACCCATTTTCCAACCATTGGCCCGGAAGATCCCTACCGGTTATCCGATCTGGAAAAGTCTGTTATGGACAAGCTCAGTATCTCGTTTGAAAACAGCGAACGTTTACAGGAACATGTGCGATTTCTCTTTGCAAAAGGAAGTATGTATCGGGTGCAAAACGGAAACCTGCTGTACCACGGCTGTATTCCTATGACTCATAACGGGAAGCTCTGCCATTTTGTATTGGACGGAATAAATCACAGTCCCAAAAAGTTCATGGACAGACTGGAACGGCTGGCACGACAGGGGTACTTTGCGAAAGACGATCCCGATAAAAAACAGTACGGCAGGGATACCATGTGGTATCTGTGGTGCGGGGCGCAATCTCCACTGTTCGGAAAGAAAAAAATGGCCACCTTCGAACGTTATTTTATTGATGATCCCGAAACTCATAAAGAGGATATGAACCCCTATTACGATTTTCGCACGAATCAGGATGTGGCTGAGGCAATTTTGTCGGAATTCGGACTCGATCCCGATACCGGACATATCATTAACGGACATGTCCCGGTAAAGGTGAAAAAAGGAGAAAGTCCGGTAAAAGCGGGTGGAAAGCTCATTGTTATCGACGGAGGTTTTGCTAAAGCGTACCAGGAAAAAACGGGAATCGCAGGCTATACGCTTATCTTCAACTCCTACGGGTTGTTGTTAGCCGCTCATCAACCCTTTGAATCCACACAAAAAGCGATTGAAGAGGAGCAGGATATTCATTCGGAAACAAGAATTCTGGAGCAGAACGACGAACGAATCCGCGTATGTGACACAGACAATGGCCGGAATACCCAAAAGCGAATAGACGACCTCAAGGAGCTGCTGCAGGCGTACCGGTCGGGATTGATAAAAGAATCGTAGTCCGGTTACCAGATACTGGATGCCGGATGCCGGAGAGACGCAGCATGTGATCCAATTCCTAATTCCCCATTCCTAATTCCTAATTCTCAATTCCTTCTTCATTCCAGCTCCTTAATTCTAATCTCCCTGAACTCCACCCCCTGTCCTTCGGCCTGGAGTCCGATATAGCCTTCCGTCAATGGTTTTCCGTCAACTTTTATATCAGGATCGTAACCGTTTGCCACCCCGCCCCCTATCTGTGGTTTGGTATACTCCAATACCTTCTCACCGTTAACTTTGTGAATGACCAGCGAATCACTGTAGACAATAAGATCGGCACTAACCCATTCATCCCATTTATAGGTATCGGAGGAAGAATTAATACAATGGCGGGGATCCATTTCCCCTTCGTAAAACACTTCGGTACCGGGAGAACACATATTTCCCGTGGGCCTGGATTCTCCCTCCTCTGCCTCAGCCAGCATTTGGTACTCTACGGAAATGGGCCAGTCCTGCTCCTTGAGGATAGTGGCCGGATCCTGGGAATGAAACATTACTCCGCTGTTCCTGTAGGTATAACCGGGAGCGTCTTCCATCCATTGATCAGTAAACCGGTACTCAAACTTAAGGTGGTAGGAAGAAAAAGGCTCTTTATAAAACAGGTGTCCATAACGCTCGTCAAATTCCTCATAATCATCATAATTTACCTGTATAACCCCATCGGTTACCCGGAAGGTATTGGCATAATTATCCCCCGCTTCATGGTGATGAATTTTGACGATCCAGTCAGTGAGATCTTTCCCGTTAAAAAGTGTCTGCCAATCTTCCTGATCTGTATCCTGGCCTTTGGAGCCACAGGAAATAAGGATCAGAACAACGGCCAGTGATAAAAGTATATTTAATTTTTTCATCCAACTATATGATTATCAGTTTTAATTTAAAATCTTGTGTATTTCTGTAATTCCGGCAGATTTTTAAACGGGGTACATATCCTACTCATCCCGTACATAAGAGCCGTAAACCGCATCGCGGAAATCCTTGTGCAACCTTCCGTCAAAGGGAAATTTCTGTACGAAGAATACAGCTGTAAGCTCGTTCTCAGGATCGATCCAGAACAAGGTACTTGCCGCGCCGTCCCAGAAAAACTCACCGACGGTGCCCTGATTTTCTTCATCTGAAGCAGGCGGTTTCAATCGTACAGCAAAATCGATACCAAAGCCCACCTGCCCTTTGCTTGGCAGCCATAAACGCTCCGTTACCTCTTCGGAAAGATGGTTTGTTGCCATAAGTTTTACGGTTTCGGACTTAAGAATCCTGGCGCCGTTTAACTCACCCTCATTAAGCAGCATTCGTGTGAATGTCATATAATCATCGAGAGTGGAAGTATATCCCCACCCGCCGGGGGTAAGTGGTAAACGTGTGGTATTGAATGAAAGACCCTCTTCATCAGAAACTCTTACAAGGGAATCATCTTCGGTGTTATTATATACAGTCGCCAGGCGGTCCCGGTCCTCTTCAGGGACAAAATAGCGTGTTTCAGCCATGCCTAGGGGATCAAGTATCTGTTCACTGACATACTCTTTGAAAGATTGTCCCGAAAGGCGTTCTACAAGAACTGCCTGAACATCCACCGACGGACCATAATACCACTGCTCCCCGGGATGAAAGATCAGCGGAAGGCTTCCGAGCTTTTCTGCAAACTCAGTCAATGTGTTTTCCCTGGCCAACGGATTTGCCTCCTCCAACATTGGCCCTATGTATGGCTGGTTCGTATCATTCGCAAAACCGGAAGTGTGTCGCGTGAGGTCACGGATTGTCAATGCTCTTTTAGGTTCAACCAATATGGGATTTTCTTCCTCATCCAGGCCTTCAAGCACTTTTAAACCGGCAAACTCAGGCAGATATTCTGCAACGGGATCATCGAGTTGAAAAGCACCCTCTTCATAGAGCGTCATCAAAGCCACCCCGGTAATCGGCTTGGTCATGGAATAAATCTGCACGATGGTATTACGGGCCATGGAAATTTCCGCTTCCCGGTCGGTATATCCGTAGGCGTTGAAATAAACTTCCCGGTTGTCTTCAAAAATAAGTGCAGAAGCACCGGCAACAGAACCGGATTCCACAAAACCGGCAAGTGTGGAATCGATACGTACAACGGCTTCGCCATCCACAACCACCTGGTCCGCCCCCACCTCATTTCCAGAGCAAGAACTCAGAATAATTAAAACCCCCAGCAGTAAATACACCCATCGATTCATTGTTTCTCCTTCCGGCTATTTCTTTTTTGTTATATGCACTGAGAATAAACATCTCAGAAAGAAGGTGCCAATTTATTTCAAACTTTAAAAACAACCAACATCCGGAATCTGGTATCCGGAATCCGGAATCTGGCATCCAGCCACTTTTTCTATTATAATAAAAGCTGAATTCAAACAAAGAAAAGAGGTCATTTGCACGGATATCTGTTGATCGGGCTGCTGATTGCGGCTATTCTGTTTATTGTTTACAGTACGGCTAAAGTAAAACTACATCCTTTTTTGGCACTCCTGCTGGCCTGTTTCGGGGTGGGACTCCTCTCCGGGCTACCGGCCGCAGAAACGATTACTGCCATCACCGACGGATTCGGCGGGACCCTCGGCTCCATCGGTATAGTGATAGCCGCCGGTACTATTATCGGTGCTTTGCTTGAGAAAAGCGGCGGAACGGTAGTAATCGCAAACCTGGTCGTCGGCTGGATCGGCAAAGCGCGTTCAGCGTTGGCGATGAGCATTACGGGTGCCATTGTGTCCATACCGGTTTTCAGCGACTCTGGATTCATTATCCTTTCCCCGCTGAACCGTTCATTGGCATCCAAAGCCAATAAATCACTTGCACTGTATGCAGTGGCGCTTAGTATGGGGCTCTACGCCACACATGTTTTTGTGCCACCCACGCCCGGGCCAATCGCCGCAGCTGGTACACTGGAAGCGGACATCGGATCGGTCATCCTGCTGGGTATTGTGGTTACAATCCCGGTTATAATCGTTACCTATCTATTTGCTGTAGCTATGGGTAAGCGAATATATATCGATCCCGAATCCTCACCGACCGCTGAACAGGATATCAGTGAGCAGACAGATGAGATAGATGACAAAAATCTGCCTGGTGCAGTCACTGCCCTGCTCCCGATTTTGCTTCCCGTGGTGCTGATTTCTCTCGGCTCCGTCGCTTCGCTACCGGCCGAACCGTTCGGCCAGGGGTGGGCTGCCGCCACCATTCTTTTTCTCGGGGACCCGAATACGGCTCTCATCATCGGTGTACTGCTGGCTTTTCGCACCGTCCCCGACCGCGGACCGAAAGTGTACGGCGAATGGGTCGGTAAGGGATTAAAAAGTGCGGGAGTTATTATATTGATTACCGGAGCCGGCGGTGCTTTCGGCAATGTACTTCGCGCCACCGATATCGGCACCTTCCTTGGTGAGAGTCTGGCCGCCTGGAACATCGGTATCCTGCTGCCTTTCCTGATTGCTGCCGCTCTGAAAACAGCACAGGGATCGTCGACTGTGGCCATCATCACTACCGCCTCCATCATGGTGCCCCTCCTCTCCGGCATCGGCCTGGCAGAGGGATTGGGTCCGGCGCTCGCTACACTAGCTATCGGAGCGGGGGCTATGACTGTCTCACATGCCAACGACAGTTATTTCTGGGTGGTAAGTCAGTTTTCGGGGATGGATGTCTCCCAGGCCTACCGCCTGCAGACGCTGGGATCGGCCGTCGCGGGAGTTACGGGAATGGCCGTGGTTTTTGTGATGAGTTGGTTTTTAGTGTAGTAGTAAGTAGAAGGTAAAAAGTAGAAAGTAAAGGGCCGCGGATTATCACGAATGGGAACTGATCTGTAAATATTTGTGTGAATCTGTGGCTGTATTATATTTTTGTATTCAGCAGAATAACTTTAGTGTTTATAAATTATGAAATTATACAGTCACATAATCCTATTTCTGTTAATCTACTTTTCTACACAATTCGTACAGGCGCAGATTTCTTTTGAAACCGTTGCAATATTTCCGGCGGAGGAAGCACACCAGGCGGTGGCCGTGGATTCAAGTCACTTTTATGCGATCGCGTCCCGCTCCATCGGCAAATATGATAAAGAAACGGGCGGAAAGATTGATGAGTGGAAAGAAAAAGATGATGGTCCCATTCTTCATCTCGACAGCGGCGTTATCGTCGACGGCAAACTCTATGCCGCTCATTCCAATTATCCGGAAATACCGATGACCAGCTCGGTGGAGGTCTGGGATACCCAGTCGATGATGCACTACGGCAGCTACAGTTTCGGCATAAACAAGGGATCTCTCACCTGGATCGACCGGCACAACGGATACTGGTGGGGTACTTTTGCACATTACGATGAGTTCGAGCAGGAGATCGGCAAAGACAACCGGTGGACCACCCTCGTCCGTTTCGATGACGAATGGAACATTCTCGACTCGTGGGTATTTCCCACAGAGGTTCTTGACCGGTTCGACGGCAAAAGCAATTCCGGCGGCTCCTGGGGAACCGACGGACTTCTTTACCTGTCGGGACACGACAGGGGTGAACTTTATGCCATAAGACTTCCTGAAGCGGGATCCGAACTGGTGCTGGTGGATATCATTTCCGTGGAAAGCGAAGGCCAGGGTATAGCCTGGGACCGTTCAGAACCGGGCAATCTCTACACCATCATACGCAGTACACGAGAGGTGGTGATATCGAGAAAATCGCCATAGCTATCTGCTGGTTCAGTACCTGTATTACAGGCTGGTTCAAGCGTCCACGCTTGAACCTTTACTCGGACGAGACAGAAATTTACGGTTGTACATTCCAAAACCGCAGTATTTAAAAGCGAAGAATTGATATTTTCCAATCGGGAATAAAACCTAAATTCTGTCAATTCTGTATTGTAGATATAATCATTAAAGCCTTATATTAGGCGTCTTGTTAATAAGCACGGAAGAAAGTACCTGCCCGAGTGGCGGAATTGGTAGACGCGTTGGACTTAAAATCCAATGGGCATCTAAATGCCCGTGTCGGTTCGAGTCCGACCTCGGGTACTTTCTTTTTTCTTTATTGAAAGCAAATCTTTTACTACAGCAAACCTACTCAGTAACAGCAGTCGGACCCGATGGGGTTAATCGGGGAGTCCGACCTCGTGTACTTTCCTCATTTTCGGTTAATGGGCACATCCCATCAAACTCTACCAAACCGGACTATCTTTTTCTTTTTGCTTTTAACACTGTGTTTAACCGGCAGGTCAATCACAAGAGGGCAGGAAAAAAAGATAGTGCTGTAGGTGCCCAGGATGATTCCCACCAGCAGGGCGAATGAAAAGCCTTTGAGTGCGGCTCCGCCGAACAGGAAGAGAACCGTCACTACAAAAAGGGTTGTCAGCGACGTTACCACCGTACGGCTCAGTGTCTGGTTCACGCTGGTATTCACCAGTTCCGGCCAGTCAAGATTCCGGCGCATGAGGCGGTTTTCACGGATCCGGTCGAACACCACAATAGTGTCGTTCAGCGAGTACCCGATGATGGTCAGTAAAGCGGCAATCAGGGTCTGGTCAATATCCATGTTGAAGGGCAGGATGACATCACTTGACTTGCTTGGTGAATTATAAATTGAAATTACGACTAATTTTAATTAGTCAATATATATTTTTTAATATTTCATCGAATTAATCTACGCCCCTTAACCCCGACCCAACTCTATTTATGGTTGAAAAAGCTGATTAACTCATTTGCACGTATCAATGATTCAAACCAGTTACGGAAATCATTGCCAGTCGCCTCAAGTTCGATATATGCCAGTCCAATCGCATCAAGATAATTAAGCCTGATGTTATCCAATCCCGCCAATCCGGCTGTCTTCAAATCAGTACGCATGCGATACTTTATATTTTGCAACCGTGTAGCAGCATAACTAAAATGTTCTTCTTTAAAAGGTTTTTTATCTGACAGGTAATTGTAAAGATTATTCATTTCATCATTATACCATTCAACACGTTCAAAAATGGTTTTCCCAAACCAATCATTATGTAATTTCTTCATCATTGCATCAATATTTTTATTATTGTTTTTCTTTCGCCCAACATAAGGTCGCATGACTTGCTATGACCCAATATTTTCTATGAAATGTCTGTAGAAAAAGATGAGTACATGCCGGTCATAGTCATCAAAGGTAAAGATGTACCTTTATTAGGAACTCGATTAGTAAGTACCGGCTCATATTACTTTTATTTGTATACTATTTATTTACCTACCACCTCTAATTGGAATAGATGAAATAAATGAAAAACTATTAAAATAAGGGGAATAAAGTCCATACGTTCCCGTTGAGGAATTAACTAAGTTTAAATCTATAACAGACAGATTTCATATGTTCAAATACTTAACAGCACTCTTACTAGGAATTTCATTAATCAGCTGTCAGAATGACTCTCCCGAGGATACTGCCCAAGAGCAGCCGGGACAGATGCAGCAACCGGCTCCGAATCAAATGCAGCAATCTCCTCCGGATATTGATGTCTCAGATGATGAGATCGGATTGTTTGCGGATGCAGTTATGAATGTTCAGGAAGTCCAGATGGGCTCGCAGCAGGATATGATGAAGATTATTCAGGATGAAGGACTCGATGTAGAAACATATAACCAGGTTGCACAGGGACTTCAAACGGGTCAATCTGCAGATGAACTTGACGTAACAGAGGAAGAGATGGAAAAATTTAATAATGCTTCTGAAGAAATCGAGGGAATGCAGCAAGATATGCAGGATGAGATAGAAACTGCTATTGAAGATGCCGGTATGGAGATGGCACGATTCGAGGAAATCAACCGGGCTGTCGAACAGGATCCGGAACTTCAGCAAAAAGTGAGGGCTGAACTGCAATCAGAACAAATGCAACAGCAACCACAGGGACCTCAAAACTGATCATTTATTAGAACAGGACACCACAAAAGCGAACCCCGTTACACATATTGTGTGACGGGGTTTTGTTTTTGAACGCATATTTTTGAAAACCATGAATAAAAAATACAAAGACTGTATTCAATCCTTATATTGCCACGAACAGATGCTATTTGACCTCAACTTATAATATGCTCATATCAAAAGATTTACCATCTGAGAAATCGCGTAACATCGTTCTCAGAGAATTAAAAAAAGGCACATCCGACAGTAAACACGATTTCCGTTACCTCTCATTGGCTACGGTCGATCCCGAAAAACAAGAGCCCTCGATTCGCATGCTCGTTCTTCGGGAAGTCGACAACAACTGGTCATTTATTCTCTATACCGACGCCCGCACAGCAAAAGTCGACGAGCTGTTAAAAAATGATAAAGCCTCCCTGCTGTTCTGGCACTCCTACCACAAGGTACAGGTTACCGTGAAAACCAACATCCGGGTACATCACAAAAATGAAACAGCTCTGGATTACTGGAAGAAAGATGTCCATAGTCAGGCACAGAAAGCCTATACTCCAATAGTCAGTCCCGGAACACCAATTGAACAACCGGAAGACGCTTATAAGTGGCCTGATGAGTATACACCCGCTAATTTTTGTGTATTAGAGTGTATTGCTAAAGAGTTGCAACTGCTTCAAATTAGCGGCAAGGAACATATACGACATCATTTTACGCGACCTGACGCCGATAAAGACTGGTCCGGGGGTTGGATTGCTCCTTAATTATTACTTTATCAAATTATAAACCAGATTCTAATTGCCTTATCTTTTGTTTTTACTATTTTAATGTACTTTATCAAAAACATGTTATAATTAGGTATGGATAAAGAAAAAATGAAAGTTTTAATCGTCGAAGATGATTTGATCCTTAATCTTCTGTATGAAAGTTACCTGGAACGGCTGGGCTTTGAGACAGAAGGAGAATTGGTATATGGCAAAACTGCTATTGAGACAACAAAAAAGATCAATCCGGATCTGATCATTATGGACATAACACTGGAAGGCGAAATTGACGGGATTGAAGCAATGCTTGCAATCCGGGAGTTTTCTGATGTGCCTGTCATTTATGTAACTGGAAATTCCGACCCTTACCATGTCGAAAGAGCGAAAGAGACCAATTACCTCGATTACCTTTCCAAACCAATAGAATTCGACGATCTCAAGAAATCCATTGAAAAACATTTTTCACAAACCTCCTGACAATACAGTAATCATTGATGGTGACCGCTGCAAGGGGACCAGTAATTACAATTCCTTTAATATGAGTTTCACACGCACCAGTTTCCATATGATAATCACGCTGGGGATAGCAGGCACATTGTTCTTTTCCGCCTGTGCGCCTACGCAGCAAACTACAACACAGGAACGGGAACCGACGGCTGTTTCTGATACCACAAAGGAACTACCGGGGAAAAAACGTCCTGTACCCAATCCCATTTCAATTGAAATTCCCAACGCTTTCTTTGCTGCCGCTGACGCCGGAACACGGACTATTTCCGGCGAACCCGGACCTGAATACTGGCAACAGTGGACAAACTACGATATGCAGGTGGAACTGATTCCTGAAGAAAAACTGATCAGGGGAAGCAGTACCATCACCTATCATAATAATTCCCCGAATACGCTGAACGAAATACTTCTTGAACTTTCTCAAAATCTTCACAGAGAAGGTGTTCAGCGCAATGAAACAGCAGAAGTAACCGGGGGTATAACTCTTAACAAAGTTATGCAGGGTGGTTCTGAGCTAAAGGAATTGCAATCTTCCAACGATTCAAACGGTTATGGAGTAAATGGTACCTTAATGGTTGTACGACCTTCAAACCCGGTTGAACCCGGTGATTCGGTACAAATGCAGGTAGAGTGGGAATTCACTGTTCCCCGGCAGGGTGCAAGCGGACGTATGGGCTACAGCGAGGACAATCTCTATTTTATCGCGTACTGGTATCCTCAGGTGCGTGTCTATGATGATGTAATAGGATGGCTTACCGATCCTTTTACCGGAAATGCCGAGTTCTATCACGGTTTTGGCAATTACAATGTTGATATTACCGTACCGGAACAATGGATGGTTGCCTCAACCGGTACTCTGACCAACGGCGAAGAAGTCCTGAATGATGAAATATTAAGACGACTGCAAAAAGCACATCAAAGTGACTCTGTAATGAATGTAGTGACCGAAGAAGATTTCGGTAACGTCACCCGATCAGCCGAAAACGGTAAAATAACATGGAACTACAATGCTGAGAATGTTCGTGATTTTGCCTTCAGCGTTACCAGCGAATCGATGTGGGATGCCACCCGCACAGAAGTAGGCGACCGTGACGGCGACGGAGAAACCGATTATGCCGCTATTAATGCTATTTACCGGAACACAGCACCACTATGGACAAACGGAGCAGAATTCACGCAACATTCTGTGGGTTATTTGTCGGAGTATACCGGCCTAGAATATCCGTGGCCTCATATGACTTCTGTAGAGGGAGGAGGTATTATAGGCGGCGGCATGGAATTTCCCATGATGACGATTATTGGTGCTTATAACGGTCAGCCCGAAACTTCACTATATTCCGTTATTGCCCATGAGATCGCACATATGTGGGTGCCGATGCAGATCAGTACCAACGAAAGACGCTACAGCTGGATTGACGAAGGGACCACCTCATTTAATGAAAATCAATCATACCTGGATTATTATCCCACAGGTAATAATCCCGAACAGTCAGAATTTCAAAGTTATTTGCAGATTGCAGGATCCGGTTTGGAAGGTCCGGTTATGCGGTGGTCCGATTATCATTACAACGGTTTTGCATTCGGTATTGCTTCCTATCCCAAACCGGCGGCCCTGCTTATCAGCCTGAGGCATCTTCTTGGTGAGGATATCTTTCAAAAAGCTCTGACAACTTTCCTGGAACAATGGAGATACAAGCATCCGTATCCCTGGGATCTGTTTAATACTTTTGAGAATGTAAGCGGAAAAGACCTCAGCTGGTTCTGGAGAAGCTGGTATTATGAAGTATGGATTCTTGATCAGGGCGTCGGTAATGTTACAAACACCGATTCCGGTACAGATATAATAATAGAAGATTATGGCCAAATACCTATGCCCGCTACCGTCGAAATAACATTGTCAGACAATTCCACGATTACCCATGAGATTCCGGTTGATGTATGGCTGCATGGAAATACAAGCACTACTATTAATATTGACTCAGATGTTGAGGTGACATCTGTAGTTGTTGATCCGGCAAATAAATTCCCGGATGTCGACCGCAGTAATAACCGGTGGCAAAAGTAGGATATTCCTATTATTATACTACAGCCAGAAAGGGCATCTTTTTTGATGTCCTTTTATTATTTGGGTCAATGAATTATTAAATTCAGTAAAACAACCGGAATTAAAAATTTGTTATCGTTAATTATTGCTTACATTTCTGGTCTTACAGACGATAGCAGATAGGAGAAATTTATTATGAAAAAGTTTGGATCACTTCGCTGGATTCTGCTTACAGCCGGGTTAGTAGCTATTCTCGGTATGACTGGCATGAATGTATACTCGCTTTACGCCCTGCATGAAAATACAATTGAATCGGACCGGGAAAATAAAAAACTGCAAATTGATGAATTTGCAGATAAAATCCGTTATCGTTTTTACAAACCCTTTGCCGGGTTAAACACCGGCGATATCGAACGCCTGGAAACCGTTTATACTCAAACCGGCCAGTTTTCCAAAGGAGTCTCCAGATATGTCAAAAAGGCTGCCAATGATTCTATTTATGAAGCCGTTTATTTTATACGCGGCAATTCAGAGGTATGTCTAACGGGTGAACCTATTCAGAGATTTGATACAGAACAAAAACGATTTGTTCCAGAACCCGATTACGGAGAAATCGTATGCGACGGTGTAGGTATAGCACGAACACAGATGAAAAGTCTGATTGATGATTACCGTTATAATAATAAAGTCATATTTGATACCCATCGCAGTATGACCCTCGTGCTGATAAATCCTTCCAGCCGATCTGTTTTCGGTTATATAACATCGGTTATCGACAGGGAACAAATGGTTGATGATTATCTGATGTCTGAGTTGACAGAAAAATTCGGCGACAGTGATAAATCCGGTGTTCACGTCTGGCTGCGCGACTGGACCAAAGATGAAGTTATTGCAAGCAGCAATCCAGAAATGGAATACGATCAGGATAAGATCCAGTTCAAACAGACTTTTTCCGATTTCTTCGATTTTTGGAAACTCGAGGTAGCTTTTACCGAAACGCCGGCAATTTCAGCATCTAACGCTTCCCTGATTAAAAACTTCATTGTACTCGGTGCAGCTTTTCTGTTATTATCCGGGGCACTCGTTTTTATGTTTATCTCTGCCCAGAATGAACGTGCCCTGGCGCAACGCCAGGCAGGTTTTTTGGCAAATGTGACTCACGAACTTAAAACACCTCTGGCTCTTATGCAGGCGGCGGGAGAAAATCTGGCTGACGGGCGTGTAACAGATGGAAACCGGCTGAAAAGTTATGGCTCCCATATCTACAATGAATCCATCCGACTGCGAAAGATGATTGAAAAACTGCTTGATGTGGCTAAAAGTGATGCTGGCCGGTCGCTCGTCGAACCAAAACCTGTATATGTAAATCAGTTGGTAGAATCATATCTGGATGATCATAAATCCTATATTGAAAATAAAGGATTTAAAATAGAAATAAGGATCCAGGACGACCTGCCAATGATCATGGTGGATATTGATAGCTTTGAAACCATACTCGGAAATTTGGTGGACAATGCCCTCAAATATAGTCCGGATACCAAATATCTTGGTATATCGTTATCACAGGTCAAAAGTAGTGTCATATTAAAAGTTAAGGATAGGGGTATCGGTATATCCAAAAAATCGAGTAAACAGATTTTCGATAAGTTTTTTCGGGTTGAAGACGCTATGACAGCAGAAACAAAGGGCCATGGATTAGGCTTATCCATTGTAGAAAATCTCGTCGCACTTAACAGCGGAACGATTAATGTGGAAAGTGAAAAGGGAAAAGGATCAGTATTTATTGTGAGGTTTCCTGTTATAGTTGAATCTCCAAAAGAGCCGGTAACTGCCGACGGCAAGATATTTAAACCTGAGAAATTACAACCTGAGTCAATAACTGAGAAATCATCAAATTATGTCGGATAAACCCAAGAAAATTGTAATTGTCGAAGATGAGCCCAGCCTTGTCTTTGCTCTTCAGGATACGCTTGAAAATGAAGGATATGACGCTTTTGTATGTGAAAAGGGTGATGAAGCCCTTGATATCGTCAAAAAAGAAAATCCTGATCTGATGATTCTTGATCTTATGCTCCCGGGAATGAGTGGATATGATGTTTGTCGTAAAATAAGGGGGATGAATTATACCTTTCCTATTATCATGCTTACCGCCCGGGATCAGGAAATTGACAAGGTAACCGGACTTAATATTGGTGCAGACGATTATATAACAAAGCCTTTTGGAGTGAAGGAGCTTTTAGCCCGGATTCAGGCCCGGCTTCGGCGTTCCGAGAAATATGCCAAAGTGAATCCCATTAATGAGGTCAATTTGGATCCGGTACATGTGGATTTAAAAAATGCCCGTGCCAATCATCCCGACAAAGATGGAGCGGAATTAACTACACGCGAGGTAGAACTTATTCGTTATCTTGTGGCACATGCCAATGAGCCCGTTTCACGTGATGCCCTGCTCGAAAACGTGTGGCGGTATGAATACAGTACAAATACCCGAACCGTAGATGTACATATTTCCAAATTACGTTCAAAGATTGAAGAACAACCTGATGACCCAAAGTATCTCGTGACGCTGCATGGCGTTGGTTACATGCTGAAGGTTAGCTAGTTTGGTATGTCAGTGAACAGTGTGTCAGTGATCAGGTGAAATAACAGTAACTAAATTAGAGAGATGAACCTGCTGATAAGATCTGCCTTTATTATTGTTGCTATAATCGCAGTTGTTGCGGCTGTCCTGCTAATGTCCACCGGTTCCCGGGAAGATCCTTCGGTTGAACCGCAGCAGAAATCACAACAGGAAACTACAACCATGCCAAACGATACCATTAAGGATACCACGGAATATCCCGACAGGCCCTTATCCCTGCCACCAGGGCATGCGCGGGTTGAAATAACTATAACAGATATTCAAAATGGACAATTAACTGCTGAAGTGCACCGGGTTATTGGTCATGGTTCTTCAACAAAGCCTGTTTCTTCGGGAAAACAACTGAATATTTCAGCAGATACTTATCTAAAAAACAGTTCGGTTGATACCACAGCATTGAAAGGGAAACGCCTCAAGGCAACGATCAGCATGCGCCGGAATCTGTCACTGAAAGAAACTGCTGAAAGCGCGGAATGGGTGCTTGTAAAGCTGGCTGAATACCACTAAGGCACTCAGAACACATAGTTATTATCATTTTTCTCCGTGCTCTGAGAGCCTTAGTGGTAGAATCTTTACGAATCCGATTTTGGATAGGCCTCTTTAATAGCTTCCAGCCGTTCCCAGAGCTTGCTTTCGCGTCCGATATTGCCGGGCTTAAACCAGCTTTTATCACGCACCTCTTCCGGCAGGTACTGCTGGGGCGTCCAGTGATGATCAAAGGAGTGCGGATATTTATAATCCTCGGAAGCATTTTCCACATCCAGGTACCGTGATTGCTTTGAATTTGCCGTTTTATCCCGAAGGTGAGGCGGAACAGGATTAATGCCATTTTTCTGAATTTCGCTTCGCACGGAAAAAATAGCTCCCGTACTGTTGCTTTTGGGAGCCAGGGCCAGGTAAATACAGGCATGAGCCAGAAAGTAAAATCCTTCCGGCATTCCGCATTTCGTAAAAGCCTCATGGGCACTGTTCACCATCGTCAGCGCATGCGGATCTGCCATACCGACATCTTCCGATGCCAGTATTAACAAACGGCGAAATATGAAATTGGGATCCTCTCCCCCTTCCAGCATTGAAACCATCCAGTACAGTGACGCATCAACGTCGGAGCCCCGCATAGATTTGATAAAAGCGGAAGCGTAGTGATAATGCTCATCTCCGGTACCGTCATAACGGACACTTCTTTTTTGGATACATTCTTTGGCTGTATCCTGATCAATATGGATGATATTTTTCTCATCAGGTTCGCTGGAAAGAACAGCTACTTCAAGTGCGTTAAGCGCATTGCGGATATCCCCGCCGGCAAATTCTGCCAGATGCTTTTTGGCATCATCGGTCACCTCAACATCTTTATTGCCGAGTCCACGCTTTTCATCCTTTAACGACCGCTCGATCATGATAAGAACATGTTCGACGGTAAGATCATATAATTCAAAGAGCTGGCAGCGCGAAAGCAGCGGACTTACCATTGAATAAAAAGGATTTTCCGTTGTTGCGCCGATCAGGGTTATAATACCCGATTCGAGATGAGGTAGCAGGGCATCCTGCTGTGCTTTATTCCAGCGATGGATCTCATCCACAAAAAGAATAGTTTTCCGTCCGTTCATCTGCTGGATCTTCTCTGCCCGCTCGACAACCTGTCGCAGATCTTTAATGCCGTCCAAGACAGCATTCAACACAACAAACTGGGCGTTGATTTCCCGCGAAATCACGTGAGCCAGTGTCGTCTTACCGGAACTCGGCGGGCCGTAGAATATAAGCGAACCTATAACTCCAGATTCGATCATACGCCGCAGCATCTTGCCTTCACCTACAATATGATCCTGTCCAACGAATTCCTCCAAAGAGCGGGGACGCATCCGCGTGGCAAGCGGCTCGTGTGGGTTCACATCTTCATCCATTCCTTCTGACCCTGGATGATATTCTTTTTTTTCATCTTTAAACAGATCCATTATGACAAGAATTAGGAATTACGAATTGAAAATTAGGAATTAGAAACCATTGCTCAAGTAATATAACAGAGATGAAATAAATTATATTGGAATATAATTCTTAATTCCTAATTCGTAATTCCTAATTCTATAACGGGAGATTATCGTGTTTTTTTGAAGGAATATTGTCAACCTTGTTTTCGCTGATTTCCAAAGCCCTGATTAGTTTTTGGCGTGTTTCGCCGGGCAGAATGACATCGTCTATGAAACCGCGCTCCG
>CAZPWQ010000004.1:50912-68348 GCA_964590495.1 uncultured Balneolaceae bacterium
AGTTTTTGGCGTGTTTCGCCGGGCAGAATGACATCGTCTATGAAACCGCGCTCCGCTGCTTTATAGGGATGTGCGAATTCTTTCTTGTAATAATCTATAAGTTCCTGCTCTTTCGCTTCAGGATCGTCGGCAGCTTCAATTTCCTTCCGGAAAATAATTTCAACGGCACCTTTGGGACCCATAACGGCAATTTCGGCTGTGGGCCAGGCAACATTATAGTCGGCCCGGATATGTTTTGAGTTCATCACGTCGTAGGCTCCGCCGTATGCCTTACGGGTAATCACCGTCATTTTGGGCACAATAGCCTCACAAAAGGCGTAGAGCAGCTTGGCGCCGTGTTTAATGATACCACCCCACTCCTGGTCGGTGCCGGGCAGAAAACCCGGTACATCCTCAAATACCACCAGCGGAATGTTAAAAGCGTCGCAGAATCTCACAAATCGTGCCCCTTTGATGGAAGCATCGATATCAAGCACCCCGGCCAGTGACAAAGGCTGATTTGCTACAATACCTATACTTCGTCCGTCTATACGGGCAAAGCCGATCACGATATTGTCGGCATAGTGTTCGTGAACTTCCATAAAGGAATCGTTGTCGACGATTCCTTCAATGGCATCTTTTATGTCGTACGGTTTATTCGGACTGTCCGGTACCAGTTCATCAAGCTTACCAGCTTTGGCGGAATCCGGTTTTTCAGGCTCCTGTCGAGGCGGTTTTTCTTCACAGTTCTGGGGGACATATGTCAGTATTTTTCGCATTTCACGCAGACAAACGGCATCATTTTCTTCCGCAAAATGTGCGACACCTGATTTCGTGCTGTGTGCACCGGCACCACCGAGTTCTTCGGAGGTCACATCTTCATGCGTAACAGTTTTGACGACATTCGGTCCTGTCACGAACATATAGCTTGTATTCTTTACCATAAAAACGAAATCGGTCAGGGCCGGACTGTAAACCGCCCCCCCGGCACAGGGCCCCATAACGGCAGATAGCTGCGGGACAACACCTGATGCCATGCTATTTCGCCAGAAAACCTCGGCATAACCGCCCAGTGATGAAACTCCCTCCTGAATGCGGGCACCCCCCGAATCATTCAGACCGATGATGGGAATACCGTTCTTCAGAGCCATATCCATAATCTTGCAGATTTTTTCTGCATGTGTTTCGGAAAGCGATCCCCCGAACACTGTAAAATCCTGACTGAATACATATACCGGTCGGCCATGGATCTTGCCGTGTCCGGTAACAACTCCGTCCCCGGGAATTTTTTTGTCGTCCAATCCGAACTTATCACTGCGGTGAGTAACAAAAGGATCGATCTCTACAAAGGAATCATTATCCAGCAATATATCCAGCCGCTCCCGCGCCGTGAGCTTTCCTTTGTCATGCTGTTTTTGTATCCGCTTTTCCCCGCCTCCCTTTTTGGCATGCTGTCGATTCTTCTTCAGTCGCTCAACTTTGTCATTTGAAGCCATTTAATTCTCTGTTAATTATGATTTTGTTTTTCCAGAAAATAGGATTGAAGACGATCTGTAAATTCTACTGCGGCCTCTGAATACATATCAACCAGGTTGCGTTTGAAAACATCCTTCTGAATATATTTACTTACGCTTTTCCAGGTTTTATAGGTTGAAATCTCCTCAATCGCTTCCTCAAAAGCGCGTTCCGATCCACGGAATATTTCATCTACAAAAAGCTCCCGGTCAGAGGCCAGCTGTTCGTACAATTTCTCTCTTTCCTGCGAGACCTCCTCTCCTCCGGATGACTTCTCATCTTTCCTCAAGTCTATGATCGGTTCATCGATAAAACCATCCTCGACAGCATCCTCTTCCCATTCCTCTGTATCTGATTCACCGTCATCATCTTTGACAATACCACTTAACTGCTCTTCCTCCTCTTCGGCCTGTTCTTCGGGATCCACAAAACGCATCCACATCGGCGTTTCCTCATTTTCCGGAGGAGGTTCAGAAATTTCGGGCTCTCCCCCAAAGTCAGCTAACATTGTCTCTCCGTCTTCATCTTCCCCTTTTATCTCCTCGAATGGCTTGTTTTTTTCGGATCCCGGCCGGTTTTTTTCTTCATCAAAATCCTCATCTTCCTCACCAGCATCCCCTGCTTTATCAATATCTTCCGGTTCAGCAGTTTTTTTATTCTTACGAAAAGACCCAATATCATATGCGGATACTTTTTTATTCTTCACTTCCGGAAATTCTTCATCCTCTTCTATTTTTATATCCTCTTCCGCATTATTAAGGTCCTTCACATCATCCGTTTCCTCTGTAATAATCTCTTCATCTTCTTCCTGGAAAATACTGTTTAATGATTCATCGGGCTCCTCTTCATCAATTATCACGGGACTTTCTTCATCATCCTCTGTAAAAATCTTATTCAATGAATCCTCTTCATCACTAACCACTTCAGAATCCGCCTTCACCTGAATTTCTTCCGCATCTTTGCTGTCTGCCGGACTTACGGTAGCAATATTTTCTTCATTTTCCTCCGGGTTTGACGCAGATCCGGGCTCAGTATTATTCTTATCCTTGCCTGATTCAGACAATACAGATTCCTTTTGCTGGTTCTTCAACCGATCGAAAAATGAGGATTGATCCTCTTCATAGCCCTCAAAATTCAGCAGTTCGGGTGATGACAACGTTTCTATAAGTTGTGCGCGTGTAACCTTACCCTCCATAAGATCAAAACGCCTGGCTTCCCGGGGCATATTTTTATCTTCAAAAAAGAGGCGGAGCAGGTTTGTATCTATAGAATTCTCAAGCAGACTAAACAGCGGATCCATCATCTGGGCCCAGTTCAATGGCGAATAACGCTTCGTCATCTTTTCATCCGCAAGACCGATAATTTCCCTGCACTTCTCCTTTGTAAGCTCCCTTGCCTCTCTTTTTTCCATATAGCGTAACAGGATCGTGCCGAAATGCCTGTAAACCACTACAGAGTCAAGCCGCGAGTGCAGTTGCCCGTACTCCAGCTTCTTGTCAGTAGCAAAAATAACCCCGGGGATATTTTTGCGCGGCTGAACAAGCATTTCCAGGACATCTGCCACAGCTGTTTCGATGACCGCTTTGGCATAGCTGGCAGGTAGCCGCGCCTCGGCATGGATGGCTTCCACAAATTGCTGCCACGCCTGCAGTACAGCTTCCGATTCTTTATTAGCCCAATCAGTATCGGGCAATATCATCGATTCGGCCAGATTTCGTTCCAGCTCAATCTTGATGCGTTTCACAATAAAAGCCGGAAACTGCAACTCACGCAGCTCATCCAGCCGGTAATACTGCTCGTTTTCCGGAAGCAGATCGATTAGTTTTCTGGTAATATGCTGAACAGTTCTATTCATAGATTTTTTTTGAAATATATAGTCTCAGGATTGGCAATACAACCTAATCTGCAAGAATTAAAGGCGCGAATAATTCTGCTGATTTCTAAATTTATCGTTTGGGTTTTAGCAATCGCTTTTTACCTTTCGCTATGTTTAAAATACAAGTACAAAATCTAAATAAATCCTTCGGTACCAAAACGGTTTTTTCGGGTATTAATTTTACTCATTACGACGGTGCGCTGGGAATTGCCGGATCAAATGGTTCGGGTAAAACCACCCTGCTGAAATGTCTGGCCGGTCTTCTGAATCCCACTGCCGGTAATATTCACAGGTTTGAAAATGATTCAAACCTGTCGCTTGAGTTGTTCAAACACAAACTGGGATATATTGCTCCATATATCAACCTGTACAATGAACTGAGCTGCCGTGAAAATTTGGAATTCTTATCGAAGCTTCGACATCAGTCAACTAAAAACAGCAGTGATTCTATCGAAAAATGGCTGGAGAAAGTAGAGCTCGCGCATCTCGGTAATCAGCCATTCGGCAAGCTTTCTACAGGACAGCAACAACGTCTGCGACTGGCCGCCGGACTTTTTTACGATCCACAGATTCTGATGTTTGATGAACCGGGTTCCAATCTGGATGAAGCCGGACACAAACTAATCCGTGAAATTGTGGCAGATTTTCTGGAATCAGGTAAAACTATCATTCTCGCTTCAAACAATAACCGTGAACTTGCACTTTGTGACCGCATTTTTTCCATTGAGGATGAGCATATTGTAGCAGACTAACTTTTTTTAACCGGTATTCAACGAAATACCAGGCTAATCATCAGTTCGGCAATTTTCTCCCCGGCAGCATTCTTCTACATTAATTCCGCAATTGGCACACTGGCCGTGACCATGCACCCAAACCAACTCCGCTTCAGCTCCGCAATAGATACAACGGCTGGGATCCTGTTCTTGTCTACTTGAGGCTTTTTCTTCCTGTCCCTGCGTCATAATCAGGATGATAATTCGGTGTATACTACTTTCAGATTGTCCGGGAGCGTCCAGAAATCTGCATACAGGAAGTCTTCGAAGCCGTCCAGTTCTTCCTTGCTGACTATTGCCTCTCTGCTCATTCCTTTCTCAATGGATTCCTCAACATATTCCACCATTGATGTAAGATATGTTCGCATTACCGCCACATCTTCTTTCGATCCCGTGACCTCAGCTTCCGGTTTTGCGTGACCAAAAATATATCTG
The DNA here is from genome assembly GCA_964590495.1 of uncultured Balneolaceae bacterium. GTDB lineage: Bacteria > Bacteroidota > Rhodothermia > Balneolales > Balneolaceae > CAZPWQ01. The sequence continues at coordinate 55,491 of CAZPWQ010000004.1, forward strand.
GCATCCGCAGGAAATTCATCCTCGACAGATTTCAACACTTTAATCCAGTTAATGATGGATGCCCCCGAAGGGTGGTCGGTGTAGGGATTCATCCTGTTAAACACAAGGTCCCCCATATGCACCACATTTGCTTTCTCAAAATAGATCACCGCATCCCCGCCTGTATGAGCCGCACCATAATGTTTGGCATGGACAATTTCATCACCAATTTCTGCATTCCATTCTACAGTAAACGTATCAGAAGGATAAGCCGGTTCGGAATTTCCATCACTTTCCTCAGCAGCTTTTTTCATTAACCCCGGCACATTCTCATGAGCTACCATCTGTTTAGCGACTTCTTCAAATACCGTATTACCCGCTGTATGATCGCCGTGATGATGTGTATTCAACAGTAAATCGAGTGGGTGATTGGTTCGGTCTTTTAAACCATTGAGACAGTTTCGGGCTGTTTCAGGAAACTGGGAATCAACCACCGCCATCCCACCGGGTGAGGCCAGCCAGCCGATGGTGCCGCCCCGTTCGGTAAAGTAACCGACATTACGACGGATTTCTGTAAACTGTCCCTGGATTTGAGCTAACATTTGACGAGCCGGCAAAGCTAATCCGGCAGCAAACAGTGATGATCGAAGTAAAAATTGGCGGCGATTCATATGTGCTTATTGTTGAGTTAAGAAAATGTCAAATAATCCTGATGAGTTAATACTTATCATTTTCAGGATTTAAACGTAAAGCTTTCTTTGCGAAAATTGCATATAGCGCTTTTAAAAAGCAAATAGCTGCAGAGGCTGAAGCGGGACAAATTTGGAAAACCACTTTAAATTCTTTCATCATCCCGGATCAACAATAAGATTGAGCCGTGGGGAATAATAATGTACTTCTCATTTTCAAATTCAATTTCATGGGCCTGATCTTTCAGGAATATAGCGAGATCACCTTCTCTGGCCTGCATTCCTGTATAACGGGTTTCGCTTGCATTCTCTTTCCAGTCCTCATCAATTTCGTTTGACGGTATGGGATAACCGGGTCCGGTTTTGACAATATAACCGCTTTGAATTTCTGCTTTCTCTTTAACTGTTGCGGGAAGTACAAGACCGCTTTTCGTACGTGTCTCCATATTGCGCGGTTTTAACAGTACCCGGTCACCAACTACAATAAATTTTTCAAGGGAATTTAGGTATTCCTGAATCATCCGATATAATTTTCATTCATTAGTATTGATAAGACGTAATTTAACTTGTTTTAGCAACAATCTGAACCGTTTTATTTCCTCTCCGGGTATACAGGTTAGAGACTGGGCATATTGGAACTAAAAAAAGTAGCACGGACAGGATATTTAATGCGGAGTAAATTTTACCCTAAGCAGCTTTTAAAGACTATTCAATATTACCATTCTTCGGGTTTTGGTGCTTTCCGGATTATTACAACAGAGCTACACGAAGAAGCGCAAAGGACCGCAGACTAACCCAGATAAAAAAAACGTTTCATCTTCAACTTCCGGGATCTCCAGGCAAGCTGACTTAAATCTTTGTGAGATACCTGAAGGTCTTCCACTCCTTTATCCAGCTCATTTATATTTTTCTTTGCTTCTTCTACTTTGAGGTACTTTAAAAACAAGTTGAGCTGCCCCCGATGATAATCGGAGTAATCTTCTTCGAGAATTTTAAAAATATGCGGCCATTTATGTATCGCAACAGACAATTCAATACCCAATCCGATAGCATTTTCCGGCACATCTTCTTTCAGACAGATATCCAAATGTTCTCTTAAATCACCGGGAAGTGGTTCATGGCGCAACAGTTTTGGTCCAAGCTCATCTTCGGTGGCCCTGGGGAAAAAACTTTTCCACATCTGGTTTGTATAGGGATGATGGTAATAAACCACAAAATTTTGTGCGTCTTTGCGAAGTTGTGTCATTTCGCTTATTAATTTAATCTGTTGCGTTGAATCGACGATATACATTACTTATTGATAAATGTTGAAATTTTGCTACCGAAAAATAAATCTAAAAGGGATAACTCCAAACATGATATTTGGATAAAGGTGTTTGTGTTTATTCTCTCACTAACCTAAGACCAATTTTAGTCGGCAAAAAATAGTAACTATGTATAATTACCAGCCTACTCCTTAAAGAACTTAAATATTATATAACTGTTTATTTAGATTGGAAATCTCCGGATTTGTTCCCGAAAGTTGACATATACCGATCCCCATATTGAGTTTTCTTAGGATTTGGAAAAAATTAGTGATCTTTTTTCCTGTAGAAATGCCACTACAGACAGGTTTCGCCTGTATTTTTCACTGTACAATTTGCGCTTCGCCACAATTACTTTTGGTGAGATATCCGGGTAAACGATTACATCACAATTTATTCTATTCCTTAGCTGCCCTGACGATCAACAGACCTGCGATAAAAACGACGACTGAAATAATCATAGGAACCGGATCTCCTTTGCTAACTGCAACATCCAGCCCCAGCATACTAAAACTCTCAGATTCATTGATATAGTTTACAGCTGTAATAATAAGCGCCAACAAACCGCCGAATGCAAATACATAGCCTAAATATTTCATGAACTTCCTTACTCTCTCTTAATGTTTTAATTTTTTAGCTCGTTTTACAAAACGATAGGTTGGTTTAAATAATTCCATCTGTTGCTGCTGTCATTCCTGTAAGCGGTAGCGGCAGGCAGTTGGCGGAGGAAGATTCGTATGGTGTCACTGCAAGTGCTTGAAAATATACGTGGTTCTCTACTACTGGTTCCGAAATGCACAGCTTTTTTGCTGAATTTCACAAGATGACCACGAATTATGGCTATAACAGCCCGCTTATTCTATTTACCTCAATATTTTTTTTCTGATCCTGAAGTTTTTTTGTAATAAAAATTAAATCTTTCTGTATTATAATTTTCTACAAAAGCATTCGTTATCGATAATGAAATACAGGAATGATCAGGACGCCCGCTTAATTAGTCAGCTCAACAAGTCAAATAAAATACAGTAACAGCAACCTATGTTATTCAAAAAAATTTCCAGTACGTTATACAGATATGAAGGATCTGATTTCGACAATTTGCAGGATGCTTTATACAGTTTCATAGAAGATGTATTTACGGCCTCCGGCCCTGGATCTATTGCAGTCGAAATTTCACCTGGTTTTGAAAAGAAATTAATAAAGGAGTTCAAACCGATATGGACCGGGGCAGATCCTGAAAACACCGGAAATGAAGATTACAAAAAGTTTACTCACAATTTAGGTGTTATTTATTTCTTCACCCGTAAACTGGAAGTAGAGCCTGAACCGCCCTATGGTTTCCGCAAGGCCCAACGAAATTAACCGGCTTTCTCCATCCGGCTGCCAAAAGTTGAAAAAGTCACCTGGTTGTTTTTGTAATGCGGGATGGAGAAAAAGAGCAAAAATCTTTGTGAAACTTTGTGCTCCTTTGAGTAGCTCTGTGTAACAGCTTTTAAGGCTATTGATATAGAAGGCTCTTTTATTTTGGTGCCTTCACGTAATTATTACAGCCCCAAAGGCATACCCAGGGCAAAAGTTACGCAAAGGAGCACAAAGAACCACAGAGAAGACCTTTTGTAGCCCCGAAAATCCTACAGGATATTATCTGAATGGCACTTCCCGCATTTTATTTCCTTCCTCGTGGGTGGTTGGTCATATTTTTTATTACAGATATCCCACAAATTTTACTTAACAGCCTCTTTCTATTATTGCTTAGGTTCTGATACATCAAAATGAATTGAGTGACCGTACATAAATTCTGGGTAATTACTTTCCTTAAATAAATTCATCACATTCCCGGCTTGCCAAAAAAAAGGCAAAACTATGGACGGCAGATTGTATCAACTACAAAGAGATAAATTATGGATATATCAGCAAAGAATCGTGCTCCGGAAATTAACTCGGTTGCAGTTATCGGAAACTATTTACCCCGCAGATGTGGTATTGCTACTTTTACGACCGATCTTGTGGAATCGCTTTCAGCAGAAACTAATATTGTTGAATGTAAGGCAGTTGCCATTAATGATAAACGTCAGGGGTATGACTATCCCGGCAAGGTCAGTTTTGAAATCAATCAGGATAATTTGGAGGATTACAGAACGGCAGCTGAGTTTCTAAATATGAATCAGGTTGACATCGTATGCCTGCAGCATGAATTCGGTATATTTGGCGGTCAGTCAGGAGATCATATTCTCACATTGCTACAGGAGTTGCAAATGCCGGTGGTAACAACGCTGCATACGGTTTTGGTAGAACCGACCCAAAAGCAGAAAATTGTGATGGAGCAGTTGGTTGATCTTTCGGAGAGATTAGTGGTGATGAGCCACAGTGCAGTTCACATTCTGCATACTCTTTATGACATTCCCAAAGAAAAAATTGTTTATATCCCACATGGAATCCCGGATATACCTTTTATCGATCCAATTTATTATAAAGATAAATTTGATCTGCTGGGACAAAAAGTACTGCTGACCTTCGGGCTGTTATCGGAAAATAAAGGAATTGAATATGTTATTCAGGGATTACCCAAAGTTGTAAAAAAATTCCCCGAACTAACCTATATCGTGCTTGGAGCCACTCATCCTGATGTATTAAAATCAGAAGGCGAGAAATACCGTAGAAAATTACAGCAGTTGGTTCAAAAGTTGGATTTAGAGGATCATGTAATTTTTAAAAATCGGTTTGTCCCGTTTGAAGAACTTTGTGATCATCTGGCTGCGACCGATTTATATATAACACCCTATAACAATGAAGAGCAGATTACATCGGGTACATTGGCTTACGCCTGTGGAACCGGGAAAGCAGTAATTTCAACGCCATACTGGTATGCCAAAGAAATGTTGTCAGACGACCGTGGCCGGCTGGTACCTTTCAAGGATGCTGATGCAATGGCTGATTCTATTATTGAACTGTTTGAAAACAGTACAGAACGGCACCAGATGCGAAAACGCGCCTATGATTTCAACCGCAACGCAACCTGGGAAGAAGTTGCTTCCCAATATTCAAAGATATTTCAGGAAGTTAACTTCAGCCAAATCCACAGTCCGAAGCCGAAAGATTCTTCCCGGGCAAATCAATCAATGAAGAACGGGCGTAAGCTGCCTCCTTTAAAGCTGGATCATCTCCTGGCACTTACCGATGATACCGGTATACTGCAACATTCAAAATATACTATTCCCGATCGCCATCACGGATACTGTACAGATGATAATTCCCGAGCGTTGATTTTTGCACAACAGGCTTGTAAAATTTCGCAGATCAATCAGTCAGATGCAAAACAACTGGAAACTCTGTCGAACCGTTATCTTTCCTTTTTGTTACACGCGTATAATCCTGATACCGGAAGATTCCGTAATTTCATGAGTTATTCCCGTCAATGGTTGGATACTGACGGTTCAGAAGATGCTCATGGAAGAGCTTTATGGGCTTTGGGTACTACAGTATCACTTTCAGAGCAAAATTCGCATTTAACCCTGGGGTCTACATTATTCGTGCAGGGTCTGTCGGCTGCCGAAACATTTACGTCTCCTCGTGCTGTTGCCTTCTCATTAATTGGGCTGGACGCCTATCTGAAAACCTTTTCCGGCGATACGAATGCACGCCGCACCGGTATTATCCTCTCTGATAGATTATTTGATCAGTTCACAGCTAATAAAAGCGAAGACTGGCCCTGGATAGAAAATATTCTAACTTACTCCAACGGCAAGCTTCCCCACGCTCTTATTTTGGCCGGTAAGTTAAGAGAGCGTGATGATATGATTTCAATGGGTTTTCGTTCGTTAAACTGGTTATTTAAAAACCAAACGGAAGATGATTATCTGGTTCCTGTTGGCAATCACGGGTGGTATGAGAAGCACGGTAGAAAAGCTCGTTTTGACCAGCAACCGCTTGAAGCCAATGGTTTGCTGGAGGCCTGTATTGCAGCTTTTAAAGTGAGTGGTGAAGATCGCTGGCTAAATCGTGCCAAAACCTGTTTTAACTGGTTTTTGGGCAATAATGACTTAAATTTACCCCTGTATGATTCCCGGACGGGCGGTTGCCGGGACGGGTTGGAGAGCAATAAAACAAACGAAAATCAGGGTGCTGAATCAACACTGGCATGGTTACTATCTTTAGCCGCCATGCATCATATTTCTGACGAAGAGATCCTCAAACCTGCTGACTTGAGACTGAATAAATCCTATTCAATAAATGACAGGTAAACTAAATTATGAAAATTGCCGTACTTTCAACGATTGCCTGGCGCACTCCTCCACGCCATTACGGGCCGTGGGAAAGCGTGGCTTCAAATATTACTGAAGCGCTGGTCGAACGGGATCATGATGTGACGTTGTATGCGACCGGTGATTCAATAACAAAAGCCACATTAAAATCGGTGTGCTCCCGCGGATATGAGGAAGATCCGGATATCATACCTAAAGTTTGGGAAGCACTTCATATATCAAAATTGTTTGAGGAGGCCGATCAATACGATATCATCCACAATCATTTCGATTTTCTGCCGCTTACCTACTCAGGCATGACCAGTACACCCGTAGTGACTACTATTCACGGTTTTTCTTCTCCCGGAATTTTACCGGTTTATCGCAAATATAATGACGAGGCTTTTTACGTATCGATCAGTGACAGTGATCGTGCACCGGATCTGGACTATACAGCAACCGTTCATCACGGAATTGAAATAGAACAATTCCGGTTCCAGTCCCAACCAGATGACTATCTGCTGTTCTTCGGCCGCATTCATCCTGACAAGGGGGTCAGGGAGGCGATACAAATAGCCCGGTCATGCCGAAAACGGTTGGTTATAGCAGGCATTATACAGGATCAGAACTATTATGAAAAATTTGTAGAACCAAGCCTTACACCCGGAAGAATAGAATTTATCGGAAGTGTCGGACCGGAAAAACGCAATGAGCTGCTCGGTAATGCCACAGTCCTGTTGCATCCAATCTTTTTCGATGAGCCGTTCGGGTTATCTGTTGTGGAGTCCATGGCCTGCGGTACACCGGTAATTGCTTTTAACAGAGGCAGTATGCCGGAGCTGATCAAGCATGGGCAGAATGGCTTTCTGGTTTCAGATGTTGATGAAGCTGTAAATGCCGTGGGTAACCTTGGAGAGATCGACCGACACAGTTGCCGCTTACATGTCGAGGAGCATTTTACCGTGGAACGCATGGCGGATGACTACATCAATGTTTATGAGAAGGTGGTAACACAAAGTGAGAAAAGCCGAAATTCGGAACTGTCACAGGTAAGTAGCCTTTAAACAAGGTTGCGACTACTTTCTGATGAAAATATTAGTTACAAATATTCTAACAATATCATGCATAAAAAGATTATAGCCGATAAGCTAAACATCAAGCGCCAGGAACAAGTAATTGAAAGGGATGAGTCAAGAGTCATTTGCCGTTTGCTTATGGATGGAGAGAATCCCGCCCGTGTGAAAAATATTGTCCAACGTGTGCTTCAGCTTGATGACCAAAAAACCAGGAGCCTGTTGAAACAAATCATGAAAAAATTTTCCTCACGGCATAAGGATTTACGGACGATATTGAAACGAAATTATCAACAAATAAAACCGTTTATTCCTGTCGGCAAAAATGCTACCCTGGATGAAAAATGTTCACTGCTGATCGGAGCTTTTTTTACAATGGAATATGCTATAGAGTCAGCCGCACTTTTCAATCCCTCGATTGTTCCCCATCCGGATCAATCCGGAGTTGAGACAGGTTGTTCTCGTTTTATCATGAGCTTTCGGGCGGTCGGTGAAGGACATATATCCTCTCTTGTATTTCGCAGCGGTATTATTGAACAGGATGGAGAACTGACATTCGATTCTGAAAGTCCTTATGTTAATACTCCCGAATTGTTAAACCCGGATTATGACCGCAATCTATTCCACCGAAAGCTGAAAGAAATGGGCAGAAATAATGAAATTTCTGAACATATTCTATCACGTTTACCCGATAGGTTCACTCTGGAAGAAATGAAAGAGGAAATTAATTATTTAAGTGAAAACCCGCAGTTTAACAACGATGAACAGCAAAAAAGTTTTCATCACATGCTGCGGTTGGCTGATTCAAATTACGAGGTGCAGTTTACGGATGAAACCGATTTGTCGGAACGGGTTATATTCCCTGTTTCTGAAGAGGAAAAAGGGGGAATTGAAGATGCGCGATTTGTCAAGTTTCAGGACGATAACGGTGAAATAATCTATTACGGTACTTATACCGCTTATGACGGTACTTCAATCCTGCCCCAGATGATTGAAACCCGCGACTTCAAACATTTTAAGGTACGAACCCTGAATGGCAAGGCCATAAAAAACAAAGGCATGGCTTTGTTCCCCCGTAAAATCAATGGAAAGTATGTTATGTTATCGCGCCAGGACGGAGAAAACAACCACATAATGTTTTCCGATCAGGTGAATTTCTGGCAGGAATCAAAGGTGATTCAAAGACCCTCCAGACCGTGGGAATTCATCAAACTCGGCAATTGCGGATCCCCCATAGAAACCAGTCATGGCTGGCTGGTGCTGACCCATGGGGTTGGACCTGTACGCACGTATTCGATCGGGGCAATTCTGCTGGATCTGGAGAACCCTTCGCGGGTTATTGCCTGGCTTCAAGAACCTCTGCTGACGGCCCAGGAACATGAACGGTCCGGATATGTACCAAATGTTGTTTACACCTGTGGGGCAACGCTGCATCATAACCGGCTTATTATCCCCTATGCCGTGGCAGATACACAACCTGCTCTTGCCACTGTCGAATTAGATGAATTGATCGGTGCCATGAAAAAAGTTTAACCTCTTCCCCGTCCGGTCGCCTGCCTTTCTTTGCCAAATAGCAAGTATCAGGTTTTAACATATTGTTTGTCTTTTTTCTTTTTAAACAGGACTTCGCCGATTGCCCAGATGAGCAAGAAGAAGCCGATGGCTAATCCGATGAACAGCCACGGACGATCAGGCCACTCAATAATTGTCGATACGTGACGATGCAGAAATCCGATAATAACAGCACTCCACCATCCAATCTGGGATATGGTGATAGACAGTACGAGCCGGAATATGAAAATACCCGGCACCACATCTTTATCTTTAAACTCTTCCAGTTTTTTTTGGAGCAGATGCAGGGGAATACCGTTTATACCAATAACAGCAACTGAGGCAAGTTTTATCGTCATCAGATTATCAATTTCCCCTTTCATAATAATCAGAGGTATGCCTGCAACCACCATTCCCATCCAGCCGGCCCAGATGAACTTTTCGGTATCATCACTTACATTGATGATATGATTGAAGCCCGCCCGATTTCGTATCCACAGTAAACCGTACAGATCTGTTACCAGAACCGATCCAAAAGCCAGAATCAGGAAACTCAAATGAATAAAAAGAAAAATAAAGAATGATGTTGATTCCATTTATAATATCAGGTGATTTGAGCAACTCAAATGATGAATAATTTATAGGTAAAAACTCAACTTACGATCAACAGCCAGTTATTTAGAAAAGTTCATAAGCTTTTATTGTTTTTCCTTGATTACTCCCGTTTTGAGATAATGAAAACCACACCCGATAACCATATGTGGGTTTATTACTGAGGAGGAATGGGAAACCTTTGAAGTGCCCCTGCCTGTCGCCAAGGCCGGTGCCTGGGGTATGGAAAAACGTGGTATAACACGCCTCATGTCCGGAGAGGACGAATGCCACAACATGAACAAAGAGCAGCGTAAAAAGATGCTGCACAAGCACCATCGACAAACACTTTGGGTCTATTGTATCCTGATAAGATTGGGTATCTGGATGATCACCTTGCCATTTACTTTCAGCTAAAGTAATGATCTTTAAAATAATGGGAATGGATTATTAGCCCGCATTTTGAAAGAAAAAATACGGGCTAATAACCTTCGATGTATAGCAAAGTACAAGTTTTACCCTGACAGGAAATAAAAAATCCTGTTGATGATAACCTGATCTCTGCACATCAGTCATGATAGGTTAATGGATCTGGCCACGAATTTCTCCACCAGGATTCTGAACAGTATGAACATTGACATATGTATTTCCTGCCTTAATTTCCTCCAACAAAGCTTCCATTGTTTCACCTGCAAGTGATCCTGTCAGATCATCTGCCGTAATTGTACCTTCCGCCAATACTCCCTGAAAACGTCCATCGATTAGCTGCGGAGGGGGTGAACTAGGATAAAGCCAAACTACTACACCGCCATTTTCTCCGGCGGGCGCATCGTGAATATGAGCCATTTGTACATTTTCAATGTTGGATACAATCAATTTATAGTGAATTGAGGTACCATCATTACTAACCTTGAATATCGCCTGACCCTGGGCATTTGTCTCAACGGGCTCAACTTCATTCTCACCTTTAAGATGAGTGCGAAAATTCTGTTGAAAACTATTCGACGATAAGTGAGCTCTACTCTCTATCTTTTGCGGGTTAACAATTTGCTCCTGATCGGAATTGGCCGATTCCAACGGCTGGTCCTGGCAGGCGTAACCGATAACCAATACAATAAAAAGCAATCCTATGATCAATCCTCTTTCTCTCTTCATAATATTTCTCCCATTTTGAATTTGTATTTATTTAATCTTCCCGTAAACAGGAAGCTTGAGCAGTGTTAGCTCATTAACCTATACAACGATTTCGCCGGAAGGGTTGCCTTGCCAAACCATCTTTTTTGGATGCTGTTTTGAAAGATAATATATAAAGCCTGAGTTATGAACTTCCGATGAAAAGGCTTTCCAAAATCGGGATGACAGGATGAACCTCCTGGGGCATTGTTTGGTGTATGGGACAAAAGCCAAAAATGCAGAAAGTTCAGCTCAGATCGGTCAATAGATTTTTATTAACAATATAATTTGATTAAAATCGATACATAAACCAGATCAAATAACTATTCCAATAAAATGAAGAGTGAAATCCATTCCACTTGTATCCGTATCGCGATAATGCTCGCTGCCATCACTGCTGTGAATCAACTGTATGGCTGTAACTCGAGGTCAAACTGGGATGAAGCCGAACAGGCCGGTACCTTCGAAGGGTATCAAAACTATATTGAAGAGAACCCAAGGGGAGAACATGTTGCGGAAGCCCACGAGCGGGCAGATTCCCTTTATTGGGAATCTATTGCCGGCGATACTACTGTGAATCCCTTTGAAACGTATCTGGAGCAATTTCCGGAAGGTCGATTCCGGAGCGAGGCACAAGCTAAAATTGACCAGCTAACACCGGATTCTGCTGAAAGTAGTAAAACCGAAGCGCGGGTTACCGGATCCAACGTGATTATTCGAAGTGATCACACCACCGCATCCCCCTCAGCCGGCGTAGTTGCAAAAGAGGGAACAGTCGTTCAAATATTGGATCGATATATTTCAGGAAATAGTGCCGAAGCCGTATTAAAGCGCAGTATATCGGTTGAAGCACATGACAAGCAGATTCAGCTTCCCGAAGGAAAAGCGATACGCATTCTGGAAGACCGAAATGAATCGGTGCGCGCCTCCTTTATTACATCGCAGTTCGGCAGAACCGAAGCTATTATTAATAAAACCGATATTGAAGCTATAAGCGGGGAAAGATGGTACAAGATACGCACCACGGACGAGATCACCGGTTGGATTTACGGCAAGTTTATTGAGTTAATATAATATTATATTAACTCTAAATTGACGCACAAAACCTGTCAGGTTTTTAGCATATGAATTTCAAACGGGATTTAAACATACCAAACCTGACAGGTTTATGATTGATACATCACTGGCTATAAAAAAAAATCTGGCTTTCGTATCTTCCGCACATCATTTCAATCCTCTAATAATCTCAACCTTTACTCTATGAGATATATCCTTTGTTTGCTTTGTATATTGATGATAAGTTGTCATGCCGATACTGAAAAATCACCCGAAACCAAACCAGAAGTACAAGCTGCAAGTGAGGCCGACTCGACCCGCCTTCATTCTTTTCCGGCAAATACCTCAGTAGAATTGGTAACCGGACGCTTCGATTTTCATGAGCGGGATGATTTTGTGCGCGTGCCCGATAGCTATACCGATAAAGAAGTATACCTGCAGAAGCAAACCTATCAGGCTTTTAAAGCGATGGCGGATAGTGCAAAAAAAGACGGAGTACAGCTTATCATTGTTTCCGGTACCCGGAATTTCTGGTATCAAAAGTCTATCTGGGATAGCAAATGGCAAGACTCGGAAGAATCAACCGATTTAGGCAAAGCAAAGGATATACTGCTGTACAGCTCCATGCCGATGACTTCCCGCCATCACTGGGGGACAGATCTGGATCTCAATAATCTGAACAATAGCTGGTTTGAAGAGGGAGAAGGAAAAAAAATATATGACTGGTTACAAGCCCACGCCAATGACTTTGGATTTTACCAGCCCTATACCGATAAGTCGTTGCATAATCGCACCGGCTATGAAGAGGAGAAATGGCACTGGTCGTACATGCCGCTTGCCGGACCTTACCTGGATTTCTATAACGAGCATGTTACGAATGAGGATATTTCCGGTTTCGAAGGCTCCGGGCTTGCTTCGCAAATTGACATGATAGGTAATTATGTAAATGGTGTTTCCGTTAAAGTAAAGAATTATAAATAGTCCGTTCTATTTTTTTAGTGCTGTTCGCGAATTAGAAACAAAAAAGCCGGTAAAACGCAATTAAATACGTTTCATTCAATATCAGTATTTATCTTGGCGTCAGCCGCTACCGCTTCACCAAATTCTTCATCTTCGGGCAACAGAAAATCCTCCAGCTCTTCCAGCGTTTTATTTTTGGTTTCCGGCATCATCTTCCAGACAAAGAGCAGCTGCAGTACCA
>CAZPWQ010000005.1:0-66603 GCA_964590495.1 uncultured Balneolaceae bacterium
ATTATACAGTCAAATTTTTCATCTTCCATACTCTATAATTTTAAATGTTGAATTTTAAGTTTTGAATTATCCCTGTTCAGGTACCAGACAATTGAACATTCAACATTTACAATTCAAAATTTGTCAGGTTTTGATTTTCTTTAACTCCTCGATAAATGGCGGTATAACGTTATAGAGGTCGCCGACGATGCCGTAATCCGCAATATCAAAAATCGGAGCATCGGGGTCTTTATTAATAGCCACTATAACTTTACTGTTTGCCATACCCGCTACATGCTGGATAGCTCCCGAAATACCAACGGCTATGTACAGTTGTGGAGAGACTACCTTTCCTGTCTGTCCGATCTGCAGACTGGGATCCATAATTCCAGCCTCGGTTAAAGCCCTGGAAGCCCCGATACCGGCACCCAGCACAGTAGCCAGTTCTTCAACCAGTTTTTGCCCCTCTTCATCTTTGGTTCCACGTCCCGCTGCAACAATAGTCTGTGCCTCCGAAAGGTCTATCTTATCCCCGGAAGCGACGATGACTTCCCGAAGTGTTGCATGGATATCCTCTTCACTGATATTAAAATCAACGTCTATAACTTCACTATCTGTTTCCGATTCATCCAGATCATAAGAGCCGGACCTGACCGATACCAGGATTTTTTCTCCTGTGGCTTCATTCTGTGATAGAATTTTTGCAGCCATCACAGGACGTTTTGCCTTAATACCGTTATCAGTCAATTGAAATTCGGAAACATCGGACAGTACCGATGCCTTCAGGTTGGCAGCAAGCGCGCCTAAAATATCTTTCGTTCCTTCAGTGGATGCGAATGCAAACAGGTAAGGATCAGCTTTTTCAATAATTTTGGCCAGTGCTTTAAGCAGGGGGGCATTTCTATGATTCTCAAAGATAGGGTTCTCTATCGTATAGATTTTGGAGGGACCATATTTCTTAACCTCATCAATATATTTTGAAGCTTCAGCGTCGATGATAACAGCTTCAGCGGAATGATCATTTTCTACGGCCTGATTTCGCACGTGCGACAGCACCTCGAGAGATGAACGTTTAATTTTACCGTCGCTTATAGCAATGTTGGTTAGTAGAGAGCTCATAAGGTTATGGCTTGGTTCCTTTTTAAAAATTATAAATTCGAAGCGTGGATAAATCCAAAATCCAAATGTTCAAAATCCGAAACGGCTGCCAAATTGAATATGTATAGCCCAATTTCAAAATGGATGCTATTTAAAAGCAGGGCAAGTGAAGAACTATAACCACGAATGTTTCGGATTTTGGTCATTCGGATTTCGGATTTTTAAATTACATTTGCCTCTTCATCAAGCAGTCTTGCTACCTTCTTAGCTATTTCTTCAGGCTCGCCTTCAAATTTCTGTCCGGGCTTACGTTCCGGTTTTTTCATGTAACCGGTGACTTTGGTTTTGGGCTGAAGGTCGTCCTCATTAATATCCAGCTCAGATAAATCGATGGTATCCATCGGCTTGCGTTTAGACTGCATGATACCTTTCAGGCTCGGGATGCGGGGCTCATTCATATCATTCGAGCAGGTTACGAGGCAGGGTGTGGGAAGTTCGATAACCTCCTGACCGGCGTCACCCTGGCGTTTAACGATCATTTTATCATCCTCGATATCCAGTCCCACGGCATTTGTGGCATAGGGAAGGTCAAGAAATTCTGCAATCATGCCTCCCGCAAGTCCTGCATCGGTATCCTGGGATTGTTTGCCGCAGGATATTATATCAAATTCTTTATTCCGGAAGAATTCAGCCAGAATAGTCGCATAAGTAGCGGAATCGTATCCGCTGTCGTCAGGTGCCTGAATATGTGTAGCCTTGTCTGCCCCCATGGCCAGGGTCTTACGAATTGTTTCTTTTGCCTTTTCCGGTCCTACGAGAACTACCTCTACTTCCGCTTCATGCTTTTCCGAAAGCACAAGAGCTTCTTCTACTGCAGAAGCGTCATAAGCATTCAACACCATCCTGTTAGTATCTTGAATAAGCTCCCCGTCTTTTATCTGTATAGGGGCATTTACATCGGGAACCTGTTTAATACAAACGTAAAATTTCATGCGACTAAAATTTTCTGTTGGAAATGGCAATTATTTGTTCCTCAGGCGTGCCAATATACAAAACCTGAGATTAAAAATTAGAATTCCAATGTAGAGTAAAGGGTTAGCCTGCGGTTCATAATCAGGTATATTTTGGAAAGTTGATTCCGAGCATAAACCATCGGGATAATAATAGATAATTGGCAGGTTAGCATTCTGTAAGTCGATCTCCCTAAATCCATGGTGGGGGCAACCTCACAGAATCATTAATTCGCCAACAGAATGAAAAAAACTCCCCGTTTTCTTATTCTATCTTTGCCTTTCCAGACCCATCCTCCGTCTCCTTACACGCCGGCGGTCGGTCACGCCCTATCCCGAAAACCCACGGGACAAGGAAGGAGTGACTCTTTTCAAAAATTTAAGCAAATTCAAAGCCCCTCCTTGTTTCGCTGTGATTTTCAGTGGAATAGGGAGGGGTTGGGGTGGGTTGGCTGCGAGGAACAGAAAAACATAAGATTATCAGTGATAATAGCCTTTCTTAATTTTTTTTGTAAGGATTTACAGTCGGAATGGTCTTACCTATTGGAGCCGATTAAACCGAGTTAAACAGGAGGTGAAATGGAATAAAACTATATACTGCCTTCAGTAAATCACCGGTATTTACCGAAGTTGGTCGTATGCACTTAGATGACCGGTATCAAGGTCTGAAAGTGTCTTGTAGGCGTTTAAACGTACAGGGGTGGGCGCATCTTCAAAGATGGAGACCAGTTCCCGGTATTTTGCATTGAAAAAAATGTCGAACAAGAGGTTGTTAGATGACGTTTGCCTGGCTTGCCGGACTCGATCAAGTGCTTCAAGTATTTGATCACGGGCCTGATCGGGTTCTGCTAAAAACTGATCAAGTCCCAATCTGTGATAGAGATAAACGGCCCTGCGCAAGTCACTGTAACTGGGGCTCAGCAGATCTCTTGTAAGCTGCGCCCGGTTTCTGCGGTTACTCGAGAGCGACCAGCCTGAAGAAGAGGAAGATGATATCTGGGCCAGTGATACAATATTTTGAGCTTCAGAAAAATAAGGAGTTCCACCAAGTTCGGAAAATGTATCGGAATCATAACCTATAATGATGTAAGCGTAGAAATCAATGAGGCTCGTGAGAGCATCAAATTGTAATTCATCATGAATAAATCCCCGGTTTGGCGTATAGCTAAAGGTCCAGTCTTCATCATTAAAGATAAATACCGGTGTTTGTTGTAAAGTATTAAATATGGGGCGTCTCGATCGTATGACGATATTGGCTTCAAAGTTATAACTATCGTCAGCACTCATTAACGTGATCTGAATGTCGACCCCAATTCGTTCATGAGGGGCGAAATCTGCATCTGTCCAGTCATATTCGTTGATGTAGGATTCCAGCTCACTTTTAAAATTATCCAAATAATTAAGAGATGTATTGTTGATCCGGCTGCGGTCAACAGTTACTTGGGCATTCAGCTCTTGTGCCGATGTCTGATCTGCCAAAAGACAGGAACAGAGGAGCAGGATCGCCAGAGAGGCAGCCTTTTTAAACAAATCAGAGGGAAGATTCATTATGATTACGAGATTAACTGAATATTCGACCGAGAGTACGTATATGATAACAAAGCACAGGCAAATCTACATTGATTTCTTTTTTGTTTTTAGCATTGTTCTGTTTTGGCTGGTGTCATTTCAGATTGGTAATGCACAGGCTGTATTAGGTGCACGAGAGCTGGCAATGGGCCAGACAACAACAGCACTTGAGAACAGCACTTTTTCTGTTTTTTCAAATCCGGCAATGGTACCGGAAAACAATAAAACTGCCTCATTCTATAGTGTGCGCTACTACGGATTTGCAGAAATTACAGATATGGCCGCTGCGATAACTTTTCCAACCGGTGCAGGTGTATTCGGCGCGGGTGCTCATCGTTATGGATTTGATCTGTTTAATGAAAACAGGCTCAGGATTGGTTACAAAAATTCTTTTAAAGGCTTTCGATTCGGAGTTGTCATCAACTACAGTCATGTAGCCCAGGGCGGAGGCTATGGAAACGCGGGTGCCGTTGGACTGGACCTGGGGGTAGCGGCTCCGGTTACGCCGGAAGTATGGATCGGATCAAAAGCTACAAATATCAATCAGCCGAAGTATGGTTCTTTAAATGATGAAGAACTGCCCAGAGAATTGAGTATCGGTTTTTCCTTTCGTTTATCTGAAGCAGTAATTTTCAGCTCTGACGTAGTAAAGGATGTCAGGTTTCCGGTTTCATACCGCAATGGAATAGAAATTGTTGTATTCAAACCATTCTTTGCAAGAGCCGGTATCACCACGTCTCCACAGACGGTTTCAGCCGGATTCGGTTACAACAGTTTTTACTGGGGGGCGAATGTAGCAGTCCAACGGCACGAGAACAGAGTACTTGGTTATAGTCCGGCAATTGATTTAAATATCCGCTGGTGATGGCCAGGCCCGGCATTTTCATATCACTGGTGTTGTCTCTGGTAACCGGACCGGTTTTTGGTCAGCAAGGGGATTCAACCCGTTCCGGTGTCCTTGAAGATTTGGAAGAAGCATTGGAGTTATTTGATTCTGAAGATTCCGAAATAGAATCAGAGCAACTGACGCAGTTTTTGCAGGATCTTGCAGCCGATCCTGTCAATGTTAACCGTGCGGATATCAATTCTCTGATGCAGATTCCCGGTGTAAATTTTAAAATTGCACGCTCTGTCATTGAATATCGCAGTAATATAAAACCATTTGAATCGGTATCGGAGCTTGTCCGGGTACCAAATATAGGAAGGGTTACTTTCGATAAAATGCGTCCCTACATTACAGTGGGAAGTGGAATGGAACTGGGTAAAACCCTCTATACGAATTACCGGTATTGGACCGCCGGGGGCGGTATGGAGATTTTTTCGCGGTACCAACGCGACCTGCAGAAGGCGCGGGGTTACCGGGAGTTGCCTGAGGATGGTGGTTTTACAGGCAATTCTGTGAAGTATTATCAGCGTTTCAGGTACAGAAGCAATCACTTGTCAATGAATCTGACACAGGAAAAAGATGCCGGGGAACCACTGCCGGGTCCTGCAAATTTTGATTACAGTTCGGGGCATTTTGCACTGAAAGATAATGGAAATTTACATTCACTTGTTATTGGTGATTACAGTCTATCATTTGGAGAGGGACTGGTTCTCTGGAACGGAGGAGCTTTTGGAAAGGGCAGTAATGTGACCGGCGCCGCAAACAGAAACAGCCGCGGTATCAAACCCTATACTTCGGCACAGGAGACCGATTTTTATCGTGGTGCCGCCGCAAGCTATGGAGGAAAGCTCCGGCTGACAGGTTTTTGGTCTGATCGCAAACGCACTGCCAGTGTAATTGACGATGATACCACCCGTTTTCCCGGATCAAACGGTAATCACCGGACCCTCAGGGAACGCTCGCAAAAAAATAACCTTCGACAGAAACTTTACGGCGGACGTCTGCAGATTGAGCTTCCGTTTGGTCTCATAGGCGCTACAGGCTATTACACACAGTTCAATAAATATATTGCAGCAAATACCGGCTCTTATGCTCAATTTGACTTCAGAGGTTATTCACACAACGTTGCGGGAATAGATTACTCGCTTGTAGCTGGTCCGGTACTGATCTTTGGAGAAGCGGGTAGAAGTAAAAACGCTGGTGCAGGGTTGATCAGCGGCCTTGAAAGTACTGTCGGAGAAAATACCGGCTTTACGGTGGTATATCGTAACTACGGCAGGTATTTTCAATCTATTCTGGGTAATGGTTTCGGTGAATCTTCCGGTGAACCTCAAAACGAGGAAGGAATTTATTTCGGCCTCGAACATACTCTGAACAAGAAAATTGTTCTGAGTGCCTATTTCGACCAGTTCCGGTTTCCCGGCCCCAGATTCGGAACCAACCAGCCGACGCAGGGTTACGACTGGCTGGGCAAGATTGACGTTCAGCTTGATAATGATTTGAAATTATATCTTCAGGTTCGCAGTGAAATAAAGGAGGATGAATTTGAAACAGCTGATATATACGGGCGACTGCAGCGGAAGCTGGGCAATGCCAGGCGGAGCAGTGTTCGTGGCAATTTGGAATATCGTGTCAATCCGGAAATTCGACTTCGGACAAGAGGCGAACTGGTACGCAGTAAACAGGCAGGTGCCGAAGTTGAATCTGGATATTTGCTGTACCAGGATCTCAGACTTTTTTTAAAAGACAAGTTGACACTTGACGCACGTGTCACGATGTTTGATACAGAAAGTTTTGCCACAAGAGTATATCAGTTTGAAAACGACCTGCTGTATGTATTTGCCAGTCAGTCATTGTTTAATAAAGGACAGCGAATGTATCTTCTTTTAAATTATGAACCTTTTGATTTTATTGAGCTTTGGTCAAAATTTGGTATTACAATTTATGAGGATCAACTGGTAATCGGAAGTGGATTGAACGAGATTGAAGGCAGAAAAAGAAGTGAAGTTGGCATTCAGATACGGATGAAGTTCTGATCGGGGGCTGGTAAAATTCGCTACAGGAGGTGTCAAAAGTGGTAATATCATTTTAAAAATTAGGCTGACGTTAGGTTTAGTAGCCGAATTTTCACAAAAAAAAACGTGTATCCTGTATTCTCATAATTAATTTGAGCGCCAACTGGTAACAAAACTTTTTCAATTCTTTTAATTGGATTGACTTTATTTTTTGCTTTATTGTGATTTCAATAAAAAGATGCGATCATTTTTTATGGGTATTGATCAGATATTAATTTTCACCGTTTTATTATTGGCATTTATTGCCCTGGCAATAGATTTATGGAGCCCCGATGCAGTATTATTAACTGCCCTGGCAATTATAACAGTCGGAGGTGTGATAAATCTTGAACAGGCTTTCCAGGGGTTTGGCAATACAACACTTCTGGCTCTGGGCAGCTTATATATAATAGCAGCCTCCCTGCGCGAAAGCGGTGCACTTGATCGTGCCAGTGAGTTTATACTGGGAGCGAAAACGCGGAGCATTCAACGTATCTTGATACGCCTTTGTCCAAGTGTAACATTTTATTCTGCATTTCTAAACAATACACCTATCGTGGCAATGGGGATCCCGGCTATACGCAGCTGGGCGAAAAAAAACAGAATTCCGGTATCCAAATTACTTATGCCTCTTTCATATGCTGCTATATTGGGAGGGGTTTGTACACTGATAGGCACAAGCACAAATTTAATTACCCACGGACTCCTTCAAAGCCATGGATTTCCGGGCTTTTCTTTTTTTGAACTTGCCTGGATAGGGGTTCCCTGTGCTTTGGTCGGCCTCCTGTATCTTATTTTTATATCACCAAAATTGACGCCGGCCCGTCGTGACATTCGTTACCAGGAAGAGAGAAAACGTGAGCTGCTGGTAGAACTGGAGGTGATTCCAGGATCCCATGTAATAGGAAAATCTGTAAGTGAGAACGGTTTAAATTCACTGCCCGGATTTTATCTTGCCCGCATTAACCGAAATGACCGGGAAATAGCCCCTGTCTCTGATGATGAGAAGCTTCGTGCCAACGATCATCTTTTTTATGCGGCTCAGCGGGGCATTGCAGCTAAAGTACCGGGGTTACACGCTTATCCGGGCCTTCGTCTGGCTCTTCAGCCGCCGCGTGATATCCAGCGGGATGAGAAACGAGACCGGGAGCTTCACCAGGTGGTTATCAAGGAAGGGTCCCGGCTGGTCGGATCAACTATTGAAGAAGCTAAACTTCTGGAGAGATTCGGGGCTGCTGTTACCGGTGTTCGTCGTAAAGGTAAACGAATAGATGAACCACTGGGACAGTTTGTCCTGCATCCCGGTGATGTTTTATTGCTTGATACCGGCCGGGGTTTTCGCGGTGCTCATGAAGATACACAGGATTTTTTCCTTACCAGTGAAGCAGGTGGTGAAGCTCCTGAAGAAACAAAGGAAATCAGGGAACACCGGCCCGGCGGTAAAGATCTTTATATCTCCGTGGGTGTACTGCTTGCAGTGATTACCCTGGTGGCATCAGGTATTTTACACATCGCTTTGGCAGGTATTCTGGGTGTTTCTGTTTTGTTGACATTCAATGTTATTGAAGCAGGGGAGGCTCGAAAAGCTGTTGACTGGACGGTTCTGATTGTTATTGGAGCAGCGCTGGGTCTGGCCCAGGCAATGGAGGTAAGTGGAGCAGCGGATTTGATTGCTAATTGGGTGGTTGATCTTACCAGCGCTTACGGAGCAAGGGCAGTATTGGCGGGAATGGTAATTATTACTGTGGTTCTCACAGAAATAATAACAAATAATGGAGCGGTGGCAATGATGTTTCCAATCGCATTATCGGTTGCTGAAACGCAAGGCTTCGAAGCCAGGGGTTTATTCATCGCAATAACATTGGCTGCCTCAATGTCGCTTATTACACCGATCGGTTACCAGACCAACCTTATGGTATATGGTCCTGGAAATTATAAATTCACTGATTTTTTTAAGGTTGGATTCCCGCTCCAGGTAATACTTTGGATTGTAATTATCGTCTTGGCGCCTATAATCTGGCCCATGTAGCTACTTTGAACAGCAATAATATTTTCTATCAGCTAGTACTTAGTATCGGAAATAAGCGCATATATAGGGATTTTGTCAGATCATCCCTCTAATCTCTTTTGAAAGCAGAGCTTTTAATTTCTGTCCAAGGCCTCTGATTATGTCATCCTGAACTTGTTTCAGGATCTTCAGCAGGGAATCTTGCAGAAGCTATTACGCTGCTGAGTGCTACAGATGCTGAAATAAATTCAGCATGACACGTTGGGATATGTTAGGTGCTCGTGACCAGATGTTTTCTGTCTCCTAAAGCAGAGATTAACAGTCCTGCTCTCAAAGAGGACTTGGAGGCCTTTGTTTTTCATTGCACAATGATCTTAATTTATATTTTTTTGTAAAAAGTAATTTTTTCTTTTGATGGATTTGTGTGATTTTAGTCAACTATTTTAATAATGAAATTAATGACCGAAGCTTATCTTAATGCTTGATCAAATAATTAATACAGCGAAAAAAGCCGGAGAGGCAATTCTGGATTACTATAGTGAAGATGTAGAGGTTGTCAAAAAAGATGATAATTCTCCTCTTACTAAAGCAGATCTGGCGGCTCATAAAATCATAGTAAATGCCCTGAAGGAAATGGATCCGGATACACCTGTGATTTCGGAAGAATCAGGAGTGCCTGATTTTGAGGAACGGAGTGAATGGACAAAATTCTGGATTGTAGATCCGCTTGACGGAACTAAAGAATTTATTAAAAAGAATGATGAGTTTACTGTCAATATAGCTTTAATAGATGACGGGAAACCCGTCATGGGCGTTGTCTACATTCCCGCCGCAGATGTTACTTATTTTGCTTCGCGGGAAAAAGGGGCTTTTAAGCAGATTGGTAATGAAACACCTATAAGAATTTTTTCGGAGCCGGGTAGTAAAGATAGACGGCTTAAAGCTGTACAAAGCAGGTCGCACGGTTCCGATACTCTGATTAAAGATCTTGCTCAAAAGGGTATCGATGTTCATGAAACCATACCTGCAGGAAGTTCTCTGAAATTTTGTCTCGTTGCCGAGGGTAAGGCAGATATCTATCCCCGAATGGGACCAACAATGGAATGGGATGTTGCTGCAGGAGATTGTGTGTACCGTTACTCAGCCGAAAAAGGAGAACATTCATCACCGCTGTCATACAATAAAGCTGATTTGAAGAACGGAAGTTTTTTAATCGGTCTGGATGACTCCGATGTTAAACTGTAGCAAATAACCGTTTCGAATAATTCAAAATTGAGATTAAAAATTCAACATTAAATAATGAGTGAAAAAAAATTAAAACCGGCAGTACTCTGGTTCACCGGATTGTCGGGATCGGGAAAAAGCACGATTTCGGAAAAAGTATATCCAATCCTGAAAGAACGTGGATACCGGGTTGAGCATCTTGACGGGGATGCCATCCGCGACATATTTCCCAAAACAGGTTTTTCGCGTGAAGAACGCACAGCTCATATCAAAAGAGTGGGATATCTTGCCAGCCGGCTTCAGGCTCACGGGGTATTTGTGATTGGATCGTTCATATCGCCTTACCAGGATGCAAGAGATTTTGTGCGTGATCTGTGTGAAGATTTCGTGGAAATCTACATTTCCACACCGCTCGAAGAATGTGAGCGTCGCGACGTCAAGGGCTTGTATGAGAAGGCACGAAAGGGAGAGATAACCCAATTTACGGGAATAGACGATCCGTATGAAGAGCCTGAGAACCCTGAACTTGAGATCGATACCACGGGCATATCGGCAGACGAAGCAGTTCAGATGGTTATTGATTATTTGGAAGAGCGGAGTTGAACACCTTACTAAGGCGGCTTCCGATTTAAGTGTTTTCTTAATGGTTATTGTAACATCAAATTCTTAACTTTGTGCGCTTTAGCAGAAAAGAATAATATTTGTTTATATGAAGTTATATAAGTTGAGCCATATTCGGCAGCTCGAAGCCGAGTCTATTTATGTTATGAGAGAGGTGGCAGCACAGTTTGAAAAACCTGTTCTGCTGTTTTCCGGCGGTAAAGATTCCATCACCATGGCACGTTTGGCCCAAAAAGCATTCTGGCCGGGCAAAATTCCCTTTCCGTTTATGCATATCGATACTGGGCATAATTTCGATGAGACGATCCGTTTCCGCGATGAATTGATGGAAGAACTGGGGGTTGAACTCATTGTTGCAAGTGTCCAGGATTCTATTGACGAAGGTCGGGTAAAGGAGGAGAAAGGGCCGAATGCCAGCCGCAATAAGCTGCAAACGACTACGCTGCTGGATGCTATTGAAGAATACGGTTTTGATGCCGCCTTCGGTGGTGCACGACGCGATGAGGAGAAGGCACGGGCCAAGGAACGTTTCTTCTCGCACCGCGATGAATTCGGGCAATGGGATCCGAAGAATCAGCGTCCCGAATTGTGGAACTTATTCAACGGAAACAAACATATAGGCGAACATTTCCGCATTTTTCCACTGAGTAACTGGACGGAAATGGATGTATGGCAATATATTGCTGCCGAGGATCTTGAAATTCCACAGATTTACTTCTCCCATCAGCGAGAAGTGGTAAAACGCAATGGCATTTACCTGGCAAAATCGCCCCATATTACGCTTGCCGATGGCGAGGAATATATCGACAAAACAATTCGCTTTCGAACGATTGGAGATATGACGAATACCGGTGCGTTTGAATCGGATGCAACCACCATCGCCCAGATTATTGAAGAAGTCGCATCTGCCCGTATTACCGAAAGAGGTAACCGCACAGATGATAAAAGATCGGAAGCGGCCATGGAAGAACGTAAAAAAGAGGGATATTTTTAATTTTAATGTTGAATCCTGAAACTAAAGTATAATCGGAGATTAAAGTTTTGGATTCGACTTCAATTGCAAAAACTACTCAAGAATCTGTCAGAAAATAATTCAATATTTAACATTCAAAATTCAAAATTACTCAGATGAGTAATAAAAAAGAAGCGAATAAATACCTGGACATGGATCTCCTCCGGTTCACCACAGCTGGCAGCGTAGACGACGGTAAAAGTACCCTGATAGGACGCCTGCTCTACGATTCAAAGTCCATTTTTGATGATCAGATGGAAGCTATCGAGGAATCGAGCAGGAAAAAGGGGGATGAATATACAAACCTGGCGCTATTGACCGACGGCCTTTCCGCCGAACGGGAGCAGGGCATTACCATTGATGTAGCCTATCGCTATTTTTCTACTCCCAACAGAAAATTTATTATTGCCGATACGCCGGGACATGTCCAGTATACCCGGAACATGGTAACCGGTGCGTCCACGGCCAACCTGGCCATTATCCTGGTGGATGCCCGAAACGGCGTCATTGAACAAACCTGCCGCCACTCTTTCATCGCTACGCTGCTGCAGATAAAGCATATTGTTCTCTGCGTAAACAAAATGGATCTGGTGGATTACAGCGAACAGCGGTTTGACGAAATAAAACATGAGTTCAAAACCTTCTCGTCCAAACTGGATGTGCCTGATATTACCTATATCCCCATCAGCGCCCTGTACGGGGATAATGTAGTGGAAAAGTCTAAAAAAATGTCTTGGTACGATGGAGGTACGTTGCTGTATAACCTGGAGAATGTGCAGGTGGACAGTGATTACAATCATGTTGACAGCCGTTTTCCGGTACAATGGGTTACCCGGCCGCAGTCTACAGAATATCCCGACTATCGTGGCTATGCAGGAAGGGTTGCCGGCGGTGTATTTAAGCCGGGAGATGAGGTTATCGCCCTGCCGTCGGGCTTTACGAGCAAAATTAAAAGCGTGGAAACCTTCGAGAATGAGGAGGATGAGGTATACTCCCCGATGTCAATTAATATGACGCTTGAAGAGGATATCGACATCAGCCGCGGCGATATGATCGCCAAACCGGATAACCAGCCTCATGTAGGACAGGATATCGAGCTGATGGTTTGCTGGTTGAATAAAAAACCGCTGCAGCCTAATGGTAAATACGCCGTCAAACATACCACAAAAGATGTACGATGCATCATCAAGGAGGTAAAGTATAAGGTGAATATTAATACGCTTCACCGTGTGGAAGGCGATAAAGAGATCGGCCTGAATGATATCGGCCGGATTCATATCCGGACTACCAAGCCGCTGTTCTACGACAGCTACAAGCGCAACCGGACAACAGGCAGCCTGATTCTTGTCGACGAGTTCACCAACGAAACCGTTGGCGCGGGGATGATTTTATAATTGTGCTTTGGAATACCACTAAGACACTGAGAACACAAAATTGATTGACCTAAGTGCCTTAGTATTCGCCAGTAAGCGGATTATCAATTCGCTTTACAAAATCAGTTTATCCGCGGCTAAAATCACTCTCCCTGGATTTCTCTGAGCTTTGTCATAGCCCGGCCCTGCAGGTTGTCAAAAATCTCTTTTGAAATGTCTCCCACCGTGTATTTGAGATGAAGCCAGACAATATACGTGGCCATCACATCTTCATAACAGTAATGTTCAATTTCAGCGAGCTCATTACGATTGAACATTTCCAGCACTTCATTTCCTTCCCCCGTTTGTTTGAAAGGTATATCAATCAAATATCCCAGGTGTTTCAGTTTTGGCCATGAGCTTGCTCCATAGTTACTGAATTCATCAAGAAGATCAACATTATGGTTACTGTAGCGATACCGGATATCGTAATGATTGAGCCGGAGTGGCATTTGCAAACCGTGTTTCATCGCGCGGTAAGTAAGCAACGGGAGATCAAATCCACGTCCGTTATGATGAACCAGGCCGAAATCTTTGTACGTGCTTAATACCTCAAACAGCTTCTTTAAGCCCTCTTCTTCATCCTTGCCGTGCCAGGCCACTTTTTGTTTGGGAGCCCCGGTATTTTCTATCCACAGCCCCACCCAGGCGATCATTTTATGATACATAGGGGGAAGGAATCCGGTTTGATTCCTCGCCAGTTCTTCTCCCGCCTGAAGTAAAAGTGCCTCGTCGTCATCTTCAGGTTCACTGATAACTCTTCGGACAAACTCAAAATCCGGTATAGTCTCTACATCAAATACAAAAAACATAAACTAAAATATTTATAAGCATATTAAACGGACATTTCACCAGCCAAATTCCTTTCAAAATTCTTATTTACATTATCAATATCCGTACGATTTCCCAAAAGATACATTAATTTTGTCAGCGATGCCCCGGTTGTCATATCAGCGGTACTGAGAGCACCCAGTTCAAGGGCTATGCGTCCGCTTTCTAGACGCTTCATCTCAACTTCAGCCTAAACAAAGATGGTCCAGCAATCCCTCTTTAATTCCCCGCTACCGTGTACGACTGCTGGCGGAAGAGGGACCTTCTTCTCCGTACCTCCAGAGTTACGCCCACGTTCATGGTTGACACCACACCAGCATATTTCTTTTATAAAATTGCAGAAAATTTTGGCTTCAAAACATAATTTTCTATTACTTACCAATAGTATCTAACCAATTTGTACAAGTATGGCAGAAATAGTCCAATATAAAAGAATGCCTTTCTTTGACCTGCACTTGTACGTCCGAAAGTTCAGCATCGCACTTCATCTATCGAAAATTCAAAAAATGGGAGAACACCTATGAATGTTTACAAACCCGCTAATATTCGTAACATCGTTTTATTGGGCCATGCCGGATCCGGTAAAACCACACTTGCCGAAACCATGCTTTTCGAATCCAACAGTAAAAACAGGAGAGGATCGGTCGAACAAAAATCAACTTCTTCAGACTATCGTGATATTGAACATGAAAAAGGGAAATCTGTTTTCGCAACTGTTCTGAATCTCGACTGGAGGGGAAGTAAAATCAACCTGATTGATACTCCGGGTACAGCCGATTATGTCGGAGAAGTTATAGGAGCGCTTCGTGTAGCGGATACTGCTATTTTTACATTAAACTCGGAATACGGCATTGAAGTTACCACTGAAGCATTCTGGCGATATACAGAAAAATACAGTATTCCTTCACTGTTTATAGTAAATAAGCCCGACAGCGAAAACTCAGACTTTCAAAGAACTGTGGACATGGCCAAAGAGCGATTTGGCCGCGGTGTTGTCGTTGTACAATATCCCTATAGCGAAGGTACGGATTTTCATGCGATCATCGATGTGTTGAAAATGACCATGTACGAATTTCCCGAAGATGGAGGAAAACCTGATAAATTACCTATCCCGGATTCCCAGAAAGCACAGGCAGATTTGATGCATAATGAACTCGTTGAGGCAGTAGCAGAAAATGATGAGACGTTATTGGATTTATATCTTGAGCAGGGTGAGCTGACAGAGAGCCAGATGCGTGAAGGTTTGCAGAAATCATTACTCCGGCGCGAAATTTTTCCACTGTTCTGCTGTTCTGCAAAACGGAATATAGGCTCCGGAAGAGTTATGGGATTCCTGGGGAATGTTTCTCCCAATCCGCTGGAGGCAAATCCTCCCAAACAAAAGGACGGCGATGAACTGACGCTTGAACCTGACAATGATCCGATACTGTTTATGTTCAAGAACAGCGTGGAATCACATGTCGGAGATATGCTGTATTTTAAAATGTACGGCGGAACAGCCCGGCCCGGAATTGACCTGGTTAATGACACCACGGGGAATAATGTGCGTTTATCCAGTTTATACCTGGTTAACGGTGATAAAAAAGATGAGGTAAATGAAATCCACACAGGAGATATAGGGGCGGCGGTTAAGCTGAAAGATACGGGGGTGAATGATACGCTGCATTCCAAAGGAAAAAATATTTTCATTGAACCGATTCATTTTCCGGAACCTACAATTCGGACGGCCATCCAATTGAGAAAGGAGGGGGAGGAAGATAAACTTGGAACTGCTCTGCACCAGTTGCAACGTGAAGATCCTTCCATGCAGATTGAGCACAGCCGGGAACTAAACCAGGTGATTATCCAGGGACAAGGTGAGGAGCATCTGGCGGTTATCGAACATGCATTGAAAAGCCGTTTTAATCTGGATTTTGACTTTGTTCAGCCCCGGATCCCTTACCGGGAGACGATTACACGGGAGGTACGTACCTATTATCGCCACAAAAAACAATCGGGAGGAGCCGGTCAATTTGCTGAAGTGAGTCTGTTGCTGGAACCCCTGAAGAATACCATGCCGGAGCACAACGATTTAAAAGTCCGTGATGTGCAGGAAATTGATCTCGAGTGGGGCGGTAAGCTGATCTTCAGAAACTGTATTGTAGGCGGAGTTATAGATAATCGTTTTATGCCGGCTATCCTGAAGGGAATTATGGAAAAGATGAAAAATGGTCCAATGAGTCAATGCAGAGTCCGGGATCTGCGAATTTCAGTCTATGACGGAGCGATGCATGCGGTTGATTCCAATGACGCTGCTTTTAAAGCTGCAGCACTGATGGCCTTTCGCGAGGGTTTTATGAAAGCCAATCCAAAGCTGATGGAACCGATTTACACCATAGAAGTTACCGTTCCGGCTGATTATATGGGAGACGTAATGAGCGACATCAGCACCCGGAGAGGACAAATTATGGGTATGGATTCGGAAGGATCTATCCAGAAGATCAAAGCACAGGTGCCGCTGGAAGAACTGGATCATTACGCTACCCGCCTTAAATCGATTACACAGGGAAGCGCTTCCTATACCCGACAATTTTCCCATTATGCTGCTGTGCCCCGGGATATGCAAAAACGAATCACCGAACAGACGCTGGCAATGGAAGAGACGGGGTGATTATCTTACGGGCGTGGACGTTTAGTGGACGTTTACCAGAGTACCGCTACGCCATCCGGAGAGTAGAATTTCCTTACAATTTTTTCCTGCCCCACCTGTGTCATCCTGAGTGTAGGCTTCGGCGTATTCCCGAAGCCGGAACCGAAGGATCTCCTCTTGCCTGACACTTTGCCCAAAAAAGGGGCTCTCTGCCCAACCAACGAGATTCTTCGGCGGCGGGCCGGGAAAAATACCGGCCCTGGCTCAGAATGACAACGGGGGTAGAGAGTTTTTTAAATAAAGTTCTGTATACTTGTTCCAGTTGGCATCCCACCAATGCAGACAAAATTACCTGTCATCCTGCCTGTCCCGATGGATTTGATCGGGGAGACACCAAAAAGTGAACTGGAGCTGTTTATCAGCCAGTCGAAGGATCTCCCGGAATCGAGCTACTATTGAGGTTCGGCAAGAGAGAGGGACGTGAGATAATTAAAGCTTTTTCTTCTGCTCAAGATACTGCCGGTAGCGCCTGGGAAGTTCGAAAAAAGGATCTTCTGCGATAGGGGGAAGTCTGGGCTCCATCTTTTCTTTGGGTTCCGTTGGTCGCCGTTCGGGATTCCAGACAAAACCATCCAGCGTTCGTTCGGCTGTCTGCTCACTTTCCTGAAAACTGGAGCCATTGACTGCACCGATGGCTTTTAAAGTGTCGATTTCTCCGTCCCTGAATAAAATGTAGATGTGCGGGGCAGTCATTTCGACAGCACCGTCGGGATTTCCCTCATCATTCTTCATAAAACGGAGCAGATTCGCATTTTCATAGATATGGATCTGGCGTAACTCACCCTCCCGGAAATCTGCTTTCAGCGTATCCCCGGTTATTTGGTTGAGCCGGTCAATAGTTGTGTCTTCCTGGACAGAAAACGGCCGGGGGTAAGATTCCAGGCTGTCGATATCTCCTTCCACCAGTTTGGCTTTGATGTATGGTCCGGTAAGCTGAACCTGTTTATGCCAGGCAATAGGATTCGACCACAACTCAAAATGACCGGTTTGGTCATCATAACGGGCCGTGTCGCCCACAGCAGCAAAGTTGGGAGACCAGATACGGACCTCATGGTAGGCGTTGACAATATCAACGGTGTCTTCGTCGGTCTGGTGGCGTTCCGAATGAATGATCTGTGCCCTGATGTGCGTAGTATCAGCGCTTGCTGTACCTGTAGTATCAGTGCCTGCTGTACCTGTAGTATCAGTGCCTGCTGTAACCGAAGTATCAGTGGTATCGGACTCATAGGTTTTTAGCCAGGCGTTTCCTTCCAACAGTCGGTTGCCGGCAGAATCTGCTTCCAGGTAATCACTCTTCAGCATCGTATTATTTTCCCGGTCGTCGGCAAAGACATTACTGTGAATTTCGTAATAACTTTCTGAGCGATTGCTGAAAAGGCTGTCGCCCTCCAGATATTGCAAAGTATCGGCAAGCTGTACCTGTCCTCGGAAAACGGCGCTGTCGGGCTCCCTGTAATAAAATCCCGAATTTGCAAGAAGTGTGCCCCGCTGGTCTTCCAGTCGTACTTTATCCAGAAAATGAGCTACTTTTGTGGAAAAACGATAATCAACACTGTTGCCGAAGAGAATGGTACTGTCTGTTTCAATAACAACTCTGCCCCGGAGTTGGCTGAAATCAATATCAGTAAAGTAAACGAGTGAATCAGACCATATTTTTTCCCCTTCGGTGTTGATCTGGATATTGCCATACGCTCTAACCTCGCTTTCATTTACAAACTGATAAGCACTGTCGCAAAATACTTCGAGTTCTTCAGTTTTAAGATGCACATTTTCCAGAATTTTTTGGACTTTCTTTCCTTCCACAGTCCCGCCTTCAATACGATCGGCCTCCAGGATTTCTATCTGTTGTTGCGCCTTAGTTGAATTAGTATTAACCAATAACATCAGCAAGGAAAGGAAAAAACCAAGAACACAACTGGTTCTCCGCTTAACAGGAGAGTCGGAGTTACGTTTACCTGCAGGATAAAAAGTCATTTTAATCATAAATCATCCGACCGGTTGGATTCTTAATCGTATATTTTTCACTATCAAGGTCAGGGGTACCTTCGAATCCTGTTCCTGCTATACTGTCTGTCGGTGTGGTAATAATTACAAACTGTGGTGTAGTGAGAATATCCTCATTTTGGTTCCATCTCAGGTATTCCGATTCCAGGTGGCGGTTGTCATCAGTATCAAGCTTGACATTTCCGAATAGTTCAAATTCTGCATCATCACTCCGGTAAATTGCACGCTCTGAGCTGACACGGGTTTTTATATTACTCAGTGAATCAAAAACCTGGATATTAACAGGCCCTTTTATATGGGTTTCATTCTGTTCTTCGGTGGCATAAGTTGCCGCATAAGAACCGCGAAGGCGTATTTTTTTGGATCCCTCTTCAATGATTTCCATATCTACATCCCAGCTTTCAGTTGAAGAAGTAAGGGAGTCACTTAACGCTTCATCGATTTGCTTTTTTTGGTCGGTGGATATTTCTCCGCAGGAACTCCACAGCGTTATCACGAATAATACACCGATAAATTTTCCAATAGTATTGTTATATGGTTCCAAAGTATCGATCACCTGCATCACCTAATCCGGGAACGATAAAAGCATCGTCATTTAGTTTTTCATCGA
This sequence comes from uncultured Balneolaceae bacterium, assembly GCA_964590495.1. GTDB lineage: Bacteria > Bacteroidota > Rhodothermia > Balneolales > Balneolaceae > CAZPWQ01. The sequence continues at coordinate 19,008 of CAZPWQ010000005.1, forward strand.
TTGCAGCTGTTATTGTAAATACATCGGGATGTTTTTCTGCTATTTTTTGTAACCCCTCTGGTGCACATATTAACGAAATGAACCGCAGATGTTGTGCCCCCTGCTTTTTAAGAAAAGTGAGCGCATCGTCAGCGCTGCCGCCGGTAGCCAGCATCGGGTCGACTACCAGTACCATAGCTTCTTTAATTCCGTCGGGAATATTAGAATAATAATCGACAGGCTGATGGGTATTTTCATCCCGGTACATGCCCAGATGACCCACTTTGGCATTGGGAATGAACCGGAGAAGTGCATCAGAGAGACCGAGTCCCGCCCGCAATATCGGCACAACAATTATATCCTGATCGATATCGTAACCGGCTGTTTCTTTTATGGGAGTTTTTATATCAAAGGTTTTGAGTGGGAGATCTTTGAGTGCGTGATAGGCCAGAATGGTAGCAATTCGCTGAAGTGCTGCCCGAAAATCGGCAGTATTGGTTGTAATATCACGCAGTACGGTAAGATCCCGGGCTATTACGGGATGTTCAATTAAAGTGACGTTATGAAACTTGCTATCCGGCATGATCAATTATGCATCAGGGTTTTCAAAGTACTTTTGAGTGATCTTGAACGCAACTCCCGAAAGTGCAAACAGGGCAATAATGTTGAAAAAGGCCATTAGTCCGAGCATTACATCTCCGAAAGCCCAGATGGTAGTCAGCGTAACCACGGCACCAAAGAAATGCATTCCAACAAATGCGAGACGGTACCAGAAAATGGATTGAAACCCGAACAGGTACTGAGCTGCCCTGTCACCGTAGTAGCTCCAGCTGATCGAGGTAGAAATGGCAAATAGAAGTACGGCAATTGTGACTAAAAAACCGCCGCCGGGGAAAAGAGGCGCCAGTCCGATTTCAAATGCACGGGATGTCAGCGGTGCCCCGTTTTCAACTACTCCTCCGTAAAGTACACTGAGCCTGTTATCATCCTCTGAATACACAACCGGTCCTGTGGATGTTATCTCAATTCTTCCGGAGAATGGCTCTGAATATTGACTGTCAGTAAACATCGTATCAACAGGTATATCATAACGCATCATTGAGCCATTTTCAGGAACACCTTCACTGAAATAGAGAATTTGTTGATCCGCTTGCTGCCCCGCTGCCTGAGCGGTTACCTGATAGGAATATAATTCGTCGGAAGGATTGACCGGGGTTTTGTGATGCATATCCCAGGCTCCGGTGGAAACAATAACGAGTCCGGTCATGGTACAAATGATAAGTGTATCAATAAATGGTTCAAGCAGGGCAACGACTCCTTCACGCACCGGCTGATCGGTTTTCGCCGCCGAATGTGCAATAGGGGCTGATCCCTGTCCCGCTTCGTTCGAAAATAATCCCCTTTGTACACCGTAACTTAGTGTGAAAATCAGAGCTCCTGATCCGACCCCGAGCACACCTGCCTGCGGGTTGAAGGCATAGCTGAAAATTGTCCAGAGTGAGGGAAGGATGGCATCATAATTTATGACAAGAATGACCAGGGCTCCCAGTACATAAAGGATCCCCATAAAAGGTACCAGCCTGGAGGTAACCCTTCCAATCCGTTTGATTCCTCCGAGAATAACCATGGCGACCAGACTTGCCGTCACAAGCCCTGTTATGGCAACCGGGATGCGAAAATCGCTGTGCATGACATCAGCTACCGTATTGGCCTGAACAGCGTTACCGGTCAGGAATGCGCATATTGCTGCGGATATGGCAAACGCCATAGCCAGCCATTTCCAGTTCGGGCCGAGCCCCTTTTCTATATAATACATGGGCCCGCCCGAAACCGTGCCGTCGGGATTTGAACTTCGATACTCCTGGGCAAGTGTTACCTCGGTGTATTTAATAGCCATACCGAACAATGCTGTCACCCACATCCAGAAAAGAGCACCGGGACCTCCGTAATGGATAGCAAGCGCAACACCGGCTATATTACCTATACCTACCGTTGCCGAAAGAGCTGTGCTGAGTGCCTGAAAGTGGTTAATATCACCTTCATCCTCCGGGTCATCATAGAATCCCGTTACTACCTTCAGTCCGTGCCCAAACCGTCTAATTTGTATAAATCCCAAGCGGAAGGTGATGAAAATCCCGAAAGCCAGTAATATTACCACCATTGCCGGCATACTTTCAGGGGTATTCCAGATTAGGTTTTCAAGCCAGTCAATTACGTGAGCGAATGTCTCCATGTGCTATTATATTGGTTCAAAAGAGTCAGGCTGAAAGTATAAAAGATTTTTGAATTTTTTAGTGTTAAATAGAGTTACGTCAATGATCAAGCATTAAAAAACGTTAATTTAGCATTAATTAAAAATGTGAGTGTGACTTCTGACCGAAGTTGTTAGTTTTAATCTGAAAGGCAATTTTTAACCGGAGTGAAAAGGTGACTTCTTATGACTAAAGCGGACATTGTTGATGTTATCTCGTCTTCAACAGGACTTACAAAAGTGGAAACAGATGCAGTCGTTAATGGTTTTATGGAGACAGTAATTGATGCCATGAAAAGGGGAGAAACAATTGAATTACGCGGTTTTGGCAGCTTTAAAGTAGTAAAACGTGCACAACGTGTAGCCCGTAATCCCAAAACCAATGAAGAAGTGATCGTACCGGAACAGTATGTTCCGGTACTTAAAATGTCGAAAGACTTTAAAGAAGATGTCAATGAAGCCATGATGGAAAAAAAGGGAGAAAAGAGTTAAAGAGAAAAATAAGGGTGGAAATCTCAGGAATTGTTCGTAACTTATGTGGCTTTCCAAACAAGCAGGTGCGGAATAATTACAATAAATTTTAAAAGGTGAGAATTATGCCAAGCGGAAAAAAGAGAAAACGTTCAAAAATTGCCAAGCACAAGCGTAAAAAAAGATTGCGTAAAAATCGCCACAAGAAAAAGGCATAGAATTTTTCAGCCGGAAACAAGGGCCTTCAACAGCGGAGGCCTTTTTTCGTTTATGCAGCCTGTGATTCCAGGGTCTTGTCTGATATTTTAAGTACACGATTCGATTTTCGTAACAGGCTTTGCAGTTTCTGAGTTACAAAATCATGTACTTCGTTTAAAGTTTTCAGGTCGGCAAGGGTATATTGGAAGTAGGAGATCAGATTTATAGCAGAAAGATATTTTCCGTATTTATCGCCTTCAACTTCTAAATGCCAGCGCGTAATAATATCATCGTTCTCCAACAGCTTGTTAACCTGCTTGCTGATTTCATCCATCCACTGGCTTGCCGCTTCAAGACGGTAATTACCGTTTTTCATAGTTGCCTGGGGCTGGGACGACTGCTCGTCGAATATCCAGGTGACTTCAATATCGATAATAGGTGAAATGGAAGTCGTCATCATATTTTCATCCTGCAGGAAAGGATGTTCACTCATTCCGTCAAGTTGCTTGGCCAATACTGTTTCACGGAAACGATCCCAGTCAAAATTTATGGAAAGTGCTTTCAAATAATCTGATTTTCCGGAAAGGTCAATTTCAATTTCCAGTCCCGTTGCATTTATTCTATCTTCGTTCCAGGTTCTAAATGTGTTGATGGTGACATCTCTCTTGTCCAAATCACCTTCAATTCGATTGACAACCGAATTAAAAATAGGATATTTCATCTGTTACTATTTAGTTTTAATTATATGTTAATTTACGTCTCCGGAATGATATGAATAACTACTACACACTAATATATTTAAACCGCGAGATAAAAGAAAAAATTGTCGAAGGAATTTTTAATTTTGCCATTAGTCCGCACAAGGATGTAATAGAACTGTATATAGAAACAGCAGGTGAAAAGTTTCGTCTTATCTTCAGTACCGATTCCAGAGAAACTGCCATCTTTCTTGATTCCTATCGTCCACCGAAAAAAAGAAACGTCATTGAATTTTTTCCTGAGCTGGAGAGAAATATGATAACTGACGTCCGTCTTGCCGATAAAGATCGCCTGTTATATATCTGTTTTGAAGACGAGCGGCATCTGTTGTTTAAATTATTCAGCGGCCATCCGAACGTTTACCTGGTTGAGAATTCCGTGATTGTCGATGCATTTAAAAATCCTGAAAAGGCGAAGGGAAGTAATCCCCCGGAGCCGTATGCCCCCGGTTTTTCGGATGAAATTAGTCCGCGCAAAAACCCTAAAAATCAAATTACCGATCGTAATCCGCTGTTGCCCAGAAACCTGCTGCCGTATTTGATAGATCAACACCGGGTAGATGAAATGGATACTGCTGAAGTGATAACATTTACGGATAATATCACTGAAGCACTGTTGGAGGATCCACATCCCAGGGTATTGGAGACGGGGGATTTTTGTTTGTGGTCGCAGGAGTGGCTCGGCATACCCAGTGAGAAGGAATGCAATTCTGTAAATGACTGTGTTGCTTTTGCCTATAAAAATGCAGTTCACCTGCGCCGGCTTCATAATGAAAAAGAGGATGTGGAGGAGCTGCTGAAACGTACTGTTACACAAAAAAAGAGTTTGATTAAACAGCTTAGCCGGGCAGAAAAAAGTATGGAGCGTTCCGAGGAATATGAAAAGTACGGTCATCTGCTGATGGCTCATGCCCATGAGGAAAAACATCCCGGCACGGAACAAATTACCGTCAGTGATCTTTATGATGAAAAAAAGGAAATCACAATATCGTTGAAAGAGGACAAAAGTATCGCTGGTAATGCAGAGATGTATTATGAAAAATCCAGGGATGCAAAGAAATCATACTTAAAAGCGAAGGAGCGGCTTCCGCGGGTAAAAGAAGAATTGAAGCAGGCCCGGGGGCTGCTTGACGAGCTCGAACAGGCAGAACACCTGTCCGACCTGCGGGATTGGATCAAAGATCACAAAGAGGTGCTTTCTGAATTGGGATATGGCGGCAGCGACGAGAAGCAGGCTTCTTCACCATACCGGAAATTCCAGGCCGGAAAATATGAAATTTGGATCGGTAAGAGTGCAAAAAGCAATGACCAGCTAACCAGTCTTGCCCATAAAGAGGATATCTGGTTGCATGCCCGGGGGGTGGCCGGATCGCACGTAGTGATAAGAATGGGGAATCAAAAAGAATATCCGCCCAAGGGAATTATACTCAGGGCTGCAAGCTATGCAGCATATTATTCCAAGGCCCGGGGAATGAAAACGGCCCCGGTTATGTACACGAAACGGAAATATGTACGCAAGGCCAGGGGGGCGGGACCAGGGGCTGTAACAGTTGAACGGGAACAGGTGGAGATGGTGCCGCCAATGAGTCCCGGCGAAAAATCTTAATTTACAGGTTTCCCAGCGTATAACAGACTCTAATTTAAAACAGACTCTAATTTAAAATTGTGCACGAGGTAAAACTGTCAGCTGAAAGCTGATGGCTGAATGCTTTAAAATATGATTACAAATTTACCGAAAATAGTTTTTTTATGCGGGTTTATGGGATCCGGAAAATCAACGGTAGGTAAAAAACTGGCACGCAGTATGCAGCTGTCTTACCGCGATCTGGATGAATGGATTGAAGAACGGGAAAATAAATCGATCCGTGAAATATTTGAAAAGTTTGACGAATCGGTATTTCGTCAATATGAACGCCGTTATTTGTTGGAGTTGATTCGCAGTTATGAAGGTGTGTTATCGCTTGGCGGAGGTTCTCTTCAAAATCAGCATTTGCTTGAGCATATAAAATTAAACGGGCTGCTTGTATTTATAGAGACGCCATTTTCTGTTATCTTGGATCGAATTCTGTCGGGAAGGGAACGTCCGCTTTTACTGGATGAAGATGGTAACCCGAAAGACCGGCAGACAGTGGAAAAATATTTGAGAGAATTGTATGAAAACCGGTTGCCCTATTATCAACAGGCGGAAATTAAAATAACCAATTCAAATGATCGGCCTCTCGGCAAGACGGTGGAAGAGCTGGTAAAGAAAATCAGAAATCATGTCTCAAGTTATTAGAACCGATATAAAATATTCAAAAACATACGGCATCCACATCGGCAGAAATCTGGATAGTGAATTCCGGGATTTCTGCAATGATAAATATTCGCCCCGGAAGATTTTTGTTGTGGTGGATGAATATGTTGACAGTTTACATCATGAAAAGATCCATTCCATGTGCGGGGAATACTTCAGTGATGTTCACTTTATTCTGATCCCGGAAGGCGAAACATCCAAAGCGGTGAAAGAGTGGCAAAAAATTACAGACAGGATTTTGGAAGAAGATGTAGAACGGGAAACACCCTTGCTTGCCGCCGGGGGCGGAGTAACCGGAGATCTTGCCGGTTTCGCCGCGGCGTCTGTATTACGGGGTCTTCCGCTCTTGCATCTTCCTACGAGTCTGCTGGCTATGGTTGACAGTTCGATTGGTGGTAAAACCGGCGTGAATCATGCTACCGGAAAAAATCTTATCGGCGCGTTTTATCAGCCTGATGCCGTCTTTATGGACATTGATTTTCTGGAAACACTCGAACAAAAGGAATGGATAAACGGACTGGCGGAAATCATAAAATATGCAGCTATTCGAAATCCGGATCTGTTCGACCGCCTGGAGCATATGTCAGAGGAAGGTTTTAAACCGTCCGGGGAATGGATACAAGTGATAAAAGAAAGTGCGCAAATCAAGGTTGATATTGTTGAGGAAGATACTCTGGAGGCTGGAAACCGGGCTTTTTTGAATTTTGGCCATACCTTTGCACACGCCCTGGAAAATATTTCAGGCTATGGAGATATCTCCCACGGACAAGCAGTTTTTGTAGGAATGATGGCTGCCGGTTTCCTGTCAGAGAAATTAGGTTATAAAATAAATAAGGCACGTTTCGACACCTTTTTACCGTTATATTCTACCATAGGGGATTTGCTCCCTGAAAACAGCAGGAAACTGGTTGAAGCCATGAAATCCGATAAAAAGGTAAAGAATAATGTTATTCGATTGATCCTGCTTGAGGAATGGGGAAAGCCTTTTATATATGAATGTGATAATCATGACATGTTACATGAGGCATGGGATTATGCACTAAACGAAATCAGGTAATTATTTTAGAGTTTATACGTGTTCTATCGATGGTTACATAATATCTGGAAATATTTTTGGACTGTTGTCCTGACTCTTCTGCTTGTAATTATTTTTCTGGCCGGCGGATTTTTTGGACTCCTGCAACTTGATACGAGTAAGATCTATATCACGGAAAGGATTGAGACAGAGTTTGAAAAACAATATGAAGAACAGTTATCAATAGGAAATCTTGACGGCCTTTTACCCTTCAATATCGAGTTTCAGGATGTGGTTGTTACTTCAGATTCCCCTTCCGGTGATACACTGGTGAATATTGCGCGGATTAATTCTGAAGTGGACCTGTGGGGGCTTCTTCAAAACAGACTTACATTCACCGGTTTCTCCATTGACCATCCTGAAATAAATCTTAAGAGGAATGAAGCGGGAGAAATTACCTTCCTGAATCAAAAGACTACACCTTCCGGTGATGCTGCTCAGAGTGACAGAATGATAGTTCCCAGAGTAGAAATCATTGCACCAATGGTCAATATTTTGAATGGCCGGTTCTTTTTCGAACCAAATAATGGTAACAGTCAGGGAAACTTGCCTGACCGTTTCATTGTGGAAAATATAAATGCGAATTTCTTTTTGCAATTAACTGATGAACAGCGCTACCTGGATATAGAAAATTTCTCTGCCTTCTCAGAAGAACTGGATTTGAAAGAGATCTATCTAAACGGACAGGTTTACAATGATAACAGATACCTGGAATTTAATTCTTTTAATATTCGCACTCTTAATTCAAATCTTACTATAAGTGGTGAAATCGATGGAGTTGATCTCTATCAACCCAATCTTTCGGATCAGTTTTTCAGTGGCAGGTACAATCTGGATATTGAATCACCGGGTTTTATTCTGACAGAGTTTGACGATCTGGTTCCGGCACTTCCTGCCATACCGGAACCGCTTACTTTTGAATTTAATACAGATGGTACTGCCGATTCGCTCTGGGTTGATAATTTCAGTCTCGGAATTGGAGATAGTTTTATCAGCATCAACGGATTATTAAGGAATTTGTATAATCGGCAGAATTTCAATTACCGGTTAGCTATTGCCGAAACGGAGCTCCGGAAGCGGGATGTTGAACATCTTTTGGGAACGCTGGATGCAACTCAGTACAGGGTTTTGGAAAATTTGAGATTCAGGGGAAATGCCAATGGCAGCCTCGACTCTGTGTTCGTTGATTTAAACCTGTTGAGTCCGCATGGTGAATTATCTATGAAAGGCGGTAGCCAGTTACGGTCTCCGTATCAATACAGTGGCTCCTTAAGCGGAAAAAACCTGGATATCGCTCCCTTATTTGAAATACCCGTTGATACTACATCATTGAATTTTGATTCCTATTTATCGGGTATGGGTTTTACCATGGAAGATGCCATCGCGGAACTGTCGACTACCTTTTATAACAGTTTTATAGATGAAAAAAGATTCGAAAGACTGGATTTGAACTCATCGCTGGTAAACGGTTTGCTGAAACAGGAATACAGGTATAGAAACCGCGACGAAACTGTGGAAGGCGACGGATGGATCGATTTTAGTAAGAATACCCCCCAGCTTACCCATCAAGGTACTGCCGGTAACCTGGATCTGGCTGCAATATTCGGTACCGGTATTGCTACAACAAAATTAAACCTGAATTACAAGGTAGAATTGACAGGATTAAAAGCAGACAGAATGGAAGGTCGTGCCAACCTTGATATAAATCCCTCTGTTTTTAACGGGGATTCAGTACGGGCTCACCAGTTGTACATGGACCTTGATTCCCCGGACAACGAAGCGCGTACTTTCAGACTTACCAGTTCTCTGGTCGATATGAATATTACCGGCCAGATATATCCCTCTCTTCTGGCAGAGCAATTACGCTATTGGGGCGGTTATCTGGAAAATCGCTTCAAATCAGAAATATTACTTCAGGGAGAACCCGATTCCGTTGTCTATACCGGGAAGCAGCCGGAAGATCTGCTGGTATTGGATGGCACAATTCAGCTTAAAGATCTGAGCCTTATTAAAAATTATTTTCCTGATTTTCCCAGTACCAGAACCGATTCCAGGATTAACTTCAATCTTAATACAGAGGGGAATCGATTACTGTTATCAGCTGACATGAAGGCCGACATGCTCCATTACGGGAATTGGAATATTCAAAATGGCAGGGCACAATTGACCGCCAATTTCAGAAGCGACAGGAAGTTTAAAGAATTTTCACGCCTTGATTTTAAAACAGAAATAAATCAGTTTCGTTCATCGAATGTAGACCTGGATTCTGTTGTTATCAATTTGACAGCTGAACAGGATTCCCTCTTTATGCAGCAACAGATTAGAAGCATTTCCGGTGATGCCCGCTTAAATCTATCCAGTAGCGCATCATATCAAGACTCAGTGTTGGCAGTGTCTGTGGATGATTTCTTTCTCGGAAATGAAGAATATGCGTGGCAGGGACAGGAAAAACCTACTTTTTCTTATGACAGGGACGGGAGGTTGTTTTTTCATGATTTTAGATTTGAGAACCTAAATGAATTCGTCGAGCTTCAGGGGGTTATGAGTGCCGATAGACAGGATTCCGTGAAATATACGCTGTCGGAAGTTAATCTTAAACGGATTTCCGACCTTATTAAGGGGAAGGTGAGTTTCGACGGCATACTCAATGGAACAGTTGTTACACAATCTCTGACAGAACGCCCCACTATACAGGGAGAACTGGCTGTTAACCAGTTTAGGTTGGATGAGCGTCTGATTGGCGATGCCACATTTCAAAGTCGGTACAATCCAGACCGTGATCGTTTTGATACCGAAATCAATGTTATTACCGATCCTGAAAAATACAGCCAATACTTGAACGAAAACGATGAGATCGGGCAGAATATAAAACTGGACGGGTACTTTGTAACTCCGGAACCGGAAGCAAAACAGGATACGGTATATTATTTTGATGCCAATTTTGAGGAAATTGACCTGTGGGTCGTGACACTGATTGTAGATAATGTTTTCAGTGAAATTGAGGGGCTGGCTTCGGGCGAGGGTTACATCACGGGCAATCTTGATGATTTTGATTTTCATGCCGATTTCATGACTGAAAACGTTTTTGCCAGACCCAGATTTGTTGAAACTAATTACTTTATTAACGGACCTGTTTCAGTGGACCGGCACGACGGTGTCGTCCTGGATTCCCTGAGTATGCTCGATACTAAAGGTGGTACCGGAACAGTTTGGGGGACCATAGACCTGAATAATTTTGAACCGGGTACCTATCTTGATCTGTCGCTTGATATGAATAGACTTCAGTTTATGAATAATGAGTTCGATCCGGATATTCCTTTTTATGGTAATATTTCGGGTACCGGATCGGTAAAGCTGGATGGTTCTAATACCGATATGTTTCTTAGAACAGAAAAACCTGTTGTAGTGACGTCTGATTCAGAGGTTTCAATACCGTTGATTGAAGAAACCACTCTCAGTGGAAACAATCGGTTTATCCGCTTTGTGGATTCTTTTGATGAACAGGAGTCGTCAACATTATCCATGGATAACGGCGCTCAAAACGATACCACCGGCAACAGTCAGGAAGAGAATTTGGAGGCTGCGATAAAAGACCTTACGTTTAGCGAACGTGTTGATCTGGATCTTCAGTTTGATGCTCCCTCCGGAGTTTTTGTGAGACTTATTTTTGATCCTGTTACCGGTGAAATCCTGCGGTCGCAGGGTAACGGTCAGCTGCGGATCACCATGCAAGACGAGGATGTACAGATGTTTGGCAGTTATAAAATTTCTTCAGGGAACTATCAGTTTGTCAGCGGAGAGATTTTCAGCCGGAGGCTTGAGCTTGAACCCGGTGGTTCTATTCTTTGGGAGGGTGATCCCGATAATGCGCGTTTGGATATCAGTGCAGTCTATAGGGCCAGGCCTAATATTGCATCTTTGACCTCGCGTGCATCCAACGATGCTACATCACAAAATTCAAGTCAGCAGGTACCGGTCGATCTTATTGTCAATATTACCGGTACAGTCACTGCTGTCCAAAATGAATATTTTTTCAGACTGCCGAATTCCCTTGAAATATCTTCCAGTTCTACTTTGTCATACAGGCTGAATCAGATTAATCGTGATGAGCAGGAAAAGCTCATCCAGGCAACCAGTATTCTTGTTACAGGGCAGTTTATTCCATCACAGAATGCAGAAAATGCTACGGCATCACTCAGTCAAAGTATTACAAGAGGCTCAGCAGTTATTAATCCATTGCTTTCAAACCAGGTAATCAGTCCTTTGCTTTCAAATCAGATAAATTCACTGTTAAACAGTGACGTCAGTCGATTTGATATCGACTTTAATCTGAACGCCTATAATGAAATTGATTTGGGTATTGCTTTGCGCTTGTATAATGACAGGCTCATTTTAAGGCGTGAAGGACAGATTACCGGCGGTACCAGTGAAAGTTCAATTGGTGATCGCATTGGTGATCTTAATGCCACTTACAGGATACGCAGGGGATTATCTCTGACAGCATTTCACAGGCAGGATCAAATCCTTGGTAATATAGCCAACAGCTCACAGACCGGAGATGTTACACCCAGTGTCGATGGCATAGGACTTGAAGCTCAGGTACAATATAATACCTGGCATGAGTTAGTAAACCGGATAACTTCCACGTTTGATAAACTCTTTGGAATCAAAGAAGAGGAAGCGAAGGAAATTGACGAAGAAAATAAAATAACCGAGATTTTAAATAAGAATTAAGAAAAAATTTAGAAGACACTTAATGAGTAACGAGAAAAATACATTCGAAGAAATCATTCTGGATATACTGCAGAAAAATCCTCAATCCCATTTGTCGTTTGATCTGCTGCAAAATATCCTGCAGGTAGAAGATAAAAAGGATAATCAGCGTTTAAAAGATGCTATCAACAATCTGTATGACCGTGATTTGATTGAGAAGCGGAAGGGGGGAGCTATCCAGCTTTCTCCCAACGGAAATAGTAAGGGAAAAGATAAAAGAGAGAGAAGAGATCCAAACATTGTAACGGGCAAAATAGATATCAGCCGCCGCGGTACGGGCTATTTAATCACCGAGCAGTTTGATGAAGATGTTCTTGTTTCATCCAACCAGCTTAAGACAGCCCTCCAGGATGATATCGTAAAGGTACAGCTCTCCGGCAAGAAAGGCAGGGCCGGCCGGCGCGAAGGGAAGATCGTGGAAATCCTTGAACGGGGTCGTGATATGTTTGTGGGTACACTCAAGAAGCAGGGAGCACAAAATTATGTGATCGAAACAGATGAAAAATCAGCTCACACCGACTTTTTTGTACTTCCCGGGAATATCAATAATGCCAAAAACGGGGACAAAGTTATTTTTGAACTTATAGATTGGGTTCATCCCCGGTCGCTTCCCGAAGGAAAAATCATTGAAGTTCTGGGTAAGGAAGGAACCAACAATGCCAGCATACTTTCCATTTTGGCGGAAAACCAAATTAAAGCTTCATTTCCTCCTGACGTAGAACAATATGTGGAAGATATACCAACTGAAATTCCCGAGAGGGAGATTATGAGTCGTCGCGACATACGGAATGAGACGGTATTCACGATAGATCCCGAAGATGCCAAAGATTTTGACGACGGACTCAGCATTAAGGTACTGGATAACGGTAATTACTATCTGGGGGTACATATTGCTGATGTAAGCCATTATATGTCTCAGAATTCAGTACTTGATGAAGAAGGTTATAAGCGGGCGACCAGTGTTTATCTCGTAGACCGGGTAATCCCGATGCTTCCGGAAAAACTCAGTAATGTTGTCTGCAGTCTTCGTCCGAATGAAGACAAGCTTGCTTACAGCTGTTTCATGGAAATTGCACCCAACGGTAAGCTGGTTGATTATTCCATTGAGGAAACGGTTATCCATTCCGACCGGCGGTTTACCTATGAACAGGCCCAGGAAGTAATTGACGGAAGAGACAGCAAGTATTCTACTGAAATACAAACAGCGGCAAAGCTGGCCAATATACTGCTGGATAAACGTTTCAAAGAAGGCAGTATCAACTTTGAAACTCCCGAGCCTAAATTTGTACTTGATGATGACGGCACTCCCCTGGAGGTCATTTTGAAGAAAAGAGTTTTTGCTCATAAACTTATTGAAGAATGCATGCTGATGGCAAACCGGACCGTTGCCTATCATATTGAAAATCTTCGCCGGCAATCCGGTAAGAAGAAAACAAAAGATCTTTTTCCGTTCTTTTATCGTATCCATGATAAGCCTGATGCTGAAAAACTTAAGAATATCAGGGATAATGTGAAGCCGATCGGCATCGATTTTCGCATTGAAAGCCAAACAGTGAGTTCTAAAGCGATAAATGTACTGCTGGAGCAAATTAAAGATACTTCAATGGAACTGACAGTCAACGATTTGATCTTGCGGGCAATGGCCAAAGCAGAGTACAGTCCTGATAACATAGGTCACTTTGGATTAGGATTTAAACATTATTCACACTTTACCAGTCCCATCAGACGTTATCCGGATGTAATTGTACACAGACTACTTAAAGCTTATGCTGCAGGGAAATCAGGTTATAAGCATACGGAACTTAAGAAGATGGGTACTCATACCAGTGAGAAGGAACGTTCGGCTATAGATGCTGAACGGGACTCAGTGAAACTCAAGCAGGTGGAATATCTCAGCAAGCATCTTGGTGAAAATTTCGACGGGGTGATCAGCGGGGTTATGGATAAAGGTATCTTCGTCAATTTGAAAGATATTTATTGTGAAGGTATGATCCGCGTCAGTGATTTGTCAGATGATTATTATGTTTATGACGAAAAACGTCACTGCCTGGTAGGTCGTAATCACGGAAAAAAATATCAGCTGGGGAAAGATATTCGTGTAAAAGTTGTTAGAACTGATATAGAAGCTCGACAAATAGACTTCAAACTTGTCGATGATTAATAATGCGATCTCATAAATAAAAACGATATGAAGGTTTCCACATATACCAAATATGCGTTGGTCAGTATAACCGTACTAACATTTTTAGCGGTAGAAATACAGGAAGCACAGGCCCAGTATTTCTCCTTTGGCAAAAACCGGGTTCAGTATAGCGAGTTCGATTGGCGTTATATTCAATCGGAACATTTTGACGTCTATTACTATTCTTCTGAAAATTACGCGTTGGCTAATTTTTCCTCTTTTGCCCTGGAAGCCGCTCTGCAGCAGATACAGGAAGATTTTGAGCACCAAATTGCCGACCGCATCCAGGTAATTATTTATGATTCCCACAATGACTTCTCCCAGACAAATGTTGTTGCGCTGCCTGTTGATGCCGAGGGAATAGGAGGTGTGACCGACCTGTTTAAAAACAGGATAACCATGCCGTTCAACGGCGATTATAATGATTTCAGAAGAGTTCTTCATCATGAGCTTGTTCATGCGGTAATCAATGATATGTATTACGGCGGCAGTGCTCAATCGCTTATAAGTGGAAGAACGCAATTGCAGATACCTCTCTGGTTTAATGAAGGTATGGCCGAATATTCCGCTTTGGGATGGGATGCAAATACGGATATGTGGATTCGCGATGCTGTCATTCACGATTATCTTCCTCCTATTGAGCGGCTGGGCGGGTATTTTGCATATCGCGGCGGCCAGTCCATGTGGAACTTTATCGTTGAAGAATACGGCCGCGAGAAAATAGGAGAGGTGATGCAGACGTTGAAAACGCAACGCAATGTAGATGGAACTTTTCAGCGAACACTGGGTCTGACAGTCGAAGAATTCTCGGACCGGTGGAGAGACTTCTATCGGAAAAGATACCTCCCCGAGGTTGCAGAACGTGAGAACATTAAAAGTTTTGGCACACAGGTTACTACCCGGAAAAAGTCGGGAACCTATAATACAAGTCCGTCGGTTTCCCCACAGGGTGATAAGATCGCCATGATAACCAACGCACGCGGATACTTTGATGTAGTTGTTGTTAGTGCAATCACAGGAGAAAAACTTAAAACTCTGATTAAAGGAAACGACAACGTCAATTTTGAAGAGCT
Organism: uncultured Balneolaceae bacterium; assembly: GCA_964590495.1. Lineage (GTDB taxonomy): Bacteria > Bacteroidota > Rhodothermia > Balneolales > Balneolaceae > CAZPWQ01. The sequence continues at coordinate 34,064 of CAZPWQ010000005.1, forward strand.
TAATATTCTCAATCCCAATTTGAGCTGGTCACCCAGCGGAGACAGAATTGCCCTTTCGACAAAATCAAAAGGAAGGGATAATCTTGCAATCGTTGATTATAATTCAGGCGAAGTTAAAATAATCCGGCTCTCCAGGATGGATGCTATCGGATCGGTGGCATGGTCGCCGGATGGGAATAAAATTGCTTTTGATGGAAATATCGGTCCGTACCAGGATATATATGTCTATAATCTGAATAACGGCGAGTTCACCAATGTTACCAATGATGTTATTACAGATCATCAGCCGGCATGGGGTGGAGATTCCGAAACAATATATTTTACGTCCAGCCGCGGAAATCATCTTGAACTGAATTCTGTCAAAAACAATACACGGCTCTTGCTGGATGAAGATATGTACAGCAGTGATATCTACTCCGTACAACTCGGTTCGAATCGTGCGCAGCGCCTTACAATCACGCCGGAGTGGAATGAATATCAACCGATGACGACACGTGATGGACAATTGGTTTATATATCGGATGAAAATGGCATACCTAACATCTATCGGTTTAATCTCGAGGACCGTACATCGGTTCCGCTGACTAATCTCCAGACAGGGGTAATGCAGATGTCTATCAGTTCCGATGGCAGCCGTCTGGCTGTGAACACTGTTAATGAAGGATTTCTCGATATTTTTATGATCCGCTCTCCGTTTATGCGGGAGGTAGATACACCACTTTCAAGAAATGAGTGGGCCCAGAGAAGAACAAGTGAAAGTGAGGCTGAAAGAGTACCGGCTACCGGTTATGTACAACAGATGTTACGCACTACGCCGATCGACGAAACCAGCCTGACCGAAAAAGTAGCTGATATGGTTGATGCCGTTCCCAAGCAGGTGGTGGGTGATACGCCGGTTCAGTCTGATACAACGGAACAAGACACGACAGATGAAGACACAATAGATTTTCGAAACTACGTGTTTGATTCTACTATCGAAGAGGATACTGCCTTTACCGAGGAGTACCTGGATGAAGCAAAGTTTCAAATAACAGATAATAAAACGGAAGACGGTCGTTTTATCCCGCAGGATTATCGCCTGAAGTTTACAACCGACATCGCATTTGCCGGTGGCAGTATCTCAACTCAGTACGGAACATATGGTTTAACCCAAATTCTCTTCAGTGATCTGTTGGGCAATCATCAGATAGCGTTTGGCACCAATCTGAATTTTGACCTGCGAAACAGCAGCTATTTTTTGCAATATGCCTATCTGGAAAACCGTATGAACTGGTCGTTTAATTTTTTCCACAATGCAAGTAATTTCCAAACCTTTTCGGGACAGCTGGTGCGGTTCCGGACGATGGGTGGGGCAGTAAATATGCAGTACCCGATCGACAAGTTTACAAGAATTGATGCAAGTCTTTCTGTAATCAGCATTTCGCAGGATCTCGCCCTGGCATTTTCGGATTTTTCTCAAAATGAAAATTCTACATTTGCTTATCCGCAGGTTATCTACACCCGTGATAATACCTTGCGGGGATTTATAACACCTGTTGGCGGTTCACGTTATTCAGTTAGTCTGGCAGGAAGCCCTCCTGTCACCAATGAGACGCTTCAATTTGCATCGATATTGGGTGATTATCGCAAATATTTCAACCTTGGGTCAGGCTATTCGTTTGCTTTACGTGGTTCCGGTGCTGCCTCCTTCGGACGAGATTCACAGACTTTCTTTATGGGGGGTATGCTCGGCTGGATCAATCAGCGGTTTTCAGGGCGTTCAATACCGATAGATCGACTGGGAGAGAGATTTTTTACATTACCTGCTGTCCCTCTGCGCGGGCATGAGTTTAATGCCATGTTCGGTGATAAATTCAGCCTTGCAAACGCAGAATTTCGATTTCCGCTTTTTGCCGCAATTCTTCCGGGTCCTATTCCGATAATACCCTTATATAATCTTACCGGTGTCGCGTTTTGGGATGCGGGCATGGCCTGGGGCGAGGATATAGTTCATACGCCACAGGGAACAGACAGGGCTGTTACCAATCCGGCCAGTCTGGACTTTCATCTGCAGACGCAGCGTGATATTTTTGTAGACAGAGGCAACGGTCAGGTTCTGGATAACGAACCGGCCGACTTTGAGCAGAATAGTAACCAGTACCTGGTAATACCTGCCAATCAAGGCGATATAATAATGGGGGCTGGTTTCGGACTGAGAACCATATTATTCGGATTACCATTCAGGTATGACATCGGTTGGCCTTTCTTCAGGGGTGGTTTTGATAGTAATCCTGTTCATTATTTTTCAATAGGAATCGATTTCTAAACTCTATCTACCACTAAGGCACTTAGTGCACTAAGTGCCTTAGTGGTATTCTTAGCGGGTGGTGGTGATGTGATTGATTTTTAAAAGGCGGTCAAACTGGAGGTCGGGGTCTTTGAAATAGACGAAGGTTGTATATTCGCGGGAAGAAGATACAAAACTATCATCCAGGGTGAGATCGTCAATTCCGCCATTCATCACTTGTACATATTTATAGGCGTATTGGCCCTGTTTAACCAGAGCCCTTCCTTCCCACAAACCTGTATCTTCTTTAAACTCCATCTTATTATTTGGGGATATCATCCAATGATTAAAGTGCCCGACAATATATATGCCGGCACCGGAAGAATCGGGATTGATATCATCAGGTATTTCCAGTGAGAAATGTACATCAGCGTATTCACTGCTTCGTTCATCCAGTGAATTGCCCAGACCTGTTTCAGCAAACAACTGCGGAGAGGAGTCTAAAAATAAGACATCCCGCTGTAAAATGATCTGAGGAGGGGTGGTTTCGGGCCGGTATTCCAGTACTCTCCTTCCATCGGGATCGAATGATCGCAGGTCCAAAAGTTTAAAATCATGTCCGCCTGCGAAAGCTTCATTGCGTGTAAGATGAAAAGAAACCGAGCCTTGAGTGGAGGTGTCGAAATTCCGGGTTTGCCTTGTGCGTCCCCAGAATTGGTTTTGAGCATAATAGAAGGAAAGATCAAACTGTGGAAAATCAACGAATGGAGGATACCGATAGGTACTGAACGGCTGATCCAGGGAACGTCCGTCTCTTCGCTGTGCAAATAATTGCTCTATTTCTGTTTCCAGCGCACCTTCATTTTCGGTAACAAAAAAAGGATATGAAAAGAGTAAACTGCCGCTGTTGTCATCATATACTTCAAGCAGGTAATTACCGCTTACGGCAGGTTGAATTTCATTATCCGGAAATTCATATTCTACATGCTGATAGGTCGGGCGGCTGGTGAAACTCTGTAGTCCTGTTTGTAAATAGGTATAGTCAAAACCATTTAAAAACTGCGACTGATTGAGAGAGCTTTTTTCCCAGTTCGCTGTGCGATGGGAAACTTCCAGCCTGAACTGTTGTGTCTGTTCATCCAGATAATCAAAAGAAAGAATAAGGCGCTCCCTGCTGTCCAGTTCAATGACAGGCGGATCGAAAGGAGACCCCGCGGGGTGTAGCCGGATGCTTTGAACAACATTGGGCGGTGCTTTTTGCTGAGGTATGGTAAAAGCATTCTTATAGATATTACGATCCTCCTCCGATTGACTATTATTACTCTGTCTCACAGGAATGCAAGCAGCTAAAAAAAGTAAGCTGATGATGCTGAAGATGAAACTACAAGAAATATGAACCTTCAAAGACAAAATGGGCAGGTCCTTCCAGTTTTAGGTTGGTATACATGTTACGGGTTGAATCATAGTGAAAATAGACGGTTAAGGTTCCGCCTTTAGCCACGACAGTTCGCTGGGTTGTTTCCGAAAGCGGTTCGCTCAGGTAGTGCCAAACGAGAGCGCCTGCCATGGCACCCGTACCACAGGCAAGAGTTAAATCTTCTACTCCGCGTTCATAGGTTTGTATCTGTACCTCATGAATATTATTGCCATAAATAAAATTAATATTGGTTCCCTTCGGTTCGAATAACCGGTGGTTACGTAACTCCCTTCCTCTTGTCCGAAGTTTTTTTTCATTGTCCAGGGTAATTTCTTTATCCAGGGGCACTACTACATGTTCTGTACCGGTTTGCAGTTTATAAAGCGTTATTCCATCGACCGCCTGTTCCTGGATCCTGGTTTCGGTGGGGAAATGAATGCATACGCGATTGTCACCGGTAATTTTAGCAAGATATACATTTTCGTGAACATTAAATCTGAGTGTATCACCCATACCAAGCTTATGGGCGTAGAGAGCTAAACAACGTGCTCCATTACCGCACATACCGGCATCACTTCCGTCCGGATTACGATACAGCATAGTATAATCAAGTCTTTCTTCTTCAGTCGGCTGCAGTGCCAGGATACCATCCGATCCGATGCCGAATTTACGATTGCACAGTTGGGGGGCCCATTCAATTACCTGTTCTTTCGTATAGCCCGAATTCCGATTGTCAAGCACAATAAAATCATTTCCGGCACCCTGCATCTTCAGGAATGAAACTGTTTGTATGTTATTCGATTTCAAAGACATATCAGGTGGTGAATGCTGGTAAATGTTTCCACGATTGTCGATCCGATATTTCAGGTTCATTCCCTCGCATCAGGCTTGAAAAACGGAGGGCGAGTACTGTAAAAATAAGTTTTGGCTGCACATTTTGATATATCATAGGTTTAAAGCTGTTTGTCTGTTCAATCATATCTTCCAGCCTCGCATCTTTCAGCGTACTGCAGAACTTCCTGATCACATCAATCTGATCGGCATTGGTTACAAGCTTTTCATTTTGAGTTGAACGATATATCATCAGGTCCCGGATAAAAACTTCCAGAATATTGAGGATAGCCGTTTGTCCCTCGAGGTTTTGTTGGCTCTGCCAGTCCTGGACCTGCTGTGAAATTTCAACGGCATCCTGAATGTAAGCATTCCGTAAGAAGCCGATTATTTCTTCGCGCGTGTTTTTTAGTGTGCCAACATCAAAAAAGCGAGTCATTGCATAATTTCCACCCGAGACCCGGGCCAGGTATTTGGCATCTTCGGATGTGAGCCCGTCATAATCTATCAATGCCTGTTCAATTTCGCTGGTTTTCAACGGAGACAATGGTATATGCTGGCACCGTGAAATAATTGTCGGCAGAAGTGCTTCCGATTGTTCAGTTATAAGAATAAAGATAAGATTCTCAGACGGTTCTTCAAGCAATTTGAGGAATGCATTTGCCGCTTCGTCACGCATACTTTCAATTCCGGTTAATATGATAATTGTTTTCTCACCTTCATTAGGTTTCAAATATGCTGTCGGACGAATTTTCTCCCTGAAATACTTGATCGGATAAAAAGCCCGAAGGTTTTTAGAGCTTTCATCATTTGTCAGTGAGGGACGTAAGCTGAAATCAACAATTTCATACGGATCTTTCCTCAACATCTCCAGGCGCGGTCTCAATTCTGCTGCCACATCGTTATTGGTTACCACACTTGAGGGCAGGGGCAGGAAAACATGGATATCGGGGTGTGAAAACCACGATTTCTTCTTTGAAAAAGCCTGATTGTCCAGGTCGGTAAGGTTATCAATACCATTGATGATTTCTGCAAATGTCAGAGCGAAGGCCGTTTTACCGACACCGGGCGGACCCGACAACAGATATGCATGGCTGATACGCCCGGATTGTACAATACGTTTGAAATGTTCACGTGCAAACTGCTGGCCGACCAGGCGACGGTCGCCAAAGTTGTATGTCAATTTTTTGTAATCAGTCATAATCTATTCTTCCCAAATATAATCAAAAAGTAAAATACCGGCAGTTATTGTAACACCTGCATAACCGAACAGAGCCCAGAAATCATTTAAATAGTTTTCAGTAAAACCTTCGATAAGAGCCGCTCTTGTTGTCCGAACTAAAATTAGAATCAAAGGGAACAGAAGGGGGATACTCAACACAGAAAAAATCGCCCCCTTTCGATCTGCCTGTGAAACGATGGCTCCCAGCATTGTTGCAACTCCCGAAAGCCCCGCTGTACCCAATACCAGAACCAGAAAGAAAGCCGTACCGTCGGCAATGGACATTCCGAGTAAGAATATATAAAGCAGGAATGTTGCCAGATTAACTGAAAGAGTGAACAGAAAATTATAACACAGCTTGCCGGCAAATACCGCGCCGGAGATACTGTGTAATCTGAGCAGATCGTATGTCTGTCGTTCCGTCTCCATTACAAAAGAACGGGACAGGCTCGATAATGCTGCAAAAAGAATGATGATCCAGACCAATGCACTTTTGGGTGTCGGCGAGAGCTGTTCTGCATTCAGGGAGAACAAAACGAGAAGCAAAGATGCACCAACGAAAGCTAATACCGTATTAATAGCATATCTGGAACGTAATTCCGTTTGAATATCCTTAAATAATACGGCCGTTATTCCCAATAAATAATTCATCATCGAAGTTTACAAAATTTGCTCAGAAGTATTAAACGATATTACGACTAAAAGATGTTTTATACAGTGAATTAAACGTCGGTTTCGGTTGTACGGCTTTATTCACCTGTCCATAACGGTATACGTCCACTTCAACATTGACCCGTTAAAATAGATAAGTAAATAGTTGTATCACAAGTTAAACGATGAGTATATTTCAACATCATTAAAAGTTAAAATTTATAATTTTTCGCATGAACATTTTCAGCTTGTTAGACACGCAAACCATATTGTCTAATCTAGAAGCCAAAAATAAAGCTGAAATACTACAAAAGTTGGTTTCTACCCTGCAGTCGAAAGTATCCGGTGAACAATTGGATAAAATTTATGAAGCGGTGATAGAGCGCGAAAAAATTATGTCGACTGGTGTAGGAAAAGGTCTGGCCATTCCACATGGGAAAACAGCGGGTATAGATGAGACATATGCAGCATTTGCTATTTTGAAAAATCCGGTAGATTATGATGCAATAGATAATGAGCCGGTTTCAATGGTGTTTTTACTTGTGGGACCTCAATCGAGCAATAGTCTGCATATTAAACTCTTAAGCCGGATCTCAAGACTGATGAATAACAGCGAATTCCGGGAAAAGCTCCGCGACTGTCAAACATCAGAAGATATAATAAAGCAATTTCGGGAAGAGGAACATGTATCTTTTAGCAGTTGAATAAATCAAATCAGTGGTATTGTTTCCGAAGAAGGATATATGTATAGAGGAAAAATAATATTAGGGTTCGTAATTTATCTGGTACTTCTCATAAACCGGGGATCCGGTACGGTACAGGCACAGGTTACAGCTTCACCGGAAATTCTTCAGCCTATCGAAAACAGCCGTGCTTTTGACGCCTTCTGGTCTGTTGTGGTTCGTGATTCCAGCGGAAAAATTCTTGAAGGATATAATTATGACAAGCTTGTTCGTCCAGCTTCTAATTTTAAATTGCTGAGTACAGCAGCAATTCTGGATGAATTGGGGCCGGATTTTCGTTTTTCAACCAAAATGTATGGGCTGGGCTATCAGAACGGCAATACCTGGTATGGTGATATTATCATTCGCGGTTCCGGTGATCCTTCTGTCAGCGGTGAATTTTATAACCGGGATAGATTACATGTTTTCGAAAAGTTTTATTCGGTACTCGATTCTCTCGGTATCCACAGGATTGCAGGTAATCTTATCGGCAACGACGGCTACTTTGACAGTGAGCCGTACCCGGAAGGCTGGGATTGGGATGATTTATCATTTTACTATGGTGTGGAAATAAGTGCTCTTTCTTTTAACAACAATGCTGTTGATCTGCTCGTTACAGCTAACCGGGAAATCGGGAAAAAGCCGCAAATAGAATGGTTTCCTTTTGACACTGACTATGTTGAATTTATCAATGATCAGGTTATTACACCGCCCGATTCAGAATATGATGAATTCTACCGGAGGTTAATGGGAACAAATACCATTATATTACGCAGTAAATTGCCACAAAATTATGTTGAAACGGAATCACTTTCTGTATTTAATGCCCCGATGTATTTTATCGATACGATGAAAAAATATCTGGAGGATGGCGGCATTACTATAACAGGCCGCACGTTTATAGACAACCGCCGCCAGGAATGGTCTGATGATCAGTATATGGTATTGGCTGAGCATCAATCGGTACCTCTTCACAGGTTGATAGCCCGGATCAATAAAGAAAGCGATAATTTTTATGCGGAAATGTTGCTCAAAACAGCAGCTGCCGAACGTTTCAATATAGCAGGAAGTACCGAGCTCGGATTGGCCATAATTCGCGACTTCGCACACTCTGTTGAGATAGATACTACAAAGCTTGAAATGAAGGATGCATCAGGTATGGCTTCCTCTACATTGTTACCGGCAGAAGATTTGAGCTGGCTTTTGGTACAGATGCAAAATAAACCCGTCTTTGAAGATTATAAAAACAGCCTGCCGCTTGCCGGTATTGACGGATTGTTGAAATATCGTTTCAGAAGCAGCCCGTTGAAAGGCCAGATGCGCGGGAAAACCGGATTTGTATCCGGAGTAAGGGCTTTAAGCGGTTACATGCAGGCAGAGTCGGGCAAACCGCTCGTTTTCAGTATAATTACCAATAATTATACCGAAAAAACATCTTACATTGATTTTATACATGAGACGATTTTATCAAAGCTATATTATAAATATTAGCACAGATGTCTAAAGAAAAAGCAACCATACTGGTCACAGATGATGAAAAAAGTATTCGTAATTCCCTGAAGGAGATTCTTGAGTTTGAGGATTATAACGTATTGGAAGCTGAAAACGGGGAACAGGTATTTTCTATCGTTAATGGAAAAACCATCGACCTGATGCTGCTTGATATTAAGATGAAAGGAATGGATGGTATGGAGATCCTGTCAAAGCTGAAGGAACAGCGGTACGACTTCCCTATAATTATGATTTCGGGACATGGTAATATAGAGGTGGCCGTGGAAGCTACTAAAAAAGGTGCGTTTGATTTCATTGAGAAGCCACCTGATTTAAACCGGCTGCTGGTGAGTGTCCGCAATGCTCTCGATCAATACCGGTTGACCGAAGAAAATAAAAGTATCCGTTCCCGTTTGCCGAAAGTGCCTGAAATTATCGGGGAAAGCAATGCTATAAAGCAAATCAAACAGACGATTGAAAAAGTCGCTAAAACAAATTCACGGGTAATGGTCACCGGTGAAAATGGGACCGGAAAAGAACTTGTAGCCCGCTGGATCCATGAAAAAAGCAGACGCAGTACAAATTCCTTTGTGGATGTTAACTGCGCCGCTATACCTTCTGAACTGCTTGAAAGCGAACTTTTTGGGCATGAAAGGGGGGCTTTTACGGGTGCGACCAGTAAAAGAATAGGAAAGTTCGAGCAGGCCCACGGTGGCACACTGTTTCTGGATGAGGTGGGTGATATGAGTACAGATGCACAGGCCAAAGTGTTGCGTGCCCTGCAGGAAAATGCCATCGTCAGGGTCGGAGGTACAAAAAAAATTAATGTCAATGTCCGGATAATTGCAGCAACGAATAAAAACCTGCTGAATGAAATTGATAGAGGTACGTTCAGAGAAGATTTATATCACAGGTTAAACGTAATTCCCATTCATGTGCCCCCGCTGCGGGCACGGCGCCAGGATATTCCTCTACTCGCCGAAGACTTCCTGGAGAGTCTTGCTGAAAAGGATATTATGTTTTCAGGGATATCCTTTTCGGATGAAGCTCTGGAAACTCTCATGAAACAAAATTGGTCGGGTAATGTACGAGAGCTTCAGAATGCTGTTGAACGACTGGGATTATTGGCCGATTATTCGATAATCAAAAAAGAGGATGTGGAAAACCTTACGCTCATACGGCAAAAGAAAGACGGCAGACTTGAAAGTATGTTGAATGGAATTAAATCATTTCAGGATTTCAAAGAATCTGCAGAACGTTTATTTTTGCTGCACAAGCTTGAAGAAAATGACTGGAATATCTCACAAACGGCCGAAGAAATCGATATTCAGCGCAGCCATATGTACAACAAGATGAAAAAATATGATATTGAACGGTAGGGCTGGATACCAGATGCCGGATGATGCTAACGTTCGGCTGCTTTTTTTAGTCATCGGACCACTTACCAATTCAGCAAATCAGTAAATCAATAAATCAGCAAATCAACAATTCAACAATTCCACAGGATGTCAGCTAAAATTATTGATGGGAAGAAAGTAGCAGCGTTAACCAGGGATGAAGTTCGAAAAGATGTTGAGGATTGGGTTGATTCGGGTAACCGGCCTCCTTTTCTCCAGGCGGTATTGGTAGGCAACGATCCCGCCTCCAATGTATATGTCGGTGCTAAAACCCGGGCCTGCAAAGAAGTAGGTATTGAAACTGATACCTTTCGCCTGCCCGATACAGTCTCGGCCAGGGAGTTGAAAAAAAAGATTCGTGAATTTAATGAAAATGATGAGGTGGACGGAATTCTTGTACAGCTTCCTCTTCCTTCACATCTGTCAAAACATGATGTTATCGAGGCGATCGATTACCGAAAGGATATAGATGGATTTCATCCGATGAATGTGGGACGCCTTTCAGTCGATCAACCCTGCTTTCGCTCATGTACACCGGCGGGTGTTTTTGAATTGTTGAAGTATTACAGTATTCCTACAAAAAGCAAACATGCTGTAGTCGTAGGAGCCAGTAATATTGTAGGACGACCAGTGTCGATTATGCTTTCAAAAGAGGAAACTGAGGGGAAGGCAACTACTACTGTTTGCCACAAGTATACCAAGGATCTGACCGCGCATACGATCTCTGCCGATATAATAGTTGTAGCCGCGGGACAGCCTAACCTTATCAGAGGGGAAATGGTAAAAGAGGGGGTTGTGGTGATTGACGTGGGCATTAATCGTGTTGCAGATGAAACCAAAGAGAAAGGTTATTCTCTGGTTGGTGATTGTCACTTCGATAGCGTCAAAGAAAAAGCCGGCTGGATAACCCCCGTTCCGGGTGGAGTGGGTCCCATGACCGTTGCTATGTTGATGAAGAATACGCTACTTGCAGCTAAGAAATCGATATATCCCGAGTAGTCTGTAAAGATTTTGGAGTTCTATAAACATTCTGGAATGTCTCCAGGTTTGAAGCTGAGAAATACGTTGGTGGTTTTTATTATCTGCTCCTATCCAATCACGGGCATCCCGAACGCTTTCGGGACCATCCGTGTGGCAAAGGCATTAAATTGGTATCAACTTATATTTCAAGCAAGGGCAACTAATCATGCCTTTTATTAAATAGCTGCTTCTTCAGAGCGGATGAGATCCCTCGGTTCCAGCCCGCAGAAACCGCGGACTTCCACTCGGGATGACAATGGAGAGTGTTTTTAATTACCTGCCCCAAAATATCTACCTATAGCGTCATCCAGCTGCTGTTTCAGAGCAAATGAGACGTGTTCGACTCCCAGCGTGATCCTTCTACCAGATATATTTTTCAGGCATTGTAAATTCCCTGACATGGGGTGACAGAATGGTGTCACATCGGTCAATTATACTAGAGATGAACATCAATTAAGCTGAGGTAAATTAATGAAATCCGCAAAACAGAGAAGTACAAAAAAGCCGAATGTAAACCTGGAACCTGTATTAAGAAAAGTATTGATTGAAGCTGAACAGGAGCACCGGCAACTGCAGCATATGTTTGAATTAATGGGCTGGAGTCACCTTCCGGATAGCCTTAAGATAGAAATTAAAGACGATGTTTCTGCCATGGTGGCCGAATTGCAAGGCCAGTACTCCAGTTGTGATCCTAATGTTGCACGCCGCCGCCGGCGCGTAATGCATTGGGTAAATAGTTATGAAGATGATATCTGTTCACTGGATACGGCCATTGAGGCGTTGAAAGTAAGAAACCTTTAAAGTTAATCTTTTACTTTATTGGTTTGATCGCTCATAGAATCAGCTTCAGGGATCTGCTGCTCCTCAGCTTGTGGGACAGTTATTGAGGATGAATACTTGGTTTTACTATCAGGCCTCAACATTTTCTGAAAGTGATTGATAAGTTCATCATACGTTTTTCGCTTCTTCTTCATCCAGTTAGAAAGATAGAAGCGGGTACTGGTCAATATTCCAGTAGTTCCAAAGATCGCTGCAATTGTTTGGGTGATGCCGGAAAATCCCATCTTCTTAAAAAATATGATCAGAAGCATAGCGCCAAATACTCCGGCAAATGTGTATATTATCGATGCATAATATCGGTAATTTGCATTGATGTGAATTTTGGTATGATCTTTTTTAGGAGACAGAGAAATTTGAATATATCCTACTTCTTGTTTTCGTTGTTCCCACTCAAAAGTATTACCCAATTTGCTGGTTTTCCCGATACCACCGTGTATTCTGCGGATTTCGGAAACAACTTCTTCCCATTCCTGTTCGGTCAAAGTTCCTGTTGCGGTTTCAAGAATATTATATTTAAACGGTCCACCCAAAAGTTTGGACGTGAATGACTGAGTCGGAGCCTGTAGTTTTCGGAGGGCCTGTTGGATATATTTGGGATCAATACCAACTTCCTTTGAAACCTGTTGAAGTTCCTGCAGGGTAAGTCCATCACTTTCGTCATCAATATTGTCAGCATGCTCTAACTCAGCAGCTTGTTTTAAAAGTTTACTTATTTCATCTCTGTTAAATCGGTGGTTAGAATCCATCTCAAGTTGGCTTTATTGAATAATGAGGGAAACTATTCGGAATTACGGGGATCAATGTTACAATTAATGAACTCTTTTGTAGTTAACCTGATAACTAAATAAGATAAAAATTATATTAAGCACTTGCGTCTGCTTTTTTTTATCTTTGCCCAAACCTGAACACCAACGCTTGCAGATTATTTTATCATGCAGAATTCCTCTCCATTCGACCGCATTACACGCCAGGGGCTTACCTATGACGATCTTCTCCTGGTTCCCGCCTATTCACAAATTTTACCGCGTGAAGTTAATACCAGTATTCAGCTGGCTCCGAACCTGAAGCTGAATATACCTGTACTCAGTGCGGCAATGGATACTGTGTCGGAATACAGGCTGGCGATTGCCCTGGCCAGGGAGGGCGGCATTGCTATGCTCCATAAAAATATGTCTATTGAAGAGCAGGCCGACCAGGTGCGAATGGTTAAGCGCAGTGAGAGTGGAATGATCGTTGACCCCGTAACGCTCGATAAAGACTCGACGGTGCGTAAAGCCCGTTCTTTAATGAGAAAACATAAAATCGGTGGAATTCCGATTGTACAGGAGGATGACACCTTGATTGGAATCGTTACCAACCGCGATCTTCGTTTTGAGCACTATGTCGATAAGAAGCTGAGTACGATTATGACCAGTGATAATCTTATCACTGCACGGGAAGGTACGACGCTGGAGGAAGCTGAAAAATTGCTCCAGGAGCACAAGGTAGAAAAACTTCCTATAGTCAATAAGGATAATAAGCTTGTCGGACTCATTACTTTCAAGGACATTGAAAAGAAAATGAATTTTCCTCACGCCTGTAAAGATGATATGGGAAGATTACGGGTTGGAGCAGCGGTAGGGGTAACAGCCGATACCATGGAGCGGGTGGCGGCACTGGTAGAATCCGGTGTGGATATAATCACTGTTGATACCGCCCACGGTCATTCGTCAGGTGTGCTGGATATGGTACAAACCATAAAGAAAGGATATCCCGATTTAAATCTGATTGCCGGTAATATTGCGACAAAGTCGGCTGCAAAAGCCTTAGTCGATGCAGGTGCGGATATCATCAAAGTTGGAGTAGGACCGGGATCTATTTGTACGACGCGTGTAGTTACAGGGGTTGGGGTACCTCAACTAAGTGCGGTTATGGAGGTTGCAGAATATGCCCATCAGGCTGATGTGGGGCTTATTGCCGATGGCGGGATTAAACAGACGGGCGACATCCCGAAGGCAATTGCCGGTGGTGCAGATGCCGTAATGATGGGATCAATGTTTGCAGGTGTGGACGAGAGCCCCGGTGAAACGATTATTTATGAATCAAGAAAATATAAATCTTATCGCGGTATGGGAAGTCTGGGCGCGATGGAAAAGGGATCGAAAGACAGGTATTTTCAGGATGTGGAAGACAATATAAATAAACTGGTGCCGGAGGGTATTGAAGGACGTGTTCCTTATAAAGGACATTTGAGTGAAGTTGTGCATCAAATGACCGGCGGTTTGCGTGCTGCAATGGGATATGTCGGAGCAGCCGATATTTCGGAACTGCAAAAGGCAGAGTTCGTACAGATATCGTCAGCAGCATATAAAGAAAGCCATCCTCATTCGGTGCAAATCACTAAAGAAGCCCCGAACTATTCTGTCAGCTGAGGAGTTCTGGATGCCGGAAGGGCAGCATAATAGCATAGCAGCGGAGAAATTACGCTTTTACGTATCACGCATTACCAAATCATTTTCTTGCTGTAAAGAGCATACCCAATCCAACTACCAGGAAAAACAGGTGGGGCAGCAGGGCTGCAGCAAAGGGCGCTATTTGACCTTTTCCACCAAAAGGTTCGATAACTTTCAGCATTACCAGATAGAGAAAGCTGACGACCAGTCCGGCAGCTATATGAAATCCCTTTCCCCCTTTGCGTCGTTCCGAAGCTATGGCAAAGCCAACAATAATGACAACAATTATAGAAAAAGGATAGGCGTAGCGCCCGAATAACTGGACTTTCGGCAGGGCTATATTACCTGCACCACTTCGTTCAATTGACCGGATATAATCTTCGGCCTCAGGATAGGTGAGTTGATAGATATCCGAGGTTGTTCGGGCCAGATCACGCGGAAGCATGTTTAAAGTGGTATCGACGGCAGTGTCTTGCTGAGAGATATAGCCTGCTGCTGTATAAATACGTTTCTCTATATCTTCCAATCGCCACTGCTTCTTTTCATCCTGCCATATCATTCGCTGAATGAACATGCTTCTGGCAATACTGTCGCCGTCAAAGTGAATGACATCTACCCTGTATGCGGTATTTTCCTTTACATTAAAATATCCAATCTTAAAAATTGTTTTCGGCGATTCCTGACGAAATAGCTTATTACTATCCACTTTCTCACTTTTATCTTTAAGGTATTTTGATTCAAAAGCGATACGCTCCGAATTGGCATCCGGAATAATAAAACCATCAAGCAAACTTATGGTCACCGTAGCAAGAACAGCAAATACCAGGTAGGGTAGAAGTATGCGGTAAAGACTTACACCGGCGGCTTTAAGTGCAACAATTTCAAAACGGTCGGCCATCTGTCCCGTCAGATACAGACAGGCTACAAATGCAGCGACAGGAATTACGAGGCGTATTATTTCAGGTATGTAGTTAAAATAATAGAGGCCGAATATTTCATCCATGGTAGCCCCTCTGTCGTTGAAATCTTCGCTGTGTTCTGAGAAGTCGATCACGATAAAAACGAAGATGAGAACTCCGAGTACAAAAAGGGAAGTTGTTAACAGCCGCCAAAAAATATACCGATCAATTTTTTTAATCACTTTGTCTCCACAAATCTGAAAGTTTATAAGGAGTGCATAAGCGAAAAACCATATAACCGCCAATTATGGACAATAAGATATCGGAAAACCACATTCCGGTAAAGGGGGTAATAAAATGGCGGTCTGCCAGTTTTTCTCCCTGAATAATTGAAATCCAGTAAAAAGTCAAAAAAACCGTACCGATAAGCGCAGCATATCCAAGGTTTCCTTTTTGTGTATACATTCCGATAGGTGCACCCAGCAGAACAAAGATAAAACAGGCAAACGGGATCGAGAATTTTTTGTGAACTTCAACCAGATAACTTGCTATTCGATTCAACCGCCACTGGGTGTCCGAAATCAGGTTTTCGTAGGAAGTCCGATAATTGCGCAGATCAGAAAGTGTAATGCTGTGCAGGTTACGCTGCATATTTTGAGTTTTCAACATGTTGAGAACCACATAATCGCTTTGATAAGGGGGGTCATCTACTTCCTGACCTGATTGTGCCAGTTGCAATTGCATTCTGGATCTGCCGGAATGATCCTCTTCAATATCAATAGTCAGAAAGCTATGTTCTTCATTTACTTTCTTTTTTTCTTCCTTAATTTCGCGCCTGAGGGAATCAACAACCGAAAGCATCGCTTCGATCTTCATTGTCCGGTCGTTTCGTGAACGGGATTCCGGGTTTGAACGGGAAAAACTCAGATCTGAGAGATCAAAACTGATTCTGTACCGTGAGAAGTTGGTCTTTTCTACTACAGAAATCCTTTTACCGTCTTTCCGGCTTGTCAGGAATTGTGTGACCGATCCGTCATTTAAAAAGAGATTAAGTGTCTGCCCGTCGTGTTCACTCTTTAATTGGCCGGTTTTTGCTTTTATATAGGCTTCATTCCGCTCTCTGGTGGATTCCTGATAAATAGTAATATCATGCAGTGAGTCCGTTTCGCTGGTAATATCCTGTACCAGAAAAGTATAATCGTCGATGCCGTCATAAAATTCACCGGGTTTGAGATCGAATCCTGGTTTTTTCAGGCGGATATCAATAAATAAAGAGCGGGCACGCTGGTTGGCATCCGGTAAAACATCATTGGAAAACCAAGCCAGAAAGACGGAGAGAATAATTGCCGATACCAATACAGGACTTATAATGCGAAATGGATTAACTCCCGCCGCTCTCAGTGCTGTAAGCTCATTCAATTCTGTCAGTTTGCCATAGGCCATCAAAGAGGCTACCAGTACCGCCATCGGAATGGCCAGAACAACCATGGACGCAAGGTTGGTGATAATCAATTCAATAATAACAAGAAACGGCAATCCCTTACCGATGAGAAGATCAATATAGAGGATCAGGAACTGCATCAAAAGCAAAAACATCAGCGTGAAAAAACAGAAAACAAACGGGCCAAAGTGCCTTCGCAGTACGTCCAGTTGAAATTTATTGGGTAAGAATTTCATATCGTTATTGGTTAGAATATCCCTAAATTAGGCGATACACTAAATTATTACAAAATACTTCTAATTTTTTAAAAGCCTGTATCTAACTTTTGTAGAATCTATTATTCTGTTATAATTCGGAGTATGATAAAACAGATTTACGGTTAATAAACCTCTTGCCGCTGTTTCCGGGGACTGTATAGCGAAGCAGTACGGGAATAAAATGGGAGAGAATCGCTGTAACAGTAGATTTTCCTTACAATTTAATAGTAATGGCGTTTTATTTTACCATTTAACAACTTAAAAAGTTTCTGATTATTACTGCATCTAAACGTATTTTCACACTGTCTTTGGGATTAGCTGTATAATCTAAACTTTCAATTCAAATCAACAGGAGCTGTATATACGACACTGCTACCATAAGTTAACTTGATGGTCTAACGCAAAATATAGTCTACAACGGTTTCGTGCAGCTCAAACCAATTTATTTCCATATTAGTTTTGGATTTCTGTTTCTTGTTGTATTGCTGATTGATACCGATAACAGCTATGCACAGGAACAGTCGGATACTGGTTTTATGGTACCGGTTCCGGGCGATACCCTTTTCAGATTTCTGCCTCCCCCTGATATATCCCTTCCTTTTGTGAGACCTGTACCGGGCCTTTACTATATAGATCTGGATGAAGAACAGGTATTAGTAGAACGCGATACGTCGGGAATGTATCGCAGTCAACGTTATCTGTTTGATATACCGGTGACGAATCCTCTTATCATGAGTTTTGATAATTACAGCAGGCGAAGCCGGGAATATGCAAAAATGAGAAATTGGCAAAATCTGATTGATGAGGCCCGTACAACAAGAGATGAAACGGGCGGCCCGCTTGATTTCAGACTGGATATTCCTGCCGGCGATGAATCGACTTTCAGTACTATTTTCGGAAAACCTGAAGTAAATCTTCGTATAAACGGTACGGCAAATATGAACGCCGGAGCATCGATCCAAAAAACGGAAAATCCCGAAATACCGGCCGACCAGCAAACACAAATCGATCCGACTTTTCAACAGAATTTGAGATTGAACATACAGGGTACTATTGGTGACAAGCTCTCGATTCAAACCGATTGGGATACTGAGGCGGCATTTGATTTTCAAAACAGACTGAGTATCACATACCAGGGATATGAGGATGAAATACTGCAGCGAATGGAAATGGGTAATGTGGCTATGGAAACCGGCAACTCCCTGATCCGCGGGGGAAATTCCCTTTTCGGTGTGAAAGGAATAGCCCGGCTGGGCTCATTACGTTTGACGTCGGTTCTTTCTCAACAGGAGGGGGAAAATAATACGGAGACAATCACCGGCGGTTCGCAGGAACAGGATATCGCTATTCGTCCGGCCGATTATGAAGCCGACAGTCATTTCTTCCTGGATTTCTACACAAGACAGGAGTTCGAACCAAATATGTCGGATCCGCAGCAAACGGGGCAGGCCCTTCAATTTTCTGAAATTAACGTCTGGGTTTTACGGGAGTCAACACAATCTTTTCAGGGTGAACGTCAGGCTATCGCTCTTGTGGATCTGGGTGTCGTGCAGAACCCCGACGGTTCTTATGCTCCGCCTGATCAGGATCTGGACCCGTTTGATCAGGCTGTACTGGACCAGTTTCGTGATCTTTCGGAAGGTGTTTCAGCATCTGATTTCGCGGTTGATTCCGAAGAGTTTGTCGAGGGGTTCTTTATACCACTGGAAGAGGGGGCTGATTATGAGCTGGATCGCAATCTGGGCTTCATTTCCTTAAAAAGAAATCTGAATTCCCGGCAGGCTTTGGCTGTCTCTTTTAAATATCGTGATCCCCAGACAGGAGAAACGATCAGTGTCGGAGATGTGAGCCAGAGCGGGGGTAATCGCATTTACCTGAAGCTTATTCGTCCGCAGAATCTTACTACTACCAATCCTGCATGGGATCTGATGATGAAAAATATATATTCGCTGGGTGCTTCGAATTTGACACCCGACGGTCTTGATATTGACGTAAAATATACTGAAATGAATATTCCCAGCAGTTCTCTTCCGGAACGAAGCTCAATTCTGCTTCAGGATCTGGGACTTGACCGGGTTGACCAGCAGGGGGCTTTAATTCCTGATAATAATATCGATTTCAGTACGCGCATCCTTAATCCTGCCAACGGCAGAATCCTGTTTCCATATTTACAGCCTTTCGGTGATCGAATTGCAGACCTTCTGGCAGAAACACCTCTGAGTCAGGATGAAATCGACGACATAACCTTTAGCGAACTTTACACCGAGAAAAAAACGAATGCCAACCAGATATCTAAAAATAATTTTTACCTGATCGAGGGGCAGGCCAGGGGAGGAATTTCCGACAGTTATTCGCTGGGTTACTCTCTTGTGGAAGGTTCTGTAAATGTATTTGCCAATGGACGTGAGCTTCAGGAAGGAACAGATTATGCAGTGGATTATTCCATTGGCAGTATTACCATATTAAATGAACAATACTTGCGCAGGGGGCAGGAATTGAGAATAGAGTATGAAAATAATCAGCTGGCCCAGATTGCACAGAAAAGCTTCACCGGTTTACGGGCTGAATATGATATCAACAATAATATCAGTTTCGGAAGTACGTATTTCCGGTTAAAAGAAAAACCTATTCAGGATAAGATTCAGATTGGTGACGAACCTGTAAATAATGCAGTACTTGGTTTTGATGCTAACGCTTATTTTGACGCTCCCTGGCTTACCAGGGGACTCAATAATATTCCTCTTTTGCAAACAAAAGAGCCTTCCAGTTTAGTTCTCAGCGGAGAATTTGCCCAGCTCAGCCCGGGAGTTTCCCAGACAAATGCCGTAAGAGATGCGATAAGAGATAATCGTTTGTTTGAGGATGAAGAAAATGGTCTTTCGTATATAGACGATTTCGAGGGGGTGGATATCGGACTCAGTTTTATGAACACATCCCGCTGGAGCCTGGCCGCAGCACCGGCAGCTGTTCCCGGTTACGAACCCGACGATATTTTTTTTGATGGCGGCTCATTTCCGAACCCGGAGGGATCTATTGCAGAAAAAATTGCCCGTTCGGACCTTCGTAGTACTTTTGCCTGGTATTCCATTCCCCAGAATATTGATAATATCCTGGGAGGGGTGGAGACAACTCCGGAGTCTGAACCGGTTCGGGTAACCGATGTGTTTCCCAACAGGGATGTACTTACTGAAGAAAATTTCATCAACACCCTCGATGTTTATTTTGATCCGACACAACGGGGGCCCTATAACTATAACAGTAATATGCGAAACCTGCTGGAGAATGAACCCGGACGTACCTGGGGCGGAATGACAGCGACACTCCCTTCGGGCCAGGAAGATCTGACGCAGAATAACATTGAATTTATTGAATTTTGGGTGCAACCGGTGTTGCCGGGTGGCAGACAACCTACCGCACAAGACCTGCAGGATTATGATGGTAAAATATTTATCGATGTCGGTGTTGTTTCAGAAGATGTGGTACCCAACTTTAAAACGAACAGTGAGGACGGACTGGTACGGCGACCGAGTGATTTGAGGATCGACAATAACGGCGAAAACGGACGCTCGTACATACCAAGTCCGCCACCGTCGCCGGAGGGGCAGTTTTCAAATGAAACGCGGGAGCTCGAAGATGTCGGATTGGACGGGGCTCCCAACAGTGGCGGAGTGGGGAACCGGAATGAGCGAAATCTTTTTTCGGAGTTTATTGAAAATATGCAGGCCGCATACGGAGTCAACACTTCTGAATTTCAAAAAATACGGAATGATCCGTCAAATGATGATTACGTATACTATGGTGAAGAACAGGTAGAGGGACTGGCACTTCACGAGAGGTTTCACAGAATGTATGGATATCATGAGGGGAATAGTCCCCCAAGTACCGACGAAAAACGTGCCGTGACCAACAAGCCGGATACGGAAGGACTTATTACTCCCTCAATAGTTGAGCAGAACAACGCCTATTTTCAGTACGAAGTGGATTGGAATCCGGCTGATATTGAAAATCTGGATGTCGGTGAACCGGGCACCTTTATTGTCGATAAAGTACCCGGTAGTAATCAGCAGGATCGCTGGTATCAGGTGCGAATTCCACTTCAGGAGTATATCAGGAGAGTGGGGAACATCGAAAATTTTCAGAATATCTCGTATATCCGTATCTGGATGTCGGGTTACGAAGAACCTTTCACACTGCGTTTCGCTACATTCGAACTGGTGGGAAGTCAGTGGAGAAATGCAGATGATGTTGACCGTGAGCAAAATTCGCAGGCTGAACTGGCTGTCTCCTCTGTTAATATCGAAGAGAACAGCCTGCGGCAGCCTGTCCCGTACCGACAACCGGAAGGTGCCATTCGCGCTACAAACAGGGGACGTCAGCGGCAGACAATAGCTAACGAACAGTCAATAATGCTGGATGTTCAGGATCTGGGGCCTGGTCAGCTGAAGATGATAAAACGGGTTTACCCCGGCGGGATGAATATGGTGAACTATTCAAATGTACGTATGTTCGTTCACGGTGAAGGATATGATAACAGGAATGAAGCAGAACTCGTAGTACGATTCGGTACCGATCTGGTAAACAACTATTATGAGTACCGTCAACCTGTTACCCCAACGGATGAAAATTATCCTTTTTCCCAAAAAATCATAAGTGAATTAACCGATGCCGAACGCCTGGAAGAAGCCGAACAGGTTTGGCTTTATGACGAGAACAGTATGAATGTCATACTTCGAGCATTCAACGAACTCAAACAGCTGCGGGATCAGCAGCAGGATGATCCCAGTCAGGTTTTTGAAAGAAGTAATTTGCTTGAAAATACTCCGCCCGGAGCGGTAATTGCTATAAAGGGTAATCCTTCACTTGATCGTATCGGTGAGATTGGTATGGGAATAAGAAATCCTTTTGATCCTCAAAATCCGGAAGGAGGTGGTGTTCCTTCTCTTGACGCCCGTTTTTGGCTGAATGAGTTGAGGGTATCGGGTTTTGACAATGATCAGGGTTGGGCTGCAAATGCCAAAAGTGAAATAAATTTTGCGGATTTTGCCACCCTTAACGCAAATCTGAATAGAGAAACTGATGGGTTCGGCGCACTCGATTCCCGGCTTGGACAACGTCGTATTTCAGAAGTATTTGCTTATAATTTAAATTCGACAATAAATCTGCACAAGTTCATTCCGGAACGATACGGGTGGAATATTCCTGTAAACCTGTCAACCCGTCAGTCTTCATCTACGCCACGATATCTGCCCAACCAGGGTGATGTTCGCCTAAGTGAATTCAAAAGAGCGGTAAATTCACGTACAGATATTTCAGACGTCAGTAAAGATGCTTTAATTGAGCAAAGAGTACATGAAAGCCAGACAGTCAGTGAAAGTTATTCAATTAACTTTTCCAATGTTACTAAAAACAGATCGGAATCCGCCTTCTCACAATACACACTCGATAATATTACAACCAACTATGTTTACAATACAACACACCGCCGGAGTCCGGAATATAATTTTCGTGATAATTGGAATTACAGTGGATCACTGCGCTATAGCATAAGTTTCAGCAGTACACAGCTTTTCAGACCTTTCGACTTCCTGGGAGAGGTACCCCTGCTCCATCCGTTGGCCGGTTTACGATTTGGATATACTCCTGCTTCTCTTAATGCATCGACAGGTATCGACCGTTCATATAATGAACAGCACAGGCGAAGTTTGATTGATGAACAGGAAAACGCGTTGCAACAGTCGCACCGTTTTACCTACAATACACAGTTCGGTTTCGCTTATAATTTTATGCCTTCTGTAAAAACAAGCTTCAGGAGCCGGACGGTTTTTGACTTGTCACGGGCGGGAATTGATCGGGATGATCCTGCAATACCTTTATCTGACAGTACCCGTTTTACTGTGCGTCCTAGTTTCGATGTACTGAACGATGTTATTTTTGATTCACTGTCTTCACGCAGAAACGATTATGATGAAGCATACACGGCAGGCTGGCAGCCCAGACTCAATAATATACAGGGTGTTGACTGGGTCAGGTATTCTGCCAATTATTCCGGTGGTTATCAGTGGCGTAATAGTCCGCATGGTTCTGGGTTGGGGGCAACGATATCAAACAATTTAGCTCTTAACCAATCGCTCGATCTTGACATCCGAAGTTTGTTAGACCGTATGGAGTGGTATAGGAATTTGCAGGAGGGTTCTCAATCCTCGCCATCAGAAGATACCTCTTCAGAATTCAATGAGGATGATCTTGGAAGAGGATTGGCTGAGATCGGTCGCAGAAGTTTGAAAGCATTACTGAGTATTCAGTCACTGGATATTGCATTTAGTATATCACAAAATTCGCTACAGGGGGGGTATGGAGGCGATTCACAGATTTTCTATATGTTCAACAGTTCCGGAGATAATTTTTCACCACCCTTTTCGTACCGGACGGGGGCGGCAGACGATATTGGTCTTTCTCGACTTATTAGCAACCCTTTTGATGACCGGAGTATACATATTCCCTCAAACAACAACCTATCTGACGATCTAAGTATTGGATCACGCTTTCAGCCGTTCAATAATTTCTCTATCGATCTAACATGGAATACTGCATGGTCGGTGACAAATTCCCGTTCTACGACTATCGATCCAAGTCAGTCGATGTCTTCCGTTCGTACACAAAACGGCCGGGTCAGCTCCAGTATATGGGCTTTTGGCGAAGGGTATGGAGCACTGTTCAGACGGCAGTTGGAAACCGCCTTTGAAGATATAAACAGTACCACTGTCATTTCAGATTCAGCAGGAAATAATGACGGTCGTGCAATACTTGATAAAAAAACTCTGCAGGAAGATTTCCGGAAAGCATATTTAAAAGGTAGTGGGACATCTCTTGGCGAACGCGATTTTACACCTTTTCCTCTGCCCGGATGGCAAATAACCTGGTCGGGCATTGAGCGTTTTATACCGTACCTGGGAGATATGATGGCACGTGCTTCCATCAGGCATACTTACAGCGGACTTTACCGCCTTGGCTGGGTGTTTAATTCAGATACAAGTTTGCTGCCTTCTTCCTCCCTGGGAGTATATTCAATACAAAACAGGCGGCGTGAATTTGAGCCAAATACTATCAATATTGAGAAAAGATTTACTCCCTTGCTGGGCTTAAACATTACATGGGAGTCGAATTTGAGAACAAATCTGCAGTACGATCACAGCCAAATAACGAGTTTGTCACTCTCAAATACTAATATTACGGAAAGGTTATCACGCGGATTAAAATTTACGTTCAGTTATACAGTTCGTGATTTTAAGATTCCTCTGTTTCCACGATTTGAAAATGCCGTTGATTTTACCATAAATACCAGTTATACCGAAGATACAGAAGATAAATTCGTACTGAATTCCGATTTAAGTAATGCTTTGGAAGCGGGACCGGAATCCATTATAAAAGAACCTGACTTTTATGATTACAGCAGAAGCTTTACCGGCGGACAAGCACGCTTTAACGGATCAGCAATTGTGGGATATCAATTTTCACAGATGATCAAGGCCAACTTTGAATACAGCTATAACCGGTTAATCCCGAAATCCTCCCGTGTTTTCGCCCGCACCGATCATGATATCCGTTTCAATATAATTGTATCACTTCGTTCTGATTAGGATGAGTCACTGGTATAAATGCTGCGGTCGGAATGACGCCGGCAGGTTAGTTTGGGCAGTTAGTTAAAAACACCCGCATTGTCATTCCGAGTGGAAGCCCCGATGCTTTTTATCGGGGCTGGAATCGAGGAATCTCATCCATTTTGTAATGGCAACCAATCAAATAAAAGATTCAGAACAAAAAAAGGCTTCCTTTGTCGACCAAAGAAAGCCTTTTTCATATATCGGCGATAACAATGCTTTACTTATCCTTCACCGTCTGTTTTGGAAGCTGCCTTGGCAGTTTGTTCCTCATCGACATCCTCTTCCACAGAAGCACCGGTATTTTCTTCGGGTTGAGCCCAGTCGAAGGTCAAACCGTCGCGTGATTTATTCATTTTAATCTTGATACTGGTTCCTGCCGGATGCTCAGTCTCAAGCAGTTCTTCAGCCAACGGTTCTTCTACATATTTTTGGATAGCCCGTTTGAGCGGACGTGCTCCATATTTCTGATCGAAACCTTTGTCGCTGAGGAAATCTTTTGCACCTTTAGTGACTTCAACTGTATATCCGAGATCACGGATTCGTTTAAAGAGGTCATCTGAGAGCAGATCGATGATCTGGAAAATATCTTTTTTCTCGAGGGGACGGAAAGTGATGACATCATCGATGCGATTCAGGAACTCCGGGTTGAACACTTTCTTCAGAGCATCCTGGATAGTTGACTTCATCTTTTCGTAATCAAAGTCAGCATCGGCACCAGTGAATCCGATTCCCTTACCGAGATTTCGAATATCCTTCGAACCGATATTTGAAGTCATAATTATAATAGTATTTCGGAAATCGACTTTCCGGCCGAGACTGTCGGTAAGGATGCCATCGTCAAGTACCTGGAGCAGGATGTTAAATACATCCGGATGCGCTTTTTCGATTTCATCAAGCAGGACAACACTGTATGGTTTACGCCGCACTTTTTCAGTCAGCATACCACCTTCTTCATATCCGACATAGCCCGGAGGTGCACCTACCAGGCGAGAGACGGAGAATTTTTCCATATACTCACTCATATCGACCCGGATGAGCGCGTCCTCTTTATCAAACAGGTATTGCGACAGTACTTTGGCCATCTCAGTTTTACCTACGCCTGTAGGACCGAGGAAGATAAACGAACCGATCGGCCGGGTAGGATCCTTCAAACCCGCACGCGTACGCTTAATAGCTTTCGTAAGTTTGACAATCGCTTCATTCTGGCCGATTACCTGTTTTGAAAGCTCTTCTTTCATTTTAACCAGTTTTTTGCTTTCGCTCTGGTTAATCTTGTTAACAGGAACACCGCTCATCATTGCTACTACAGATGCGACATCATCTTCCTTCACATCATAAACTATTTCTTCGGATTCCTTTTCCCATTCTTTTTTAGCTTGTTCAAGCTCTTCAGAGAGACGTTTTTCCTTATCGCGGAGGCGTGCAGCTTCTTCAAAACGCTGCTTTTTAACCATGCCGTTTTTGTCGTTGCTGGTTCGCTCGATTTCTTCCTCCAGGTCAATAATATGTTGCGGTACATGAATATTGGATAAATGTACCCGCGCACCCGCTTCATCAAGCGCATCGATTGCCTTGTCAGGCAGAAAATGATCGGTCACATAGCGGTCAGTTAATTTCACACAAGCATCAATAGAATCATCAGAATACCTTACGCTGTGGTGTTCCTCATACTTGTCTTTAATCTGGCTGAGGATTTCATAGGTTTCTTCCGGCGTCGTAGGATCGACCATGATCTTCTGGAAACGTCGCTCCAAAGCACCATCTTTTTCAATATACTGGCGATATTCGTTGAGTGTGGTTGCACCGATAGCCTGTACTTCTCCGCGTGCAAGAGCCGGTTTCAACATATTGGATGCATCCAGCGAACCGCTTGCACCGCCTGCTCCCACTATAGTGTGAAGCTCATCGATAAACAGGATTACATTCTCCGTTTTCTCGAGTTCGCCCATAACGGCTTTCATGCGTTCTTCAAACTGACCACGATACTTTGTACCGGCAACCAGTGCTGCAAGATCAAGTGCAATAACCCGTTTGTCGTAGAGCACACGCGAGACCTTGCGTTCAACTATACGGGTTGCGAGCCCTTCAGCGATTGCTGTCTTACCTACGCCCGGCTCACCAATAAGCACCGGGTTGTTTTTCTTGCGGCGGCTCAATACCTGGGCCACACGCTCGATTTCTTTCTCACGTCCGATAATCGGATCAAGCTTTCCGTCTTCAGCCAGCTGTGTCAGATCCCGGCCGAAGTTGTCTAATACTGGTGTTTTTGATTTTTCCATTTTCTTTTCTCTAGAGCTTCCTGACGATTTTGAACCTTTGGATGATGAAAGACTGGCAGATACCGAACGGGCATCCTGGCTGTCATCATCGGATGATTTTCCTGAAATAATGAGGTCGAGTTCTTCGCGAACTGCATCATAGGAGACATTAAACTGCTGCAATATCTGCGCAGCAATATTCTCATCATCTCTTAGTAATGACAATAAGAGATGTTCGGTACCTATAGTATCACTTTTATATAGTTTGGCTTCCAGATAGGTAATGCGCAATACCTTTTCGGCCTGTTTGGTTAGTGGAATATTGCCCACCTTCACAGAGCCACCTGTTCCGCGAACAGTATCTTCGACGGTTTTCTTGAGTTTATACAAATCGCAATTCAGATTCTTGAGAATTTTTACAGCAACACCTTCACCAAGGCGAACAATACCTAAGATTAAATGTTCAGTACCTATATAGTCGTGCCCAAGGCGCAAAGCCTCTTCACGGCTAAACTGAATGACATCTCGAACCTTACTAGAGAAATTACCCTCCATATGAAACAAACCTCTTAAATTTTTGCAATTACTTAATCGACTAAACGAGAGTATAATTTTATTAGTTCACATTTCATTAACGAAAGTAGTACTGGCTTAGTGCAAAAGCAAACTAAAACAACTGAATTACAACTATTTTCTAATAATATCTATACGATATTTCTTTTTATGTTCCAGTCTCTTTTCTATACCATTGAATATCAAGAAAATAGATGGAATTAGGATTTTGTCCAGCTTGCCTTGATGAATCTTAATTTAAACTATTAATACCAATAATATTAGATTTTGAGACAATCCCTTTTTCTGATAGCAGAAAAAAACCGGAAAACTTGTGCAAGGAGCAGCTGATAAATCTAATACAGCGCTTTGCCCGTCATCTCTTCGGGCTGGGGAATCCCCATTAATTTAAGAAGGGTAGGTGCAACATCGGCAAGAATACCATCGTGCATTTCTTTGGTGCCGGGTTCATTAATAATCATTGCCGGCACAGGAGCAGTAGTGTGAGCAGTATGCGCACTGTCATCTTTATTTACCAGGCAATCTGCATTTCCATGGTCGGCAATAACTAAAATCTTGTAGCCGTGTTTGATTGCGGTTTCAATCACTTTTTCAATTTGTTGGTCGATTGTTTCAACCGCTTTAATCGCAGCTTCCATTACACCTGTATGACCGACCATGTCGGGATTGGCATAATTTAAAACGCACAGGTGGTGCTTTTCAGTTATCAGCTGAGCGCAAAGCGCATCGGTAACTTCAATGGCACTCATTTCTGGTTGCAAATCGTAAGTCGCAACCTGTGGACTGGGAATCATTATTCGTTCTTCCCCTTTAAATGCTATTTCTTCCCCCCCGTTAAAGAAATAGGTGACATGGGGATACTTTTCGGTTTCAGCAATCCGAAGTTGTTTTAAGTTCCGGTTGCTGACAACTTCACCGATTGTGTTTTTTAGATCCAGCTGGGGATAGGCGACTTCTACCTGATGAAAGGTTTCATCATAAGAAGTAAACGTGACGTAGTGAAGATCCAGTTCTTCAACGTCAAACTCGTCAAATCCTTTTTCAGTAAGCGCACGGGTAATTTGGCGGGCCCTGTCACCGCGGATATTATAAAAGATGATGGTATCGCCCTTTTGAATTCGCGATTCCGGAGAATCATCAATTAACTTTGGTTTTACAAATTCGTCGGTAACATCTTCATTGTAGGAATCCTGCAGAGCCTTTTCCGGATCAGAATACTGGTCGCCTTTCCCATGGACCAAAAGATCATAGGCAAGTTTTGTGCGTTCCCAGCGATTATCCCGGTCCATAGCGTAATAGCGTCCCACAACAGATGCTATTTTTCCCGCACCTATATTTCCGGACTGTTCATTGAATTCCCGCATATATTCAATGCCTCCATACGGAGAGGTATCCCGTCCGTCGGTGAATGCATGAACATAAGCATTGTCAACCCCGGCTTTCTTTATCAACTTCAGCAGGGCAAAGAGATGGTCATTATGACTGTGAACACCCCCATCCGAAAACAATCCCAGAATATGCACCCGTCCTGAATCACGGGCTTTATCCATAGCTTCAGTCAGGACTTCATTTTTAAGAAAGCTGCCTTCTCTGATATCGGTGTTAATGCGGGAGAGCTCCTGTCTGACAATACGTCCCGCCCCGATATTCATATGTCCGACCTCGGAATTTCCGAACTGTCCCTCCGGCAAACCTACATCTTTGCCGCTTGCCGTTAAAGAGGAGTGGGGGTGAGTTTTGAAGAGATGATCAAGGTATGGCTTGTTGGCTTTGTCGATAGCACTGACGTTTGGATCTTTAGCCAATCCATAACCGTCGATAATAACAAGAAGAGCTTTTGAGAACGATTCGCTCAAGATTTCAGCTGAACAGCTTAAAGATTATTTACATAGTTTGCCAGCCTCGATTTTCTCCGGGCGGCAAAATTTTGATGGACAATGCCCTTGCTGGCCATTTTGTCCAGATAGGCGCTGGCTTTTTTAAAAGCTTCTTCAGCTTTTTCTTTATCGTCAATTTCATACACGTTCTTAACAAGCGTTTTCAATTTTGAACGCTGTGTACGATTATGTTCGCGGCGTCGTTCATTCTGTCGCACGCGTTTTATAGCAGACTTATGTTGTGGCATATCTTTTTATGAGTTTCTTAACAGTTCTTCAAATTAATTTGTATCATCTCCTCCGCTAGTCAGAAAGACTCCAAAGTTAAAATTTCTGAAATCATTAAACAAGAAATCTTTGAAAAATTAACAAAAGAAAAGTAATTTAGGAGACTTTCCCATTATGATTATAGTTATTGATGGTCCGGCCGGCTCCGGTAAAAGTTCAACAGCCAGGGCAGTAGCCGATAAAATGGATATAGAATACCTTGATTCTGGAGCTCTTTACAGGGCTGTGACACTTATTTATATCGAAGCGGCCCCGGACCGCGATTTGTTCTTTAGATTACTGAAGCAAAAAGAGATCTCGTTTAGTTACCGTGATAAAAAGTTTTATGTTTATGTTGAGGGCAAAGATATGACTGATCGGATCCGCAGTATACAAGTTTCCGAGAATGTAAGCGAGGTGGCAACAATGCCAAAGGTTCGCAGTTATATAAACAACTTGATGCGAAATGCAATAAAGAAAGGCATATATATTGCTGAGGGCCGTGATCTGGGTACTGTTGTTTTTCCGGATGCTGCTTTAAAATTTTATATGATTGCAGACGTTAACGAACGCGCACGGCGCCGTTTGTCGGAACTTAAAGCGGAAGATGAGAAAATAACTTTCGAGAAAGTAAAAAAGAGTATTAAAGAACGAGATCAAAAAGATTCAAAAAGAGCTGTTGATCCGCTTAGAAAGGCTGAAGACGCAATAGAAATTGATACAACTCATACGAGTTTTGAACAACAGGTCGAAAAGATATGTTCTCAAATAGAAGAAATATTATGAACAGAATGTTTTACTTATACAATAAAATCCAAACACTAATCCCATTCCGAAATATCGGAATGCGGTAATTTTAACTAAATAAATACATGACCGAAGAACTGAAACAGGAAGAAAAACAGGAAACCGAAGAACAGAAAGCTACGACTGAGGAAGAAGTTACAACCGATACAGCAGAAGAGACAGAAGAGAGTAAAGCTGATATCGATCCTATCACAGAAGAGGAAGTGCATGTAGAACCCGAATCCGAAGAGGTAACCACTTTTACGGGTGATGCAGATGAAGATGAAACCTATACCTATGATCAGTTGCAGGCCGCATCAGAAGATTATACTGATGATGAGTTTCATGAACTGGCCTCGATGTATGAAGACACGCTCAATGAAATAAATGAAAAAGAAATTGTAACGGGCCGTGTCGTCTCTGTTGACGAAAAATATGTAATTGTAGATATCGGATTTAAGTCTGAAGGTATTGTACAGACTAATGAATTCCCCGATGAAGTAGTAGAAAACCTGCAGCCGGGTGATGAAGTCGATGTATTCCTGGATAAAGTTGAAGATCAGGAAGGTCAGTTGATCCTGTCCCGCCGTAAAGCAGATATTCTGCACGCATGGGAGACTATTGAACGTGCCGCTGAAACCGGTGAAGTTATTGAAGGATATATCAAACGCCGAATTAAAGGTGGTATGGTTGCTGATATTCTGGGAATCGATGCATTTCTCCCGGGCTCGCAAATTGATGTGCGACCCGTTCGCGACTTTGACGCTTATGTAGGAAAAACGATGGAGTTTCAGGTTGTTAAACTGAATATGCAGGCTGAAAATGTCGTGGTATCTCACAGGGCGCTTATTGAATCTGATCTGGAAGAACAGCGCGAAGAGATTCTCGAAACCATTGAAGAAGGACAGGTACTTGAAGGTATTGTCAAAAATATTACCGACTTCGGTGTGTTTATCGATCTTGGCGGTGTCGATGGTCTCCTCCACATAACAGACCTCTCGTGGGGCCGCGTAGATCATCCCGAGGAAATTGTATCGCTTGATCAGCATATGAATGTTGCAGTGATTGATTTCGATGAGAATACAAAGCGTGTTTCCCTCGGCCTGAAGCAGTTACAGCCCCATCCGTGGAATGAAATGGATCTTAAGTATCCTGAAAATATCAAAGTACAGGGACGTGTGGTTTCTATTGCTGATTATGGTGCATTTATTGAGCTTGAAAAAGGCGTTGAGGGACTTATCCACATCAGTGAGATGTCATGGACCCAGCACATCAAGCATCCGTCTCAGCTGGTAAGCCGGGATGATATTATCGAGTGTGTTGTTTTAAATGTAAACGAGCCCGAAAAGAAAATATCACTTGGTGTCAAGCAGCTTGAGAAAGATCCATGGGAAGAGATCGACAAGCGTTATCCTGTCGGATCCAAGCATGCAGGAACTGTTCGTAATCTCACCAACTTCGGTGTATTTGTTGAGCTTGAACCCGGTATTGACGGCCTAATCCATATTTCCGATCTGAGCTGGACCGAAAAAATCAATCATCCGAACGAAATTATCGACAAGGATGAAGAGATTGAAGTTGTAATCCTGGCGATCGACTTTGAAAATCGCCGCATTACACTCGGTCATAAACAGATCGAAGAAAATCCCTGGGAGCAGTTCTCCGAAGAGTACAGTGGTTCAAATCAGCCTGAAGGTGAAGTCATTAAAACAACCGATAAAGGCGTTTTTGTAAAACTGCCCTATGGGCTGGAAGGATTTATTCCTGCAAGCAAGACCGAAGCGGAAGGTGAACCTGCCGACAACTTCAGCGAAGGTGACAGCGTGAAAGCTTATGTTATTGAGCTTGATGAATCAAATAAAAATATTACGCTTAGTCAGCGCGAACAGGATGTTAAGAAGGTCAAAGCTGCTCCTAAAGCCAAACGAAGCAGAGGTGGCAAGCAACAACCTTCTCCCGAAACAGGCACACCTACTCTTGGTGAAATGTCCGGTCTGGCAGATCTGAAAGAGCAAATGGAAGTTAGAGAAAAGGAAGAAGCAGCCAAGCAAAAAGATGAGGAAGAGCAGAATAAGTCTGAAGAAGATGAATCTGAATCTTCCGGCGAAGAGGAGTAACATGACCCGTTACTCTTTTAGATTTCAATAATTGGAAAAGGCCCGGGGTTAATACCTCCGGGTTTTTTTCTAATATCTGTTTGGAATAACTTACTCTTTATAAAAAAAGACGATA
>CAZPWQ010000006.1:0-66348 GCA_964590495.1 uncultured Balneolaceae bacterium
GATATTTATAACCCTACTACAA
This sequence comes from uncultured Balneolaceae bacterium, assembly GCA_964590495.1. Lineage (GTDB taxonomy): Bacteria > Bacteroidota > Rhodothermia > Balneolales > Balneolaceae > CAZPWQ01. Next base: position 23 of record CAZPWQ010000006.1, read on the forward strand.
TTATAAACTAAATTTATTCATGAAAAGTATATGACACAAGATAAGGATTAAATAAGTAGGCAGTATCTTATTTTCCAGTTAATATTTTTTATTAGAAACGGCAGCTAGTTAAATGAAAGATCGGATAGTTGCACTTGCTCTGTAATGCAGCCGATAATAAGATGTTGCTTCTGCCATATGGATGATCCCGAAAGCGTTCGGGAGACGCCGCCCGGAAAACTACCGGGACTCCACTCTAAATGACGCCGTTGGTTGAGTTTTGGGGCAATTAATAAAATACTACCTACTTGTCATTCCGAGCGAAACCGCCGGCAGGATATATATTGTAAGGCTGGTCCTTTAACGGCGGTGAAGTTGAGGAATCTCATCCGTTCTAAAATGGCAGTTATTCAATGAAAAGTTCGATAAGTTATACTTACTAACAATTTCAACGTTGAAAAAATCTTTCTTTAATGATTAAAAGAATATATAAAGCAATACTTCTCTTACTCTTATTTACCGTTCCCGGAAAAGCACAAAGTATGTGGGATTGGCACATCACCGGTGGTTCAATCGTTGACGGTACCGGTGAAGAATCTTATCGTGCTGATATCCTGGTCCGGTCTGATTCCATTGGCTTTATCGGAGATGTCGATAGTGATTCCATTAAAGCTGGGAATACCATCGACGCTTCGGGTAAGATTATATCACCCGGTTTTATTGATGTCCACGCGCATGGCAATCCGTTAACAACACCTGAGTTTCACAATTTCCTTGCCATGGGTGTGACAACCATTGTTTTGGGACAGGATGGTTCTTCACCGGCGGACAGTTTTCTGTCGGATTGGTACGAGGAAATATCGGGAATACGGCCGGCAGTAAATATTGCTGCTTTGTCCGGACACGGAACCATCAGGGGCAAGATCGGTGCAGATAAAAGCCCGGCAAACGACCGGGAATTGCACCGAATGGAAGAGTTGCTGGAAAATGATCTGCAAGCCGGAGCTTTCGGTATGAGTACGGGACTTGAATATGTGCCCGGTATGTATGCTGACCGTAATGAACTTCAGCGTCTTGCGAAAACGGTTGGGAAATATAATGCCGTTGTAATGAGTCACATGCGAAGCGAGGATGATTCAATGATAGAGGTTTCGCTTGATGAACTGGCGGCGCAGGGTAAATATGCCAGAGTTCATGCATCGCATCTGAAGGTTGTATACGGAGAGGGAGCCGGAAGGGCGGAGGAGATATTGAAATATATTGAGTCATTCCGGGAAGTGGGCATTGATTTTACGGCGGATATCTATCCCTATGCCGCCAGTTTTACGGGGATCGGCATCGTTTTTCCCGATTGGGCAAAGACAGAAAGTGAATGGCGGCAGGCGATGCAGGAGCGTCCGGCTGTTCTCCGAAGATATCTGGCCGACAAGGTAGAGCAGCGGAACGGACCCGGTGCCATTTTGTTCGGTTCAGGTGAACATGCGGGAAGTACATTGGAAGAAGTATCCGAAAAAACAGGAATAAAGGCTATCGATCTGTTGCTTGAAATGGGTCCGAAAGCAGCTTCGGCAGCCCATTTTGTCATGAATGAGGAACTTCAGGACCGAATTGTGCCGGGCGAAAATGTTATGATCAGCTCCGACGGGAGTCCCACGATGAGGCATCCCCGCGGCTACGGGAGTTTTGCCAAAGTAATCAGGCGCTATGTCAGAGAACAGCAGTCTCTTACTATTGAAGAGGCGGTTTATAAGATGAGCGGCTTGCCGGCAAAAACGCTGGGTCTGGAGAATCGTGGAACTGTCAAAACCGGAAATGCTGCCGATCTGTTGATTTTTGATCCTGAAGAAGTAAGAGATGTAGCTACATTAGAAAATCCGCATCAGCTTGCGGAGGGATTTGACTGGATTATGGTTAACGGCAGGATCGCCCGTGAAGAAGGCGAATTCGAAGAGGAGAAATATGGTATTGTTTTGAAGAGGAAATGAATATTAGCCGCGGATTTACACGGATTTAATGGATTTGATTAAAGCACCACCTTGTCATCCTGAGAGAAGGCTTCAGCGTTTTTCTGAAGTCTGAACCGAAGGATCTCCCGGAATAGAGCTGTGACTTGTGAGCGGAGTTCCCTACCATGTAAGTAGCCAGGTTATGGAGATCCTTCTTTCCTCGTGCCGAACCTCCGGTTCGACACGCTCAATCAACCACCTCTGGTGGTATTTGAAACAGTGATTCCGATGATGTAAAAGTTGTTTATAAAGTTAAAACAGAGCTGAGTTCTTTAATTATTTTTCTCAATTTTGAAAAGAATCCTCCAGGATCTATAATAAATTTTCGCAAATTCTGTTAATACCGAAAGGAGCAAATCATGTATTTCCTGTTAATGACTGTCTTACTAAGCGGAACAAATCCTGATTCAGCGGACATGAATCAAGAACACAGGAAAAATACCCTCACTTATTTTTTGTCTGATACCCTTGATTTCCCATTCAATAAACTAACACCGGATACGAACCTCGTAGAAATGCCGGTTTACAAGCCTCACCTTTTAGATCCCGGAATGCCGGTCTTTAAACCGCCGAGGGATATGGAATTTAATATGCCGGTAATCGGAAGAAAAGGTGAAAAATCTCAGGGTCCACTCTTCCAGTTTCCCGACTCAACTGAAAACCCGTTGAAGAAGCGGCCATCCGGTATAAATCGTGACGATTAAAAGAATTCCGGTGAGCCAAAAAAGGTAGGCAGGCTTAATCCACCTCGCTTCTTCGTTATAGTACTGAGTAATAAGTGCACTGAAAAACGTGCCGAGAGTTATTCCAAAGAGAAAATAAAACATGAGCCTCCGGCAATAAGGCGAGAACGACCGATCCTCACCGGTTATTAAAAGATCAATTCTTTAAGCGTAATACCAATTTCAGCGGGACTGTCGACCACCGTTACTCCCGCTTCCCGCAGAGCTTTTTTCTTGTCTTTCGCTGTTCCCTGTCCGCCGGAAATAATTGCACCGGCATGTCCCATACGCCGGCCGGGAGGTGCTGTACTTCCGGCGATAAAGGCCACAACAGGCTTATCTACGTTTGCTTCAATATAAGCAGCTGCTTCCTCCTCAGCCGAGCCCCCGATTTCGCCGATCAATACGATTGCCTCGGTATCGGGATCGTCCTGGAATAATTTTACAGCGTCGGTATGTGTGGTGCCAATTACAGGATCACCGCCAATTCCGATGGCTGTACTTTGTCCAAGTCCCGCCTTGGTGAGCTGATCCACTGCTTCATAGGTGAGCGTACCGGAGCGCGAGATCAATCCCACCTTGCCCGGTGTAAATATATTGCCGGGCATAATGCCGATTTTAGCTTCCCCGGGTGTAATAACACCGGGACAATTTGGCCCGATGAGCGTCGCATTGTGACTCTTTACGATCTGCTTTGCAACGATCATATCTTTCACCGGAATACCTTCCGTGATACAAATGATAACCTCTATTCCTGCAAAAGCAGCTTCGGAAATTGCATCACCTGCAAAGGGCGGTGGTACAAAGATAACCGAAGTATTGGCATTTTCTTTTTCAACAGCATCAGCTACCGTATTGTAAACCGGCAGGTTCAGGTGTTTTTGTCCACCTTTACCCGGTGTAACACCCCCCACAACATTGGTGCCGTATTCTATCATCTGTTCGGCGTGAAAGCTGCCTTCGCTTCCTGTTATTCCCTGTACAATTAATCGTGTTTCATTTCCAACCAGTACGCTCATGAACTAATGGATGAGTTAAATTTATGGGTTAATATGAGTCGGTGGGAATATACCCACAACGATATGATTTGGCAAAGACAATGATCAATGAACAATGATCATTGAACAGTGTGTCAGTGACCAGTTGACTCATGTTTACTCATTACGCGTCACGCATTACGTATTCATATTCTTTACTATTATAACTATCTTAATAAAGGCTTTTTTGATCATTGTTCACTGAAACACTGTTCACTGTTTATGATTCCCGATGAAAAAAAAGAAGAGGTTCGCGATGCGGCTGATATAGTTGAGGTAGTGGAAGACTATGTGAAGCTCAAACGATCCGGACGCAGCTGGAAAGGATTATGCCCTTTCCATGACGAGCGTACGCCTTCTTTTCATGTGACTCCGGACCTCGGTATATATAAATGCTTCGGGTGCGGGGAATCGGGCGATGTTTACAATTTTGTCATGGAGATGGAGGGGGTAGGTTTTATGGAGGCGATGCGTTCCCTGGCCGACCGCTATGGTGTTTCACTGCCGGAAGAGGAGGACCCGGAATTTGATGAAGAGCACCATGAACGCGAAGGAATTTACCATGCTCTGAAATATGCAGGACTGTTTTTCTACCGGCACCTGGTGGAAAAGGATGAAGCTCAGATAGCACGGGATTATTTAAAGAAGCGTGGATATAACCGGCCGATTATAAAAAAATACGGCCTCGGTTATGCTCCGAAGGGCGATAACAGCCTCTACAGAGCGGCGATAGATTCCGGTTTGAACGAAGAATACCTGCTTGGGGCCGGATTAATTAAACCCAGCAAGCGAGGTGACGGGTATTACGATGCCTTTCGCGGGCGGCTGATGTTTCCCATTTTTAATCCCTCGGGAAAAGTTATCGCTTTTGCCGGACGTGTGCTGGGCAATGAAAAAACAGCTAAATATATTAACTCGCCGCAGACAAAAGTTTATAACAAAAGCGAAGTTCTGTATGGGATCAACTTTGCAAAAAATGAGATCCGGAAAGCTGATGAAGTAATACTTGTTGAAGGATACACTGATGTTATCTCCCTGCAGCAACATGATATAAATAATGTGGTGGCTTCCAGTGGTACCTCTCTTACTCCTCAGCAGATGAAGCTGTTACACCGGTACGGTAATACGATTACCATGATCTACGATTCCGACTCTGCCGGTCAGCGTGCTATGAAAAGGGGTATCAATATAGCCCTGCGGGAGGGGATGGATGTAAAACTGCTGGAGCTGCCCGAAGATGAAGATCCCGACTCATTTGTTCGTCAGTTCGGCAGGGATTCTTTTCTGGAAATGTTAAAAGAGGAATCGGAAGATTTCCTTACCTACCAGGTCCACAAAGCGAAAGATGAGGGACGCTGGGAGGATCCGACCGAAAAAAAGAAGGTAATATCCGAAGCGCTGGAAAGTATAGCGCATATGCCCGACCAGGTTTCACGGGAGACCTTCATTCAGCACCTGAACAAAAAAGCAAAAGTGGGCGACCGGGCACTGTTTGATGAGCTGGGTAAAATCAGGAAAGACCTGAAGCAGGAACGGGAGCGCGCGAAACGAAGAGAAAAGCGCCGGGAAGAACGTAACAGGTCACAGAGTGCCCCGGCTCCGCATACTGTCGGATTTAATGAGCAAAGAAAGAAGGTGGAAAAAGATAAAGAACCGGTAGCTTCCAAAAAACGTCCCAATTATGAAAAGGAGCTCATTCGCCTGATGCTGATGTACGACCGTGATATGATCGATTATATAGGCTCCCTCTGTAACGAGCAGCAGTTCGAGGATGAAGAACTTCGTCACTTTTACGAGGATATTATCGAACGGTATAAAGAAGAAGAGGAAGTATCTGTTGAACATTACGCCAACAGGGAACATCCCTACCCACAACTGGTTGGAGAAGTTGCTTTGGAAGAGCATACGGTAAGTGACCGACACCATGAAAAAATAGGAATACAGTACAAGCGTGATAAGAATCCCTATAAAACGGCAAAAGGAGCCCTGAAAGCATTGAAAATGCATTATCTGGACCGCCTGCAGGTGGATCTGTATAAGCGCTATGATTCTGCCGACGGGGATGAACGTAGAAAGGTTATGAAGGCGATGAAAGAAGCCGGGCGGCAGCGAACGCTTCTTCAGCAGTCACCTCTTGATGAGCTGTTTCCAGACCCTGAATCTGATTCCGCTCAACGTGTCTCAGAGAAGGTTTTCAAATATAAAATGAAACATGAGGAGTAATAAGGAATAGAAGGCTTTGCAAAACCTACCATGTCATGCTGAACTTGTTTCAGCATCTCTTGCGGTGATCACTTTAGAAGCTTTTAACCTATTTTTTGCAATAGACCCTGAAATAAATTCAGGGTGACACGGGTTTTGCAAAGCCCTCTAATAAGTATTAAGTAATGAGTTCTCTGTCCCTGAAATTTCATTACTGACCATTTTATAAAAAAATCGATGTCTGACTATCAAAAAGAGCTTGAAGTTGCAAAGAAAGCGGCCGGTGTAGCCGCTGAATTAATCCGCGGATATCATTCCGATAATAACTTTACGGTTGATTTCAAAGGCAAGAACGACCTGGTTACGGATGCTGATGTTGCCGCGGAAAAGAAAATTATTTCTATTATTGAAGAGGCATTTCCGGATGACCAGATATTGGCTGAAGAAACTGCCAGTGACCGTATTTCAATACAGGAGCGAACGTGGCTTATTGATCCTATCGACGGCACTACAAATTTTGCCCATGGTTTCCCGGTGTATTGTGTTTCCATTGCCATGTGGGAGGAGGAATCTCCTAAAGTGGGTCTTGTTCTGCAGGTGCCGATGGATGAATGCTTTACCGCAGTTGCAGGTGAAGGTGCCTGGTTGAATGACAGGGAAATCCATATTTCAGGTCTTGAGGATCCTAAAAATGCATTGATTGTAACCGGCTTCCCTTATACCGATCTCAGTCTGGTCGATAACTATCTGGAATACTTTCGCATGCTGATGCATAATACACAGGGCATCCGGCGACCCGGCGCGGCTTCCTATGATCTGTGCTGTGTAGCCTGTGGACGGTTCGAAGGCTTTTACGAGTACTCGCTCAGCGCCTGGGATGTAGCCGCAGCAAGTTTGATTATAAAAGAAGCCGGAGGAATTGTTACCGACTGGAAAGGCGGGGAGAACTGGCTGTTCGGTGAGCGTATTGTTGCGGGAAATGAGCCGGTTCATAAGTTTTTACTGGAGGGTATCAATAATTATTTTACAAAAGAAGAGATCGAGTCCCGGATATAACTAATTGCTTCTTTCTGTTAAATAGCACACTTTACAATTACTCTTATTTGATATCCGGATTTTAGAATCTTTTCTAAACATGATGGGAGAAAAAAAATCATATTTGGGATTTCTTAAAAATTGTGGGGAGACTGGTGAAACAATAGCTTCGATTGATTGGTCCGGACATATTTTGGGTTCAGTTGATAACTGGCCGGTAAGCCTGCGTACAACCTTGAGTATTGTACTGAATTCAGATATTCCAATGATTTTGTTCTGGGGTTCTGATTACATCTGTTTCTATAACAATGCTTATCTCACAATTTTGGACATGGATGGAAACCAGCCGCAGGCAATGGGGTTAAAAGGCGAAGAGGTATGGGATGAGTCATGGGAGTCTGTAAAATCACAAATAGACCGGATAATAGAAGGAAAGACAGCGAATGGAAATCAAGATTGTTTGTTGGCCCCCGGAGGCAGCGACATCCCGGAAGCAGTTGACTGGGACTATGATTGGAGCCAGGTAAGGGATGGGGACGGGACTATTGCTGGTGTTTTGGTTTCTTTCAGAGAAACACAGGTTATAGCTTTATCAGATCAGGGACAATCGGAAGAGATAAGTAAATATGTCCACCGGATTTTAGAAAGCATCACGGATGGTTTTTTTGCGCTGGATGAGAATTGGATCGTAATTCGCTGGAACCGTGAAGCAGAAAAACTATCGAATGTTAAGAGGGAAGATGTCGTAGGTAATGTTCTATGGGATGTTTTTCCGGCCGCAAAAGAATTAAAATTTTATTCTGAATTCCTCCGGGTAATGAAGACCAGGGTTCCCACCTCATTTGAAGAATATTTTGAGCCTTTGGGTAAATGGTATTATGTCAATGTTTATCCCTGCAGGATAGGCATATCGGTTTACTTCCGGGATATTACTGAGCAGCGGCGACTACAGGCTATTCATGCAAGGACAGAAGAGATCTCCGGGGTGGCCGGATGGGAATTTGATGTTGCCAGTCAAGAGGTATTCCTGACTTCTAAAGCCTATGAGATTTACGGATTGCCCGAAGGAACAGCGATAGATCTGGAAACGAATAAGAAATTATTTGACGAACAATCTTTGGTTAAGATTGAAAAAGCATTGACACAGGCAATCGAAGATAAGAATTCATATGAGATAGAATTGAATATGACCACACCCGTTGGGGAAGAAAAAATTGTGCGGTTTAATGGCTATCCTGAAATAAAAAATGAAAAAGTTACGAAGCTTTATGGAACCATGGAAGACATTACAAAAGAAAAAAAGGAACAAGAGGAATTGGAAAAAGCGTATGAAAAATTAAAAACATCCCAAAGAATTGCCAAGTTGGGTTATTGGACGCATGATATAACTGAAAACAAGTCTGAATGGTCGGAGGAAGTCTACAATATATGGGAACAGAACCCTCAGACATTTGAACCGAATTTAGAAAATATGTTAGAGACTGTTCATCAGGAGGACAAAAATATATTTTTAAATGATGTTAATACGGCTTTTCCCGATCAAAATTTTTACGATTCCGAACATAGAATAATTACACCTTCCGGCAAGGTAAAGTGGGTTTTACAAAGGATTACTCTTCACCGAAATGAAGAAGGTACTCCAGAAAAGCTTGAGGGAATTGCACAGGATATTACAGACCATAAGAGACAGGAAAAGGAGATAATGGAAGCGCTAAAAGAAAAAGAGACCTTACTGGCTGAAGTTCATCACCGGGTAAAAAATAATCTGGCGGTGGTTTCCGGCCTGATGCAACTGCAGGCTTATGAAGAAGAGAGTGATGTACTTAAAGAAAAGCTTCTGGATAGTGTATCCCGAATAGTGTCAATGGCGTCGATTCATGAACAGTTGTACCAATCAAACAGTTTCTCTAAGCTGGATTTTTCGGGAAATCTGGAAAAGCTTGGTCAAAAGATTGTAAATACCATGCAGGTAAAAACATCTATAGCGCTGAGTTTTGATTTGGAGCCAGTACAACTTAATGTAAATCAGGCCATTCCTCTATCTCTAATTGTCAGTGAAGTAGTTACAAATATACTTAAGCATGCTTTTAAAGAAAGAGAGGACGGACAAATTGTTTTTGAACTCTCTGAAAAGGGAAATCAAGTGGAATTGTTGATAAAAGACAATGGAGTAGGAATGCCGGAGGATTTTGATTCGGGAAAACAGACACTGGGTCTTCGACTTATTAAAATCCTGGCACAACAGCTGGAGGCTGAATACCGATATGGATCCAGTGAAAGCGGTACCGTATTTTCTATCAATTTCGAAAAATCTGAAATAAAAGGTATCGGAAGCACCAATTTGTAAGGGAACGAGACAAGATTTTTCGCCTGTCTTACGTCTGACCTTCAGAATCTGGCGTTTAGCATCTTCACCGCATGGGATTTGTCTCAAATAGCGCCTCAAAAGTGGCAAGCGGAAGCGGGCCGTTGTAGTATTTAAAAGGTTCACCGTATTTTGTGCCGATCAGGTGACCGTAATGCCGTGCCCGGGCTTCGATGCCTTTGAAAAACTCCCTGCCTGAAATGTAGGTTGCTGGTTCGTCACCCGGCTCCTTTACATTAAATTGTGACTGAAATGCCAGTATCGCCTTCTTCTTTGTCTCAAAAGTTTCGGTTATATCGAATACAATATCCGGCTCAAAAGGGCGGTCCTGCATGAAGTGAAGGACATGAGACGGCCGCCAATGCTCCTGCGGATTTCCATCCGGCCCGTTTGTTTCTATTTTAGCCAGTCCGCTGTAGTAAAGGGCATCCAGTGCCAGACGTGTTCCGTTACCGTGGTCGGGATGTCTGTCGGAAGGGGCTCCAACCAGGCAAACATGCGGACGAAAGGTTCTTACCTTTCTGATGATTTTCTTTTGAAATTCGCGTGTGTTTTCCAGACGTGTATCGGGTATTCCCAGATTTTCCCTCACCGAAAGTCCGATGATTGCAGCTGCTTTTTTCGATTCTTCCATCCGCTGTTCAGGCGTACCGCGTGTTCCCATTTCACCGCGGGTAAAATCAATGACACCTGTTTTTTTGCCTTGGTTTACAAGGGCCGCAAGTGTACCCCCGCAGCAGAGTTCAGTATCATCGGGATGAGCGGAAAGTGCCAGAATATCGAGTTTTTCCATAAATAAATTAAAAATCAGTTTAAAGTTTATTAAAATAAACTACGAGAATGATTGATCCAATTTAGAAAAACTCACTTCCCTAAAGATTTTCAACTTTGAAAACAGTAGATTTTTCTGCAACGTTTAATTCTTCTTCTCGTATAGGCACCATTAGTAAAACTAAAACTGTTTAAGACATGTCCAAACTTTTACGGGTAGTAAATAGTACATGGGAGAGTTTTAAAATTTCTTTTCATGCCCTTGCTGTAAATAAAACCCGTTCAGCTCTTACTACTATTTGTATAGTTATAGGGATAGTATCTGTAACAAGCATGGCCACTACCATTGATGGTATAAACCGGGCTTTTGAGAGAAGTATGGATATGCTTGGCCAAAACGTGGTGTATATTGAAAAGTGGCCGTGGGGTTTCGGCGGAGAGTATAAGTGGTGGGATTATATCAATCGTCCCGATATGAAGCCACAATTTGTTGATGAACTGCGACAAAGCAGTCGTTATGCTGAAGCTGTTTCAGCTTCCTCGTATCGCAGTGCAAACATCCGGTACGAAGATAAATATACCGAAGGAGTACAGATCGAGGGTGCCACAGAGAGTGTATCCCGTACTGCTTCTATGAACGTTGATGAAGGGCGTTTTTTCACTGCTGAGGAAGAACGGCACGGGGCAAGTGTGGCCGTGTTGGGCCGCAGTGTCTCGGAAATATTATTCGACAGGGGACATCCTCTCGGAAAACAGATTCGCATAAACGGTAAAAGATTTCTCGTCATCGGCTTATTGGAAAAACAGGGAAAATTTTTGGGACTTGAGGATTTTGATAACCGTGTAATTGTACCGCTTTCCGCTTTTCAGCAAATATTCGGATCCCGGAATAATGTTCGTCTTACGGTGAAGTTTCCCAGTGAAATAGCACAGCAGGAGGGACAGCATGAAGTGGAGGGAATCATGCGAAGGATTCGTCAGCTTGATCCGCTGGTTGAAAATAATTTTGCCATCAACAAACCTGAAGCATTTCAACAGCAGTATGATACTATGACTTTTGCTATCTACGGAATAGGAATATTTTTGACGTCTCTGGCTCTGTTTATCGGTGGTATCGGCGTAATGAATATTATGTTTGTATCAGTGCGAGAACGCACCAAGGAAATCGGGATTCGAAAGGCTGTAGGTGCGAAAGCCTGGGAAATACTTATGCAGTTTTTAACAGAAGCTGTTGTTATTTGTCTTATAGGCGGGGCAATTGGTGTATTGCTTTCATTTTTGACCACGCAGATTATCAACCAGTTTTTCGTAGCCTATATGAGCTGGACGATTGTAACGGTGGCTATCCTGATTTGTACCTTCATAGGTGTTTTGTTCGGTTTCCTGCCGGCTTACCGTGCTGCCAAATCCGATCCCATAGAATCACTCCGATACGAATAAATTATTGTTGAATACATATGCATCTAAAAGAAGTAATAACACAGGCACTCAGTTCTCTTTCAGCAAATAAGCTGCGATCGGCATTAACGCTGTTGGCTATTGTTGTCGGGGTGTTTGCAATAATAAGTGCTTCTACAGCAGTTCTGGTTCTGGATACTTTTTTTAAAGACACGATGTCGTTAATGGGAGGAAATGTAATTAATGTTTCAAAATTCCCCTCCGTTAGAATGGGCGGAGACTGGAGCAAGTACCGGAACCGGGAAGACGTTACCTTTCCGGTTATGGAAGAACTTCAGGATCGTGTGGCCCTGTCGGGAAATATCAGTCCCGACGAGACTTTTTCAATGACCGGTGTTTCGTATGGTGATAGTGAGACTGAACCGAATGTGCCGATTAAAGGAAGTAATCAGCACTATCTTGCAAATAATTCCTACGATATTGATGAAGGAAGAAATTTTACACAGGAAGATATTCTATACCGCCGTCCCCTGGCCATTATAGGGAAAGATGTTCGTGATGATTTATTCGATATCGAACAGCCGGTCGGAAAGACGATCCGAATGGACGGACGACGTTACCAGGTAATCGGTGTGACCGAAGAACGGGGCAATATTTTCGGTCAGTCACTCGATAATTTTGTGCTGGCTCCCTATACAACACTGCTCAATGTATATGGTGGTGAACGGAATATCGATATACAGGTAAAGGCGCCTTCGATGATGCTGGTTCAGGAATCGATTGATGAACTTACGGGACTCCTGCGTACAATACGCAAAGTAGCACCCGGCCAGGAAAATGATTTTGAAATAGAGACCAATGAGTCGCTCGGCGGCGCATTCGATCAATTTACAGGTGCCCTGTACATCTTTGGGTTTGTAGTCGGTGGTATAGCCCTGCTGGGAGCAGGTATAGGTGTTATGAATATTATGCTCGTTTCCGTAACTGAACGAACACGCGAAATAGGAATCAGAAAAGCAGTCGGAGCTACAAAAAAAGCTATTACTTTCCAGTTTTTATTGGAGTCGGTATTTATTTGTCAGATAGGCGGGGTTATTGGTATGTTATTTGGAATTATCGGTGGCAACCTGCTGGCGTTCTGGATGGAATCGAATGCTGTTTTTCCCTGGGCTGCAGCTGTCGCCGGGATTGTCGGTATGACTATTATCGGTGTCGTCTTTGGTGTATATCCCGCTTATAAAGCCTCTCAACTTGATCCCATCGAGAGTCTGCGATACGAATAGCAAGTCAGGCAGTATAATTTTTTTATTGCTAAATTGTCAGTTATCCTTAATTATCGAATTTTAGGAACATGAGGATAGAATATTAAGTTACTTATGTACATTTTAACAAACATTATCAGACCATGGAAGAAGAAATTTTGGAAAATCTGAATAACCGGCTGGATGAAGCGATCGACCGTGGCAGGAAAATTATCGACGACGAAGAGCTGAACGAACAGCTCAAAAAGCTACAGACACGCGCTGAGCACGTTATACGGGAACATCCGATCAAGAGTGTGGCAACCGGTTTGTTAGCCGGCTATTTAATAGGCAAGCTTTTTAGCTCAAGCGAATAATATGGAAACTGAGGAAAGAACAGATCAGATAGGCAAACGTCTGGGCACTATTACGGCTGATCTGAAGATGTATATAGAAAAGCGTGCTGAGCTAATTCTGCTTAATTTGGGAGAACATATTGCCTCCTGGATCGCAGCTTCATTATATCGAGCGGCCGGGGTGGTAATTCTTCTTTTATCGATATGTTTCCTTTTGGTAGCTTTGGCAATTTATCTGGGGGAACTGGTTGAAAGCGAACCCCTGGGATATGTAATGGTTGGAATTCCTTTGCTGGTTTTTGGTTGGTTATTTTTATATTTAAAGCCCAGAGCACTTATAGAAAAGATAGAAGAAAGTCTGGAATCGGAAGTCATCAAAGCTGTATCAAAAGTTGATGACAAAGTGCCCCCGAGACTTTCCAGACATCAGGAATCCGAATCTGAAAGCAAATAAACCATGGCCAGGGAGAAGGTGGACGAACTTCAAAAAAGAAAACAGCAGCTCGAAGAGGAGCTGGCAAATATCCAGGATGAGCTTGATGATTCGATCATCAAGGTTCGTGATGACCTGGGATCACAACTTGACCCTAAAACATTTATAAGAAAGTATCCTTTGCCAATTGTAGGTGCTTCTGTTCTGCTCGGTTTTTTAGTTGGTCACAAACGTCGTAATAACAGTACAAATTCCATTTCTTCTAAAAGCGAATTAAGTAAGACACTCCTGACAGAATTTAAAAAAATCGCTACACGAAAAGCCCTTTCTTTTGCCACCGACTATCTGGAGAATTTTTTAAATAAGAAGCGGGATGAACATCTTACCGACAAACCGACCAATGGTTCTGCCGGAGAATAGTCGGTAAATCGCCTTTCTTTACATTTTTTCGCAAAAAAACGATGAATGCTGTAACATTTTATTTTACTATTCGTGTACCATCACGATAATTATAAATAAAATCATAAGCGGATATGCAAAAAGGGATTCTGTTACTCTTCACAACCCTGTTCATAACCTATTCAGTATTGGCACAGGATCAGGATGTAGAACAAATAACATTAGAGGAGGCAATTGAAATTGCTCTGGAAAATAATTATCAGTTGAAAGTTGCTGAGAATAATGTTGACCTAGCCACCATGGAGGAGAGGAGTGAAAAAGTTGATTATTTACCTTCGCTGGATGCAAGTATGTCCGGAAACAGGCGAATCGGCCGTAGCTTTGATCAAAATACCGGTCAAATTACTACTGAAACCAACAACTCTTTTTCAGGCGGGTTAAGTGCCAACCTTCCGATTTTCAGTGGTTTTGAAAATTTACATACTTTGAAAAGCAGCCAGTATACCAAAAGGTCCAGAGAAGAAAACATGCAACGTGTTCGTGAAAATGTCATTTTCAATACAGCCAGTAATTATCTACAGTTTATTTTGGATAAACAGTTTCTGGAAATTGATCGCGAAAATCTGGCAGCATCTCAAAAGACATTAGAACAGGTACGGGCCCAGGTTGAAGTTGGATCTCGTCCTACGGTTGATCTTTATAACCAGGAAGCCATTGTTGCAAATAACGAACTTTCTGTAGTTAATTCAGAAAATTCGCTTCAATCCAGCCGGCTACAGTTGATTCAGACCCTGCAGATTGATCCCCGTCAGGATTATGATTTTTCCACACCGGAGATTGATGCTCAGAATGTACAGGCACCAGATTATGACTTGAATCAATTGGTAAATAACGCGCTGGAAAATCGATCTGATCTTAGAAGTGAAGAGTTTGATATTCAGGCTCTTAAGCATCAGTTGAGTGCTGCCCGCGGAAGTTTATATCCTTCATTGAACTTGAGTGCATCTCTAGGAAGCAATTATTCAGAGCTTATCCCATTTGGTTTTCAAGATCAGTTTTTTGACCAGAATATTCAGCGCTCTTTCGGACTTTCACTCAGTATACCAATTTTCGGAAATTTGAATAGAAGGGTTAATTTTCAATCTCAGGAGATTAATTATAAAAACGCACAATTAAATTTACGTGATACAGAATTGCAGGTTGTACAAGATGTAAATCAGGCATACAATGATTACAGAGCTTATACAAAACAACTTGAATCCTCTGAAAAGGCCCTGAAAGCTGCCGAGCGATCCTACGAAACTCAGAGACAACGATATGAAGTAGGAGCGGGAACTCTTATCGAATTAAGCGAGGCTAATGCACAGTATGTAGAAGCCCAAGCCAATGAAGTACAAGCGCTGTTTAGAGTAATCTTTCAACAAAAACTTTTAGACTATTACATCGGGAGATTGGATCAAAATATTTCTTTTAACTAATTTCAAGGAGACCAAGACTTAAAATAATGGCTAAACAAAAAAAATCACCGACGCGAAAATTATTGCTCTTCGGCGGGGTGTTTATTGCAGTATTCGCTCTGGGGGCCATTCTGGCAAAGAGTGTCGGTTGGATTGGCGGTGAAGCTCCTTCAATAAATGTAGAGACGGCTGATGCGAAACTTAAAAAAATCACTCAAATTGTTTCGGCTTCCGGTAAAGTTCAGCCCGAAGTAGAGGTAATTCTTCGTCCTGAAGTCTCAGGTGAGATAATAGAATTGCCCGTTAAAGAAGGAGATTATGTGGAGAAGAATGATCTGCTTGTGCGTCTCAGACCCGATATTTACGAGTCACAGGTTGAAGAGACAAATGCAAGTCTGTTACAGCAGAAGGCGAATCTTGAACAGGCTAGAGCCAATATGCTACAGGCCGAAGCAACGTTTGAGCAGGATAAAAAACTTTTTGATAGCGGTGCCATTTCGGAAGCGGAATTCCGGCAGACAAAAACCAATTACCAGGCTCAAAAAGCTAATTTTGAAGCGACGCAATACCAGGTACAAAGTACAGAAGCCCGCCTGAGACAGGCCAGGGAAGAATTGCAAAAAACAACCATCAGGGCTCCACGCGGCGGTACCATCAGCAAATTAGCTGTAGAAGCCGGAGAACGTGTGTTGGGTAATATGCAGGCCCAGGGAACGGAGTTGTTGCGTATCGCTAAAATGGACCAGATGGAAGTGCTTGTCCAGGTAAATGAGAATGATATTGTTAATGTGGGTGTAAGTGATACGGCAAGAATCGAAGTCGATGCCTATCCCGAGCGTATGTTTGAAGGAGTTGTGACCGAGATCGCCAATTCAGCTGAAGTGACGGGAGAGGGAACGAATGAACAGGTTACAAATTACGAGGTGAAAGTCCGGGTTACTACTCCGCACAACCTGGATATGGCGGGTGGAAGTCTATTCCAGCAAGCATCCCAGGAGTTGCCGGAATTCACACCTTCGTTCAAGCCGGGAATGTCCGCTACCGTGGATATTGAAACCGAGACGGTATATAATGTTGTTTCCGTTCCGATTCAGGCCGTTACTGTTCGTGATTTTGCTCAATCGGGTGATGCTGATACCACAGCAGCATCGGATACTGCATCGACAGAAGAGGATCTTGTTATACCCGAGGAAGATCTCAGGAAAGTGGTATTTGTAGTGGAAGATGAAAAAGTACGACGCCAGGAGGTTGAGACAGGTATAAGTGACAATACCCATATGCATATCATGAGCGGTATAGAAGCAGGTGAAGAAATTGTAGTCGGAAGCTATCGCGTTCTTTCAAGAGAGATTGAAGATGGTGATAAAGTGACCGTTGATAATAATAGATTTAGTCGTTTAACAGCTAATAATTAAAAAATGCCAAAAGCAATTATCCAGGTAAGTGATCTGAAGAAAATATATAAAATGGGAAGCCAGGAAGTGCACGCCCTGGATGGGGTATCATTTGACGTAATGGAAAATGAATACATTGCCATCATGGGACCGTCCGGATCGGGTAAGTCTACTTTGATGAATCTGATCGGTTGCCTGGATACACCCACCTCGGGAACGTATATCCTCAACGGGCAGGATGTCAGTACGCTTGAAGACTCGGATCTGGCGGAAGTCCGGAATCGGGAAATCGGTTTTGTATTTCAAACTTTTAACCTGTTGCCACGCACAGACTGTCTTTCAAATGTGGAGCTTCCGCTGATTTATTCTGGTGTTAAAACAGCAGAACGTCATGCCCGTGCCGCTAAAACGCTTCATCGTGTAGGATTGGGAGATCGCATGGATCATAAACCCAACGAACTGTCGGGGGGACAGCGCCAGCGTGTAGCCATCGCACGGGCACTGGTGAATAACCCTTCCATATTACTGGCTGATGAGCCGACCGGAAACCTGGATACCAAAACCGGTGAAGAAATAATGATGCTTTTTGAAGAGCTTTACCGGATGGGAAATACCATTTTGGTGGTTACCCACGAAGATGAAATTGCAGCGCATGCACGCCGTATTATCAGACTCAGAGATGGTGTAGTAGAAACCGATGATAAAGTCGAAAACCCGGTATTGGAACATGAGGAAATAGTTATTCCGGCTAAATCTGCCTGAATTCAGAATCCAGAAGAAAGCTATGGCCAAGCTATAATAGTGGTATAGTCGACAAGGGTGATGGGGGTAGACGATGCAGAATAGCGAAATTAAATGGCCTTTATCAGATCCGCAAAGTCTCGCAGACTTTGCGGATCTATATGTATTAAATTCTCCCCGTGTAAATCTGCACAATCCGCCTTATCCGCGTTCCATTCTCTCAAAACTATCTGTCTCTGGCTAGAACAATGATTTTAAGCTGCTGATTGTTAATACCATCAGAACATTAATTAAACTGGCAGCAGCATGAAAATTCTATATATTTTTCCTCATCCGGATGATGAATCATTCGGACCTGCACCGGCAATAGCTGCACAGGTAAGAGAAGGTCATCAGGTTTATTTGTTGACTCTGACAAAAGGAGAAGCTACTAAACAACGGTTCAGGCTGGGATTGTCCAAAGAAGAGATGGGAGAAATTCGCCAAAAAGAGATGAAGTGTGTAGAAAAAGTGTTGGGATTGGCGGGTATGACCGTGCTTGATCTGCCGGACAGCGGACTTAAAGAGATGAATCCCATTGAACTGGAAGATGTTATAAAAAAGCATATTCAAAAGATAAAGCCGGATGTGGTAGTAACCTATGCCGTACACGGAGTCAGTGGTTTTGAGGATCATCTGGTTTCTCATGCTGTTGTGAAAAGAGCCTACTGTGAATTAAAGGCCGGCGAAAAGAAAGCACCGAAACGGCTGGCTTTTTTTACACACTACAGTGTTAAGGAGAGCTCGGGAAAATTTAATTTAAAATCATCCAAACAGGAGGAGATAGACTGCTGGGTGGAAGCGACCAATGAGGACTTTCAGAAATTTGAACAGGCTCTCGATTGTTATGAAACCTATCAGCAGGTGATCAATGATAGTAATGTCAAAGAAGAGGTTGGTTACAGGGTACCTTTTGAATTTTTCCAGGAAAATTTTGATCCGCCGGTATCGAATGTAACTGCCAAACTCAAAGTAAGTAATTCATCCTGAGTTGAAGCGCGTGAAATCCGAAATTCGAATGACCAAAATCCGAAACAATGGAGTGTATTGCTTTTCGAAGTCGAACAATTCTTGTGTATTCGTTCCTTTAAATTCAAGCTTTATCTATAATTAGGAGCTATAGCTAAAATAAAGACGTCCGTTTCGGATTAGAACATTCGTGCTTCGGATTTAAATAATTCGAATTTCGGATTTAAAAGATTTCAATACAGCAAATTTGTTCTATACGTTAAAGATGTACATTTAAGACGGCAGGTCGATCTTTTCCGGAAGATGTTCCTCTTTGGCATTTTTAAATGCTTTGCGGGGTTTGAGTCCCAGTATATCAAACATCTTCATATCCTCATCAAGTTCATTATTATCGGTTGTCAACAGTTTCTCACCTGTAAAAATCGAATTGGCACCCGCCATAAAGCAAAGTGCCTGCTCTTCCATACTCATGTTTACACGTCCGGCAGAAAGGCGAACCATAGAATCGGGCATGGTGATACGGGCTGTGGCTATCATACGAGCCATATCATACCAGGGCACTTTCGGCTGGTTTTCCATGGGTGTTCCCTCCACAGCGATCAGGGCATTTATAGGCACCGATTCCGGATGTTGAGGCATGGTGGCAAGATTGTGTATAAGTTCCAGCCGGTCTTCGTCTGTTTCGCCCATCCCAATAATTCCACCGCAGCAGACAGAGATATTATTATCACGAACACGCCCAAGTGTTTCAAGCCGGTCCTGATAGGTACGGGTTGAAATAATCCGGTTATAAAAATCTTCACTGCTGTCAAGATTATGATTATAGGCGTAGAGTCCTGCTTCCTTCAGTTTTTTTGCCTGTTCGTCAGTGAGCATTCCAAGTGTACAGCAAACCTCCATGTTCATATCTGTGATCTCCCGAACCATTTCGAGTACACGATCAAAATCTTTGCTGTTGCGTGCACAGCGCCAGGCAGCTCCCATACAAAAACGGGTGCTGCCGGCCTCCCTTGCCTTGCATGCCGCTGATAAAATTTCATCCGGCTCAAGCATTTTTCCCGGCTCGACTTCCGTGTTATTATGAGCCGATTGCGGACAATAAGCACAATCTTCAGGACATCCCCCGGTTTTGATGGAGAGCAAAGTGCAAACCTGTACTTCTCCTGTTTTCTGGTGTTCACGATGAACACTTGCTGCACGATAAATGAGTTCCATCAATGGAGTATGATAAATATCAGCTATTTCTTCTTTAGTCCAGTCGGTTCGTATGTCTGTCATAGTTGTTTCTAATATTCTTTTTTATTTGTAGGAAACTAATAGGAAGAAGTGTAAATCCCAATGAAAAAAGAACTGGAAACGGAAGGTTTTCTGGGAATTGGGGTATAAGGGAATATGGGTATGGGTTCAGGTTTTTTTGGTAATAAGAGATTGTCTTTAGGAAATAGTGAATTTGAATAATGGAAAACAGTTCTTTTCCTTGTATCTTTTTGAGCGGGATCGCTGAACCTCTATCAGCAATCGAAGGTTAATATATAAATTTATTGTACAGATATTCAGAAGTTATGCAAGATGTATTGATTTCCGGTAAAGCCTCATTTAAAATAGAAGTACCTTATAAATTGATAGAAACAGGCGATAAAGGGAAAAAGCCGCTTATAATATATTTGCACGGTTTTAATCAGAATATGGATTCTTTCTATAGTAAAGTAGCTGATTTGCTGGAAGTACCTGCCTACCATTTATTTATTCAGGGACCATACCCGTTGTACGAACGGGAGCAGAAAACAAAAGTTGAAAACTGGGGGCGTGCGTGGTATCTATATGATGGAGAGCAGGATCAGTTTATAAAATCTCTGGAACTCAGTTCAGAATTTATTCAGGAAATAGCGGATAAAGTTATAGATCATATTGATGTAAGTAGGCTGGCAGTTTTGGGATACTCAATGGGTGGTTATCTTGCAGGTTATTTCGCTTTATCACGCTGGAAACATGTCAACGATTTGATAGTTATCGGCGGAAGGATTAAAACTGAGGTTTTCGAGGATAGAAACATTGGTTATGAGCATATGAATGTTCTGGCGTTGCATGGCAGTAAAGATAAAAGTGTTGCAAAAGAGAGCCAGGAAAAATCGTGCGGAGAATTGGCAGATTGGGGAGCAAAAGTCACTTATAAAGAAGTAAATGCGACTCATCAATTTTCGGGAAAATATATTACGGAGGTTCTTAACTGGCTGAGATCTGTCGGGTACAGAACGACGTGATTTTTTAAAATCGATTTAAATTTCGTAAATATCCTTTAATTTGAATTTAGCATGTTATTAACTAGATGTTTATAATCATAGGAGTGATTATAATTCATGACATTAGGGAAAGCCATTAAATAAAAACTATGAATGTACTAGTTATAGAAGACGATCCTTCTGTTCGCACATTGGTAAAAGCAGCATTAGAGAAAAAAAAATATGGGGTTGATATTGCAGAAACGGCTAAAAAAGGGGAAGAGCTGGCAGTTAATGAACCGTTTGATATTATCATTCTTGACCTGGGGTTACCCGATGGTGATGGCTATGAAATTTGTAAAAATATTCGGGATCAGGAAATTACAACTCCCGTTTTAATTCTTTCTGCCGAACAGGAAACTGATGTAAAAATAAAGTGTCTGCGGGTAGGAGCCGATGATTATTTGACAAAGCCGTTTGATACCGAAGAATTAATAGCCCGTATTGAAGCTATCAGCAGGCGTAGTGTAGATACTAATGGTGATCGTAAGATTTCCTGTGGAGAGCTCGAAGTACAAATGCTTGAACGTGAGTTTCGGGTAAATGGGAATAAAGTGGATTTAACCAATAATGAGTTTAACCTGCTGGTTTATTTGCTAAAAAAGAAGAATCAGATTGTTACGCAAGAAGAGATAGCAGAAAATGTATGGGATATACATTTTGATACACAGACCAATTACATTAATGTATATATCAGCTATTTACGAAAGAAAATTCGCAACTATTCCGAATTGGAATATATAGATACCGTGCGCAAAAAAGGATTTATTATTCGCTGTAACCCCGAGGAAAACTAACCGGGATAACTTCCGGCGATGTAGTGCCGTAAATTCTTTATTTCAATTTCTTGCTTGGATATTACCGCCTTTACCAGATCTCCGATAGATACCACACCGACTACTTTATTATTTTCAAGAACCGGTAAATGACGAAACTTCTTTTCTGTCATAATTGCCAGGCATCGTTCAACAGAATCTCCGGGTTCCACACAATAGACATTCCTGGTCATAATATCCCTGACAGGTGTCCTTTTGGAAGTACGTCCTTTTAATATAACCTTGTTACGATAATCTCTTTCACTGAGAATACCCTCAAGGTCATCTTCCATGACAAGCAGGGCTCCGATGTTCAGATCAGCCATCTTTGCTATAGCTTCATATACTGTTTCATCGGGTAATATGGAATAAATTTCAGTTCCTTTATCTTTTAAAACATCTTTAACGAGCATAAGCACCTCCTGGATTTTGTTGGAAGAAAAAAGAAAGAATAAGTATTATAATATTTTTACTACGATAATTCAGTAATAAAAAATCAAATATGGGTAAGCACCAAAAAAACAGGATGATAAATTACCTGCGTGATTTTGTCACCGCTAACAGATGGAAGGCAATCTGCGATGTTCTGGATAATCGTACCCGCCATTTGACTGTTGTTTTGGAGGATATTTATCAGCCACACAATGCCAGCGCTGTCTTACGAAGCTGTGAGGGCTTTGGCATACAGGATGTTCATATAATCGAAAATAAAAATGAATTTGATCCGAGTAGCAGTGTGACAATCGGGGCTGATCAGTGGCTGACACTGTATAAGTATAATAAAACCGGAGTAAATAATACCAAAAGATGTTATAATCGGCTGCGCAAAATGGGATACAGAATTATCGCTACTTCGCCACACGCCAGGGAAATTCCCATTGATGATATTGAATTGGATCAAAAGACAGCGCTTGTATTTGGAGCGGAATACACCGGTCTTTCTAAATTTGCACTGGAACATTCCGACGGATATGCAAAAATAATGATGGCCGGCTTCAGTGAAAGTTTTAATATCTCCGTATCTGCCGCAATTTGTTTATATGAAGCCTCAAAACGGATGAGAGACAGTCAGGCAGACTGGAAGCTGAGCAAAGAGGAGAGAATAAGCCTGAAGCAGGACTGGCTGGAACAGTCGATAAGAGAAAGTGACAAGGTAAAAGAAAGATTTCAGGAGAAATGACCAGGGGAATCCGTTTATAATCCATGCAGATCCGCGGCTAACCCGCATTTCTCACAAATATGTTATTGAATTTCTTGGTGAGAAATGCGGGCTAAATTATATTATCGTGGCAAAGTTTGCTCCATATCAGCTGCAACATAAGCCATAACAGCCATTGCAGCGATACACCTGTTATAGTCTTCAGCATTCAGTTTATCAATTGTATCGGCCGCCGTGTGATGATACCAGAAATAACGTGAGCTATCGACGATGAGTCCCATTCCGGGAACGCCTTCCCGCATAATAGGACCGATGTCGGCACCACCGCCCCCTCGAAAAATGACATCTGATCCAATTGGATTTAATAGTTTACCAATCCGGGAAATAACCTGATATGATTTCTCTGATCCACTGAATCCGAATCCTTTCGGTTCAAAAACGCCCGCGTCCGATTCAATGGCAAGTATATGATTGTCAAGCGTGCCGTTTTCTTTAACGATGTCACGATACTTCAATGCTCCCCTCAGCCCGTTTTCTTCGTTGGTCCACATGACCACACGGATTGTCCGTTTTGGTCGCAGCCCCAGTTTATCCATGATCCTAACTGCTTCCCAGGCTGCAAAACAACCTCCGGCGTCGTCCATTGCACCCTGACCCACATCCCAGGAATCAATATGTCCGCCCATAACAACTATTTCTTCCGGTTTTTCAGAGCCTTTAAATTCGGCAACTATATTCCGGGAAAGCGCATCGGGTAAAGTCTCAGCATTCATATTTAAATTAATGACAATCTTTTCGCCCCGGTTCTGCATGCGGCTCAGCAATTCTGTATCCTCGACGGTAATTGCGGCATGGGGTATTTTTTTAACCCCTTCTTCATAGCCTGAATTACCGGTATGAGGAGTTTGCATGGAATAGGGGGTGACCGAACGTACGAGACTTGCAACAGCACCGGCTCTTGCAGCTTCTATAGCTCCGCGGGTTCTGTATTGAACAGTTTCACCATAGGAGGTGAAGGGAACGTTGTACAATACAATTTTACCTTCCGCCCGGCGGGATTGATTTCTCAGATCTGCAAAACTGCTGACAACTATTACTTCGGCTTCGATACCCTCTTCGGGGGTGCTGATGCTCCCGCCAAGTCCGAGCATCGGCAGGTTTTTTTTACGTGGTGAGATCAAAGTGGCAGATTCTTCATTCCGAACCCAATGCGGCACCATTACATCCTGGGTATATACTTCGTCAAAGGAATCCTTCTTCATTTCCGAAACAATCCAGTCGATAGAATTCTCAAGATCTTCACTTCCACTGAAACGGTGACCGAATTTATCTGCGAAATAGGTTAATTTTTCAAAAGCTTCATCATTGTCAATTGCAGCATTTATAATTTTCTGAGCTTCTTTCTGGTAGGAAGCTATCTCATCATTTTGGGCCTGTATATTTTCAGAAAATGAGAGGTATAATAATATAACCGTAAAAAAAGACGTAAGTACTTTACCTAATAAATAACGCATACTAAACTGACTTGGGAATCGAATTTGTATAATGGCATGGATACAATTAAATAAAAAAAGCTGCCTCATAAAAAGGCAGCTTTTAAAAAGAATTTGCGGGGATACCTAATCCATCGATTTATAATTGGTCTCGGCAATCTCTTTGTACATCATATATTCTTCGGGCGTTGTATCTGCAAACAGATAATTGATAGGATCAATAGGTTTTTCATTTTGGTGGACCTCATAATGGAGGTGCGGACCTTCAACTCTACCTGACTCACCCGAAAAGGCGATACGGTCGCCGCGCTTAACCTTAACTCCCGGTTTAATGCCTTTTGCAAAGGAAGAGAGGTGGCCATAGTAGGTTTCATAGCCGTAATCATGATCAATAATCAGTAGTCGTCCGTAAGTGCCCTTTAATCCGGCATGTTTAACGACTCCATCGCCCGTTGCAAAAACGTCATCGCCCACATTGGCCCGGAAATCGAGTCCTTCATGCATTCTCCGGTAGCGCAGGATCGGATGGTAACGGATACCGTATCCGCTTAAAATAACCCCTTTAACAGGTTTAATAGCGGGAATATGCTTCAGCTTTACCTGGTTGTTATTGTAATAGCCTTTAATTTCCTCAAAACTCAGCTTCTGAATATTAATACTGCGTTCGATAGATTCCAGGTCTTCAGCAGTTTTTTTCAGAATATCTGCAGTTTCTTCGGTATAAATGTCAAAATCAGAATAAACATCGGCACCACCGGAACCGGCTTTTCGTTCATCATAGGGGATGGGATCCATACCTAATACAGAGCGATACATTTCATTATCGGCCTGTGCCAACTGATTAACTTCTGCATCAAGCTGCGCAATACTATTCTGAGTATTGGTAAGCTGTTGGATGAGTTCCTGGTTTTCGGCTTTAAGGGCTATTTCAGAGGGGGTGCCGACAGAAAAAGAGAGGAAAGAGATTCCGACACCGGATAATACCACTCCGCAGAGAATCCAGACGCATGCGGTGTATACAATTCGCTCCAGAGAATCGTACCGTATAGGAACGAATGCGCATTTCTCATCGTCGTAAAAATAATAATTATTAATAGCCATTGTCAGAAAACCGTCTGTTATGTGATTTCTGTCCTATATACAAGAGAGTTGATACAGCCGCTTGTTACAAAAAAAACACAATTCTAATGATTTTAATTCTAATAATAAGGTTCAGCAGTAATTATTAAAAATTTTTAATAAAATGCAACTTTTACCTTAATCATTCAATGTCACCTTCAAAATATTCAATAGCTCTCTTGGGAACGTAGTTGCGATCTTTTTTTTCAGCCATTCGATTTTTCACTTTTTCCTGAAATGCCTGTGCGGCATCATACCCGTAGTGCCGGAGTAAATAATTCATAGCAATGACTTCAGCAATAACTGTAATGTTTTTACCGGGTGTTATCGGAAGGTTAATAAGGGGTATGTTTACATCCATAATAGATATCGTATCCCGGTTCAGGCCGGTTCTTTCGATATCCTGTGACTCATCCCACAGTGATAACTCAAGGACTACTTCCAGCCGTTTTTGATAACGTATTGCCCGTACGCCGAACATCGACATGATATCAATAATGCCAAGGCCCCGGATTTCCATGAAGTGTTTGTTCATTTCGGTTGGTGATGTCATCAGAACATTATTTTTCTTGGTAAGTATGACAACATCGTCTGACACCAGCCGGTGACCCCGTTCAACAAGGTCAAGAGCGACTTCACTTTTACCTATGCCGGACTTTCCGGCAATTAAAATTCCGATCCCATACACATCGACCATCGAACCATGCACCATAGACTGCAGAGCAAATTGATCTTCCAGAAAGTCCCGGATTAGATGCATGAACCGTGTGGTTTCATAAGTAGTACCGTAAACAGGAATACCCGCTTTTTCAGTCAATTCCAGCAGATAGTCCGGCAGCCGGTTGCTGTCGGTTAAAATAAGTATCGGAATCTCAAACTGGATCAGGCTTTTAAATGCTTTAATCTGTTTCTCTTTTGGGAGATACTCCAGATATTGCGATTCCGTATTACCCATAATCTGGATACGCTGATAGGTAAACAACTTAATATAGCCGGCCAGCGCCAGACCGGGACGGTGAAGATCCGCCTCGGTAACGTAGCGCTGATCGCTTTTATCAGTGGCTGAATAACGCATCAAATTAATCTGAACCCGTTTTTCCAGCTTATCTATTAGATATTTGACGCTTATTTTGTCTTTTCTGGGTATTGATTCAAGGTCACCAAAAGGCATAGAAGTGGTTTAGTGGTTTTGGTGGAGCGTTGTTTCTTTGTATTTCTTTAACTGTCGTACTACTGTATCAACAGCCATATTTACAGCCTGTTCGTAAGAAGAAGCTGTTTCTTTTGTATTAATGAGTTTCTGAGGGACTTTAACATTTAATTCAGCCTGGTGCGGTTCTTCATCGTCAGGATTCGGTTGTAAAATAATATCACAGGTAATAATTCGATCATAGAACTGGTCAAGTTTTTGGACAGTGTCTACGGCGTAGGTATGCAGTTCAGTGCTGGCATCAAAATGTCGTGCTGTAAATGTGGTTTTCATAATATTCCTCCTAATTAAAGTTAGTTTTTGGCTCTGGGATGAGCCAGTTCATATACATTTTTTAGCCGTTCTACCGAGGTATGGGTATATACCTGTGTAGAGGCCAGACTCGAATGTCCCAACAATTCTTTTATAATCCTGATATCTGCACCCTTATCCAACAGATGTGTCGCAAAACTGTGTCGCAATACATGGGGACTTTTTTGAGTAACTTCACTGGCACGTTTCAGATAGTCTTGCACAAGCCGCTGAACCGCCCGCTGATAAATTCGCTGTCCGCCTGCAGCCAGAAAAAGCGCTTTTCGGGCGTCGCTGTCTGTCCTTTCACCATATAAATCGGTTTTGCTTTGTAAATGTTGCCTCAGAACTTTGGCAGTTCGTATACCCAGCGGCACAATACGCTGTTTAGCCCCTTTCCCCAATACTTTTATCTGGTTCATCTTGAAGTTGATATCATCTTCATTCAAATTAACCAGTTCCGTCAGGCGCATACCGGTACTGTAAAACAGCTCAAGAATAGCGCGATCCTGTGTACTTTCCGGCGTATCTGTGGGGGCCAGCTCCATCATCCGGTTTAAGTCTTCAATATTAGCTGTCTTCGGAAGAGGCCGGTCTTTTTTGGGGACGATCAGGAGATGGGCAGGATTCTGTTCCACCATTCCTCGCTTAAAAGCGTACTTGAAGAACGACCGGACTGCAGCTACTTTACGTGCAATTGAGCTTTTGGCCAAACCTTTACTTGATAATTCACCCAGCCAGAGACGAATGGTAATGCGTTCAACCATGCCGGGTAAAACCTCACTTTCTTCAGCTTCAAAATGTGCAAGACAGAAATCATAGAATTGGTTCAGGTCGTTTTGATACGAGCGGATGGTATGGGGTGAAGCATTTCTCTCGATCTTTAGATACCGAAGATATTTGGCTATAGCTTTCTTCATGTTTTAATATGACTACTTTAGTAATAAAAATAAACAGGAAAAATGCAGAATTAATCTAACTGACAGTATGTTTAAATTATTCAATCAGATTTTGTTTCACAGGCTTCATTAATTTCAACAAAAGCTGAACGTCTGGCATTTGGATGAATTGGTTACTATTTAATGATCATAATTCATATTTCCGGCAGCTTTTAATATTTCATGCATTAGTACTGCCTTTGTTTCCGAAAGAGTAAGTTGAATTTTTTCTGTTTTAATAATTAACTTAAAAAATGAAAGTTACTTTAGATATCAATAGAGATATACGAACGTTAAAAACCGAGCCGGGTGGTTATGAATGGTGGCATTTTAATGCTATTTCCGATGACGGGGAGTATCGTTTTGTAGTTACTTTTTATGAGGGGAATCCATTTTCGACAAGGTACATCAAGAGGCTAAACAAAGGGACAAAAAAAGAGTCTCTGCCGGAAAATTTTCCGGCTGTGAATATCTCTTTTTATGAAAACAATGAACCTGTCTTTTACAATTTTACCGAATATGAGCCCGAAAAAGCCATATTTTCCGATAATCGTCCTGATCTGACAATCGGTTCCAATAAAATGAGTACAGATATTGATGATTCGGAAGCGACTTACATTCTCAACCTCAAGGATAAGTTACCGAATGGAGATGCGATAGTAGGCAATCTTGAATTCAGCAGTAAATTATGCGTGAAAGATCTTCTTGATGAGGATCCGGATGGTACAGCGAAACACAGCTGGAGTTTAATACAACCAAAGGCTGAAGTCAGTGGTAAGATTCGCATATATTCAAGAAATGAAAAGCCGAAGATTATAACTTTTGCCGGAATCGGTTACCATGATCACAATTTGGGATTTGAGCCCATGAAGAATGATTTCTCTGAATTGTACCGCGGACGTTATCATTTTGAATACGGTACTCTCATATACTATATCATCAAAAGAAAAGAGGGGTTGCATCACCGGGCCTGGATTATCAGCAATAGCGGAGACCGCCTGTTAAACTCCTTTGAAGACATTTCTCTGATGGATAAAAGCTTATCACTGTTCGGGCTGGTCAGTGCGCGTAAGTTTTTGTTACACAGTGGTAATGCGCATGTAAATATTCAGCAGTCAAAAGTTCTGGATAACGGGCCTTTCTACCAGCGATTCAGCAGTGATGCATTCCTGCACGTACCTGAAAACGATGCTGTAGAGGTAAGCAATGGATTCAGCGAATATGTTTGCACGGATCGTATTCACTGGCCTATGTTCCGGCCGCTGATCAATATGCGGATTCGATATCGCAGCCGGCCGCCACACTGGATCCAATATTCAAAAAAACTGTACCGGTGGATCTGGTGATAAACTATAGTTACTTATTTAAAAATTGAATATGAATCTGAATGAAGTTGAAAGCTATGTTTACACCCACACTACGGATGATTCGGATCTTATCAAAGAGCTGATAAGGACATCAGAAGATGAGCTGGAATATTCGGATATGATGAGCAGGCGGCTTGTCGGACGCCTTTTGAGTATCCTGATCAAAATATCCGGTACAAAAAGAGTGCTTGAGGTGGGGACATTTACCGGTTATTCGGCCATGACTATGGCTGAGGCCTTACCGGAAGATGGAGAGCTATATACCTGTGAATATAACGAGCGCTATGGTGAGATCGCTGTTTCCTTTTTCGACAGAAGTGAATATAGTTCTAAAATTACGCTGATGATGGGAGATGCCACGGAAACTATTCCCGATATTAAAGGGGTAGTTGATTTTATTTTTCTTGATGCCGATAAAATCAACTACCCGGCATATTATAAGATGCTTCTGCCCAGGTTGAAATCCGGCGGACTGATGGTTATCGATAATGTTTTATGGGGTGGCGAGGTTATGGATGCCGCGACTGAAAAAGCGGAAGCGATAAACCGGCTTAACCAACAGATAAGTGCTGACGAGAGGGTGGAGCAGGTGATGCTTACGGTCCGCGACGGTGTTACGATCGTTCGCAAAAAATAAAGCCCGAATCTGAAAATCAGACCCGGGCATTTTATTAAAAATTTATAGCGATTAACCTTCCCGTTCAACCAGTTCAATGTCGAACGTTAAATCCTTGCCTGCTAGCGGATGATTGGCATCCAATTTAACAAAATCATCTTCAACAGCAGTAATTTGGACTGGAATAGCACGTCCGTCTTCCTGTTGTTGCATCTGCAGTTGCATACCTACCTCGGGTTCGATGTTATCGGGCAGGTCTGATTTAGAAACTTCAAGCTCAAGATCTTCGCGTCGTTCACCATAGGCATCGTCAGACGGAATATCAACGGTAGTGCTGTCGCCGACTTCCATACCCTCAACCGCTTTTTCAAAGCCGGGAATCAATTGTCCCTGGCCGAGAGTGAACTCCAGCGGTTCACGTTCTTCAGAACTGTCAAATATAGATCCGTCTTTTAATTTTCCAGTATAGTGAACCTTAACAGTGTCACCTTCTTTTACTTTAGACATATCTTTCTTATTTAATTTATTTCTATGAATGTGCATTAATATAAAGGTTTTCAATGAGAATTAAGAGTTTTAATACTCATTACTCCATTGATTAAACCGGAATTTAACTTATTGTTAAACCATTACTTACTATGTCAACCGCATATGAATATGAAACTGAACATAGTTATTCATGCTGCTTCTAATCAATTAACAGATATTGAAAACAAATCATGCCTGAAAATATTGTAGATATCCTGAAAAAAGCTAAAACCATTGCTATAGTCGGCTGCTCAGATAAAAAATATCGAACCAGTTATCATATTGCAGAATATATGCAGGAAAACGGTTATCGTATTATCCCTGTTAATCCGAACTATGATCAGATTCTCGGCGAAAAAGTATATTCCAGTGTTGATAAGATCCCTGAAGATATAACTCTGGATATTGTAGATATTTTTCGTAATCCGGCTCACACAGAAGAGATGGTTCAGGATGTAATCCGGCGGGTAGCAAATACAGGCAGAAAGCCTATCGTATGGACCCAACTTGGGGTATCATCGGAGGAAGCTAAAAAACTGGCAGGGGATGAGGGGCTCACTTATATCGAGGAGAGGTGTTTGATGGTGGAGCATAGTAAAAATATTGCGTAACCCGTAACCCGTAACCCGTGATGCGTGATGCGTGATGCGTAATGCGTTGCTTAATCTTTCAGTTTTTCATGTTGACGAACTGGAGCGGGATGCCGAAATTTTTGTTTTTGAGTTGTTGGATAACTGCCTGAAGGTCATCAATTTTCTTTCCTGTTACACGCACCTGATCTTCCTGTATGGCAGGTTGAACTTTCAATTTCAGGTTTTTTACTGTCTTGGTAATCTGTTTGGCTGTTTCTCTGTCGATACCTGATTTCAGATTAACCTGCATCTTGAGATGCCCGTGCGAAGTCCCCTCCGTTTGCTGAAAGTCGAGTACTTTCGGGCTGATCTTACGTTTGGTAAAATTACGGGTCAGCATTTCTTTTACCGCCTGTAATTTCATTTCATCAGCTACAATCAACTGAATTGTATCGTCTTTACGATTATAGGTGATCTCTGTGTTAAGTCCGCGAAAGTCGTAACGATTTTCTACCTCTTTCCGGGTGTTGTTTACCGCATTATCCACTTCCTGTGGATCCAGTTTATTTACGATATCAAATGAAGGCATTACAGGTATTTTTTATAAAAGTTGAAAGAAGGTATGGAATTATATTCAGACTTTATCCTCCTGGTGTATTCTTTCTTTTCGTTGTTCTTCAAATTCTTTCAGTTTTTTAACGAGAAGGCGTTCGACCAGTAATCGGTCTTCAGCAGGAATATAGGTTTTAAAATCAGTCAGTTTGGAGTCGGACGTGTAATAGTCGATCTGAAGTACTTCTTCCGACTCCCACCGGTAGGAGGTTACCTGTTCCCATTCTGCAAACTGATCCAGAAGCAGTATACCGTTACTGCGGAATTCGGGAACTATATTTATCGTCCAGCCCCAGTAGCCAAAAAAGATGAGCGAGAGCCCGGAGGTAATACCAATTCCCGTAAAAGGACCGAGTGTAAGTATGCCGGTCCGGTAAATACCGAATGCGACAATCATTATGGCGATAATATTGGGTGCGGCATCGGTCCAAAACGAACGGTGCAGGTATTCAACAGGACCGGCTTCGCCGCGAAGAGAGATGAGCTTAGTGCCGAACCCGGCAAGAAATCCCGCAGCAAATATGTACAATCCCATTGTGGTTTTGGCTGCTGTTTCCTGGGTAAAGTAACCCATCCAGTGCGCGACATTGAGTACTGTTAGTAACACTACACCTGCAATCAGAGTATTGAGAACCCGGCGCTCGTTTAGATGCTCAAAGCGTATAACCCTTCTGAAGCCCAGCCAACAGGCCAGTAAGAACACAACACTGAGAATGAATGAAAGTAAATACATACTTTTAAAGTGATTAAATGATTATAAACTTCAAAAAGGAATATTCCATTACTGACTTTTCATATTCTGTGGTGGCGGTTTTTTTAAAGAATACTCAGCGTTAATAAAATTCTCTCTCTTAAAAATAAAATGTAATTTATTAAAAAGGTGACAAAAACCTTTATTTTATCACTGAAATTTAGATGCTAAATATGTTGTATTCAACCGGCCAATAAACAACCGGCAATATTCTGGCGCCCCATCCCGAAATAAATTTAAATTAGGTTACCTGTTAAATACCTTAATACTAATGACAACTGATCTGAAGCCGACAAGCATTGAAGTAAGAAACAGCGATCAAAAACTGGTGATTGAATGGAATGATAATCATAAGTCTGTTTATTCACTTTTCGGGCTACGTAAAAACTGTCCCTGTGTATCGTGCCGTGGCGGACACGGACAGATGAATACTTTTAACCGGTCTCTCTTTTTTGTCGATCCCCCCCGGCATGTTGAGGTCGAGGATATCAGGCAGATAGGTAATCACGCTATTAAAATTTACTGGAACGACGGGCACAGCAGCGGGATGTACCAGTGGGAGACCCTGCGCGATATGTGTCCATGTCCGGATTGCTATCCGAAACAGGAATGACTTGTTTGCCGTCTTTAGCTAATTCTACTCTTTTTGTAAATTTTTTTCCTTTGTCATTCTGAGCAAGGGCCGGTGTTCTATCTGGCCCGCAGCCGAAGAATCTCATCGGTTGGGCAGGGGGCCTTGCTTGGGCAGGTGCCCTGCAAGCGAGATCCTTCGACTGATTGATTTATTGCCCTGGTTTACGCTTCGGTGTCTCAGGATGACAGGTGGGGGCAGGTGCCCGTGTGATAAACGTCGTGGAATAAGTGAATAGGGCTTTATTTAAAATTCTTCCATTCTTGACAAGGGTGATATTGATTACCAGTAATCTGTCATAAATTCAATACCATCTTCCACAAAGTAGCATCAGATATTGACAGGGGTTTCGGCATCATATGATCAGCCCTTTCACGAAAATCAGCTACTATTTCCACGGGCAGGGATTGCCTGATAAATGTAAAATTCAGCGTCTGATCTTCAGATTTGGGATCGTAAACGATGTCCAGTTTTACTGAATCCGCCAGATCCTGTGAATAGTATATCCGGTTCAAAGCTGCATGAGCTACGGGAAGAGCGCTGTTAAAAACCTGCTTTCCCATTATAGATAACCTGGTTAGCCCGGTGCTGTTAGACCAGTCGATACGCATTCCGATTCCTTCATATGCCTGCAGGCTAAGAGAGATATGGCGAAGTGAATCACTTACGGTGCTGTCTGTTAAAACTTCAAAAGCGGGGGGATCAACTCCGGAGGCGGATGCTGGACTATATAAATATTCGGAGCCATTAAATATATCAAAACCGCCAGGTAAGCCCTCTCGGGGATTTTCACCTAAAAACTGTTTCGTCCAGCTGTCGGTAGTATCATCACTGCTTATCCAGTAGGCGCTGCCGGTGTCGGAATCATAAATGTAGTTAATACTGTTTTGCTTCTTATGTTCTGAGTCGAAACCGTCCGAAAGCGAAGCCCCAATAAAACATAAAATTCCCACTACTATTATTGTAAAGCTATAAAGATAAGGTCTGGTTCTGATTATCCTGTTCAGCAGGGGCCAGCAGAGGCCGGACACCAGCAAAAGCAATAACATACTCACCGCCAGCATTTCAGTGGTCAACAGTATCTGAATGAAATGGACATACGGGGGAATTATAAATAAGGCTGGAAAAAGTCCGATGATTAAGATCGCTGTATTTTTCCAAACCGGTTGTAGGATATCGGCTCCCAATACCATCCAGCCCAAAAGACCGAATAGTGCAGGCCAGGTGGCGAGGTAGGCGGCGGCAGGCAGATACCAGGCAACAATACAGGCTGTTACAATCCAGAGGGTATAAACGCCGGAAAGGATTTGATGCGTTGTAATCCGGTTTTGCAGCAGTGAATAGATGACAGAAAGTAACCCTATGTTCAGCAGGGAGAATCCAAACAGGTACCACCGGTGGTTGTAGGTTTCTCCGTGTATAAGCCATTGATATTGGGGGTGTAATGCTTTAATCGATTGCCATCCGAAATAGGTTATAAGTGCACCGGTAACAATAATGCCTGCAAAAAGCAGGATAGCCACAAAATAACCGCCTATGGTTATCTGCTGTGTCCGAAACAGAAATATAAGGTAAGCCAGAAAAAGAAGAGCAGTGATTATCGCCAGCGGCAATGACCAGCTTGAGGGATAATAGCTGAGTCCGCCGGTAGGATTATTAAAATATACATAGTCAGAGTCACTATTCAGATCGAAATTATAACTGCCGAAATAGAGAACATTGTCCAGCATATTTGAACCATGATGCTGGAGCGAAGCGAGGGTGAGATTTTCCGGATTATCCTGCTGAGTATGGTAATTCAGATAGTCCTCGACAAAAGCAAAATTTAGTCCGTGAAGTCCTGCCCGTTTAATCACCGACAGATCGGTATCGTTGGGCAGTATCTTATAAACTGAATATGAGAGTGAATTTGCAACCGGATTGCGTGTAGCACGGGCAAAGTGAGGAATGAGTGCTCCGTTTGGACTGCTTGTTTCAAACATCACAGAGGTACCACTGCTTCCGCGCGCCTCCAGGTTAATAACCAGGTCGATTTCTTCCCATCCGGGGTATTCGTCAATAAAAAGTTCGGCTCCGAGTAGACCACGTTCTTCTCCGTCAGTAAATAAAACCCATACATTGTTTTTAAGCGGATTTTCGAGCGATTGAACAGCACGCAACACCTCGAGTACAGCAGCGACGCCCGATGCATCGTCAGCAGCGCCGGGGGAGTTGGGAACCGAGTCATAATGAGCCAGCAGCATAATGGTATGGTCAGGGTCGGCTCCGTCCATTTTGGCAATAATGTTAGTTGTGTTACCGGCCACACCGCTGGATTGGCGCACGCCTATTCCTTCCTGGTAAGCCGGTTTCAGGCCCAGCTCCTGCAGTTGTCGAAAAAGGTATTGTCGGGCTCTCTCATTCCCTTCCGAGCCGAGCGGACGGTCGGTATCAGCTATTTCCTGAACATGATCAAAAGCACGTCCGGCAGAAAATTCTACAGGTGTGGCAGTTTCAGGTTTTGGTTCGGGCGGCTGTAGGAGATAAAAACCATACCAGATTGAAAGGAGGGTCAATATTACTATTGCGACTCTTTGAGCAGCATATGGTTGGTTTGTCATATGATAAATTTTTAAAAGCTATTTCTGGTATTCCTTCCTCTACTCTTCAATCACTTGGATTTGTGGCCCAGACGCTGGCCTCCGTAATAAAGCCACGATCGGGGAGACTCAGCATATCACAAATTGTTTGTGCTATATCTTCCGCGATCAGTTTCGTATTATCGTAAGGGCGGATAGCCATGCCCGCATTCTGGTAAAAACGGGTTTGTACCTCGCTGGGGTTGATCTGCATCACCCGTATGTTATGGGGACGAAGTTCTGATCTCCAGCATTCGGTCATGGCACCAAGAGCAAACTTGCTCGCGCAATAAGCGGTACCACCATCAAACCCTTTTTTGCCGGCCGAAGAGGAGACATTTATAATATTGCCATAATTATTCCTGATAAAATGTTTGGCCGATTCACGGGCTACCATCATGGCACCGATAGTATTGACCTGCAGCTGACTTTTCAACTCCGACTGTGATAAATTAACCAGCCTGGAAAATTGTCCATAGCCGGCATTGTTGATCAAGACGTTATATCCGTTCAGTTCTTTGATCGTTTTTTCGACCAGGTTGATCACCTGATCCTCTTCTCTTACGTCGCAGACAATGGGAACTGCACCAATTTCACGTGCGATTTTTTCGAGCTTGCTTTGGGTACGTGCTGCTATAACGACCTGGGCCCCGGCATCTGACAATTGTTCTGCCGTCGCTTTTCCGATGCCGGAGCTTCCCCCTGTTACCAGTACTTTTGCCTCTTTTAGATCCATAATGGGATAGTTTGTTTTGTGAATGTATTTACAAAACTAAAGAACAAATGCGTAGAAGAAGTTCCTTTTGTACTGATGCAAATTTAGCAGATATACTTATTTCTTCGTGGTTTAGCCCGGATTTCTCACCTAGAAATTTTTTTGTCAGCAAGGCGAAGGTAAAATAGCGGCGGAAACATACCTGAGTATGTTGAGCAAGCTATTTTAGCTTCAACGCAGCTGACGGATAAATTTCGCAGGAATCTACAGGGTGTTGATATGACGATCAATCTATAATCAGACTTAAACCTTTTTTTATTAATAACTTAACCGTAAATATAAATTTGTGAGAAATTCGGGTTAGTGCTACCGGGGCTATTACACAAAGTTGCACGAAGAAGCACAAAGGACCGCAGAGAAAAACCTTCGTGAAACTCTGTGTATCCTCTGCGCACCTCTGTGTAACAGTCTTCTACACCAAACGCTTTGCCTTGTCCTGGATCAACGCCCACGCCTCATCAATATGACGCTGCTCGACATTTGTATTCCCGATGACTATACGAATGGTATACTTGCCATCCAGTCGGGTGTGGGTCAGGAATAATTCACCGCTGTCCCGGATAGCATCCAGCAGGCGCTCATTCAGTTCGTCCAGTTTTTCTTCGTCGTCGATATGCGGGGGATGATACCTGAAACACAGCGTATTCAGCGGTACCGGTGCCAGAAGTTCAAAATTATCAGATGTGCTAATTGCTGATTTCAGTTTTTGCGCCAGTTCAATATGTCCGGCAACTTTTTTGCGAAGTCCCTCAATACCAAAATGCCTGATAACAAACCACAGTTTCAGTGCCCGAAAACGGCGTCCGAGCTGAACCCCCCAGTCACGGTAGTTTTTAACCCGCTGGTCTTCCGGTGTCTTAAGATATTCGGGCATGATCTCAAAGGTACGTATCAGCAGTGTTTCATCCTGAACATAAAAAGCCGAACAATCGAAGTTTGTGAACATCCATTTATGGGGATTAAAAACGAAAGAATCCGCCATTTCCACTCCTTCTGTCATCCATCGCATTTCCGGAAGCAGGAGTGCCGTTCCCGCATAGGCGGCATCTACGTGGAGGAAAATATTATATCTCTGACAAATCTCACCGATCCCTTTTAACGGGTCGATGGCCGTGGAGCCGGTCGTGCCGGTTGTTGCTATCACGCAGGCGGGTTGTAAACCCTGCTCCAGGTCATCCCGGATTTGTTGCTCCAGCAGTTGCGGGTTCATGGCAAAAGCATCATCAACGGGAATCTTTCGTAGATTGGAACGGCCGAATCCTGCTATTTTCACATCCTTTTCAATAGAGGAATGGGTTTCGGTTGAACAGTAAACAGTGTAGGTGATACCGGATGGAAAGCCGGATTCGTTGATGTTGAAATCACTTACTTTTTCCCGGGCCATCAGCAGGGCACAGAGGGTGGCGGTGGAGGCGGTATCCTGTATTACGCCCGTGAAAGATTGAGGAAGTCCTATGAGATCGCCCAGCCATTCCATAACCCGTTCCTCCAGCTCCGTGGCGGCGGGAGAGGTAATCCAGCTCATACATTGAGCACCCAGTGTGGCCGTCAGCATCTCCGCCAGTACCGACGGGTAACTCTTATTGGCGGGGAAGTACGCCATGAATTTCGGGCTCTCCCAGTGGGTCATACCCGGCATTATGATGTCGTTAAAATCCCGGAATATATCCTCAAACGGCTCCCCTTCGGCTGGTGCCGACTCCGGAAGCTGCGACAGAATGTCGCCGGGCTTAGTATCAGGCTTTACGGGATAGTTTTCTACTTCTTCAAAATAGTCTGCCATCCAGTCGGCCAGGCGGTGTGCCTCTTTGCGAAATTCTTTTACATCCATCGGATAAGTTTTTAAAGTTGAACAGGCCACGAAATCACGGAAAACACAAAGTTAGTTTTTTGGGGATACTGTGGCAAATAACTATTTTTACCACTCAGGGCACTAAGTGATCTTAGTACCTTAGTGGTGATTCAACCCACCCAAACATATTCATCCTTCAGGGCGGCCCAGGCGGCATGATATCCGCACATCCCGTGAACGCCGCCGCCGGGCGGGGTGGATGAGGAACAGATATACATCGTGGTCTCCGGTATGCGGTAGGGATCAAAGATATTGGCGGGTCGTGAAAAAAGTTGCGTAATATCCTGTTGCCCGCCGTTGATATCGCCGCCGACATAGTTGGGGTTATAGGCATGCATCGCCTGTGTATTCATCGTATGGGTTTCCAGAATGCAGTCCCGGAAACCGGGAGCAAACCGTTCGATCTGGTTCAGGATCGGTTCCGACATATTACGGGTGGAACCGTTGGGTACGTGACAATAGGCCCAGAGTGTATGCTTGCCCTCCGGCGCGCGGGTATCATCAGCCAGGCTTTGTTGTCCCACCAGTACATACGGTTTTTCGGAATGTTTGCCTGTGTTTGCAGCTTTCTCCGAAGCGGCGATTTCCTCCAGCGTTCCGCCCAGGTGTACGGTACCGGCTTTCCGGCAGGCTGGGTCGGACCACGGTACCGGCTCATCGAGAGCTATATCCATTTTAAAAACTCCCACGCCGTAGTTGAACCGGTTCAATTTTCGCATGTATTCGGGCGTCAGGTTGGTGTTGCATAAATCCATAATCTGGCGGGGTGTCAGATTCAGCATTGCAATATGTGCGCGGGGCAGTTCAGAAAGAGCGGTAATTTTTTGTCCGGTAGTGATCGTGCCGCCGAGGGTTTCAAAATAAGCCGCCATCGCCTTGGTGATGGCGTGAGACCCCCCCTTCGGGAAAGGCCAGTTTACAATGTGACCCGCAATTCCCAATACCATACCGATGGCTGATGTGGTGAGATCTTCAAGCGGGAGGGTACTGTGGGCAGCGAGTCCGCTGAAAAGAGCTCTTCCACGCACCGTATCAAACGTGTTTGTTGCCAGCCGCGTGGCAGGCTGGAGTGCTTTTAGTCCGAACCGGGCCATAAGCAAAGGACTGGAAGGCAGGGGTTTGAAGGGAGCCAGAATCTGCGGAGCCAGCTCATCCCAGCGTTTGATAAACGGTTCAAAGAGATCCCGGTAATTGGCGCTGTCATCCTCCAGGTTTTCAACTGTTTTCTCAATCGATTTATACATGGCCGCGGCCGGCTGGTCGTCGAGGGGGTGGGCAAGTGCTATTTCCGGCTCCACCCATTCGAGCCCGAAATTTTCCAGGGGAAGGGATGCCAGAAAAGGGGAGGCGGCCGCCATCGGATGGATGGCCGAGCAGATATCGTGCCGGAAACCGGGTAGTGTAAGTTCTTTTGTTCGCGTTCCTCCGCCGACGGTCTCTTCCGCCTCAATTACATTCACGGAAAGTCCCTGCTCCGCCAGTGTGATGGCTGCTGCAAGTCCGTTGGGACCGGAACCGACGATTACGGCATCGTGCGACATTGGAATAATCAATAATTTTAAATTCTGGGCTGACGTAATAGTACGGGTAAGCGGGAAATGATGAAAGGATTAATATAAAGGAACCTGAAAAAGATTAGCAATAGTTGCCGGCATGTGATATAATCATAATATGGTAGGTGGGATAGCCACCTGGCAAATACCGCATGATTGGGTGGTGAATCTTTCTTCGTTTATACCTATGATTTACCAATCAATTACACCTGACGCGTTTAGGGATTAATTCATATAAAGTCTGAAAACTTTTCGACAGTAGTCGGAACAGATAGTTCAACGCGTTTTACTCTTTAAAATACACATGGAGAATGGGATGAAAATCACAAATAATCTTTCTAAAACGGATATACACACCTATATACAAGTTGACAACGGAAATACTGTGGGTGCAGGAGCGCCGGATTCCAACGGTGACAGAAAAAAGAAGGTAAAAGCCAACGGCGGTAAATTAATTATTACACCGCCGAGTAATGCAAAAGATGATTTTAAATTGTTTATTATTTTGGATGATTTGCCTAAAAAAGATGGTGTTGAAGGTGTCAAAGTCAGCTTTGGTAAATCGCCGGGAATTGCACATCATACTGAATTTTATAAAACCGAACATGAAGGAAAAACCAAAGATGTCATTCTCATTCATTATGATCTGAGGGGAAAAAGTGATGAGGCAATTGAGAGGATTTTCACACATGAAGATCCTGAAGTAAGTCATCCGGAGAATGGTAGAGATTGGTAATATTAAAAGGGGGAATGCAACATAGTATCTATTTATTATTTATTTTTTTAATCCCGGTATTGGGATATGCCCAGGGACTACCGTTT
Source organism: uncultured Balneolaceae bacterium (assembly GCA_964590495.1). Classification (GTDB taxonomy): domain Bacteria; phylum Bacteroidota; class Rhodothermia; order Balneolales; family Balneolaceae; genus CAZPWQ01. The sequence goes on from CAZPWQ010000006.1 coordinate 40,568, forward strand.
ATCAAAAGTTATACCCCCAATGATTATCAAAATAGTAGACAGAATTGGGATATAACACAAGACAGTTCCGGATATCTTTATTTTGGCAATGCAGCTGGATTATTACAATTTGACGGCAAGAGGTGGTATTCTATTCACATCCCGAATCTTATCGTCCGTTCTACTTATACTACAACTGACGGTAGGATCTATGTAGGAGGCAGAGGGGAATTTGGCTTTCTTACAGCCGACAGCCTGAGTCGGATTAGTTACCAAAGTATTTCCAGCAGGTTGGATAGCAGCAGACAACATTTTACAGATGTCTGGGATATTTCTGAATATGAAGGGAGCATCTATTTTCGGACCCGGGAAAACATCTTTAAATGGGCAGATAAGGAAATTACAACGATAGAGGCTGATGCTCCAATCGGGAAACTGGAGCACGTTGGTGATAAATTGTTTGTCTGGCTGTTTGGAGAAGGTCTTTCAGTCCTAAACGGTCAGAGTCTTAAATTTGTCAATGGATCAGAAGAGTATTCGACTGATCGATTATACGCTATTCTGCCTTTCGGCAATGGATACCTGCTCTGTTTCCGGGAATCAGGATTGGTTACTTACGACGGGTATACTTTTCAGGCGTTTGATTCGCCGGCTTCTGATTACATCAAAAAATACCAGGTCTATAAAGCCGAAGTCATTAATCCTGCACAATTTGCTTTGGCCACACTTACCGGTGGAATTATAGTAGCTGATATGAAGGGAAATATTGATCACGTAATCACCGAAGAATTCGGGTTGAATACCAATATCGTTTATAGCCTTTACACGGATAGAGAAAAGAATCTGTGGGCAGCACTCGATAACGGTCTGGCGCGTATAGATATCAACAATCCCGTAACAAGATTTGATGAAATGAAAGGTTTAAAAGGCGTGATAACAGGAGTTGAAGAAACCGGCGGGAAGATCTATATAGCAACGACAGAAGGACTGTACCGACTGAATGATAACCGGAGTGGTTTTCAAAAGATTATGCTGCCAATAAATCGCATTTACGATCTCTCGCGTGGCAGCGACTACATATTGGCTGCGGGTGACGAACGTATATTTAAAATCAGGGAAGACAGCGAACAATTGGTTTTAAATTTGACAGTCAATCATTTGGCTGTTGACCATTCGAAGGAAAATACATTTTGGGGAATTAGCTCTCATACTATTTATAAAATATACCACGAAGATGGTGTGGAAAGCGTAAGCAGGATTGCAGAATTGGAATATGCGTTGCACTCGATACTTGAAAAGGATAATAACTTATGGGTGTTAACCCGTTCCAATGAAATCCTTCAACTCGATAAAGAGGGTGGAATATTAAATCAGTACACTTTGGATTTAGATGAATCAGCTAAAAATGAATTTTTTGATATAATCAGCGGAGAAATAATGATCGGGACGGGAGACGGTCTGTTTCGATTTGACTCCTTTGCAAATTCATTTGTGAGAGATTCAACCTTTGACGATGAAGATATTTTATCGAAACAGGTATTTACTTTCAGGCAGTGTTCTGATGAGGAAATTTGGTTTCGTGCTAATCGGAGTATAAAACGTGCCGTTCTTGAAGGTGATCAATGGAATATTTCAGTGTCTCCTTATCGGTTAATTGGGGAGGATGAAGCTGTTAATGATATATTTTGTGATAATGGTACGGCATGGTTTGCAGGGAATGCCGGTTTATACCATCTGTCGGACCCGAACTGGGATTACGATTACGATTTCAAGACGAATATTACAGGGCTCCTTGTCAAAAATGACTCGTTAATTTATGGTGGATTCGGTAATATCGACTATCCCCCACAGTTGAGTTATGATGATAACGAACTTCGTTTTACTTTTGCGGCGGCCAGTTATATAGCCCCGGAGGAAAACAGTTACCGGGTGCGCCTTCGCGGGTATGATGAAGGCTGGAGCAACTGGACTTCCGAAACGGAAAAAGATTATACGTTTATACCGGAAGGCGCCTATACGTTCGAGGTACAGGGAAGAAATGTATATCACAAAGCCGGTACTATCGATTCCTTTACTTTTAGTATTCTTCCGCCCTGGTATCGAACAATCTGGGCTTATATCGGGTATGTAATGTTGATCAGCGGGATGTTTTTTGGTCTTCATAAACTGCGTCTCAACCGGATATTACGTGAACAAAGGATCCGCAATCGAATTGCGAGCGATCTGCACGACGAGGTGAGCGCCACGCTCAGCTCTATTACCTATTTTGCCCAGGCGATACGCCAGCTGCATGACGGGAAGAAGTCAGGTCGCTTTGTCGAACTTATATCAGAAAGTGCTTCGGAGGCCAAAGAGAAGATCACCGATATCATCTGGTCGATCGATCCCGAGAATGATGACTGGGTGAACCTGCTGTCGAAATGCCATCGCTTTGCTTCCGACCTGTTTGAAAGCAAGGGTATAGAGTATGACCTCGATATTGCGACCGATATCCATCAGCCGCTTGATCTGGAACTGCGCCAGCACCTGTGGTTGATATTCAAAGAGATGGTCGTGAATGCCGCCCGGCATTCGGGGGCAAGCAAAGTGGAAATTTATTTCGGCATGAACAGTCCGAATCTTGTTCTTAAAGTTCAGGATAACGGTTGCGGTATTGATGAAGAAAGATCCAAATCAGGTCATGGTCTGAAAAATATCCGCAAGCGTGCGGCAGAAATAGGAGCGGATATCAGCCTGGAATCCGATCCCGAAATCGGAACGCGGTGGGTTATGAGCAGTAAGATATAACCTGCATTTCCCCGAAAGCTCATATGTTATTGAAAGTGAATTCAGGTAATAAGGTAACCGTTAAAACGGTTACCTTTATCCCGTTTATCGTTAACACCGGGATTAATCCCGGTGTTAACGGAAATAGCATTACCAAAATAAAAACCGTTTCAACGGTTTTCTAACCAACACCGAAAGCTTTCGGGGGAGATCGCTTCGCTCGGAGCTCAAAAAATATACTACAGAAAAGTTAATTATTTGTACCTGAAAATTGAGAAATGCAGGACAAAAAAGAGGATTTTTTGTGTAACCACATATTCATGCAGTGACTATATTTGGTGGTTATATTACTTTAATTTATGACTATGACAGAAAAAGCGGAAGAATTAATAAGGATTACTATTATCGAGGATAACCCCTATATGCGCGAGGGGTGGATGACTATTCTTGATTTGGAGCCCGATTTTGTGGTCCTGGATGCCTTTGAGTCGTGTGAGGATGCCTTTGAATCTGATGTAATCCCGCGGACGGATCTTATTTTAATGGATATTGAACTGCCGGGTATGACCGGGATCGAAGGCGTAAAATATTTGCAAAAAGAACATGCCGGTATATCCATTATCATGGCCACTGTTTTCGATGATGACAAACATGTTTTCGATGCTATTTGCGCGGGTGCGGTCGGTTACCTGATGAAGAAAGTATCTCCGGAGGAGTTGAAACAGGCGATTCGCGACGGCCATGCCGGCGGTTCCCCGATGACCCCCAATATTGCCCGAAAAGTTATCGCTTCTTTCCACCAGCAACAGTACAGCAACGATGAAGAAAAATTAAACGAACGTGAACTTGAAATCCTGCAACAGCTTGCCAAAGGGAAATCGTATGCTGCAATCGGGAAGTCCGTTTTTCTTTCGGTGGATGGGGTCCGGTATCATATTCGTAACATCTACCGGAAACTGCAGGTGCACTCCCGTTCAGAAGCGGTATCCAAAGGCATCTCCCGCCGCCTGATAAATCCTGACGGGGATTGAAGGCAGGAAGTTTACTGGGGAATGGAACACAGATGAGGCCGAGTTTTGATTTACTGAGGAATTGAAGGATTTTTAATAAAGAACAAAACCCAAACAAAAACTTGTCATCCTGAGCGAAGGACGGGCATTTGGTTTCAATGCCCGGACGTAGTCGAAGGATCTCCGTAACTCGGCTGCTCCCGTAATACGGTATGTCTCCTTCACCAGCCAACCGCTCGATTCCGGGAGATCCTTCGGCTACGGCTTCGGAAACCCGCCGAAGCCTGCTCAGGATGACACAGGAGATATTGAGTCGTTAATTGACTGATTTATTGAGGGATCGAGGTGTTCAGCTTTACTTAGATCGGCGTTCCGCCGCAGAGCGGCACGAGATAAATAAGGGCAAAAAGGGAGGCCGGAGAAACTGCTATATGCACAGATATAGATCCGCAAAGTCTGCGAGACTTTGCGGATCTGATAAAGGCTCTCTCGCTGATCTGTATCACCAAGACAATCACCTTACAGCTTTAAAGTTATTGATTTATTGAGATTTGAATGGTTGAGTGATTTTGAATAAAAACCAAATAAAGAGTAACCTCCCTCATTCCCTCATTCCCTTATCCCCTTCACCACGAGTGTTATTTTCTACATGATTATGCGGTGATTGGCTTACAGCCGGATGGTATATTGGTGGAGCATACATAAGTTATTTATGTTTTTGTTTGTGATTGTTAGAGAGGACATGATTAGTAGAGTCATGTCAAATATAGTTGTGGATTGGCAACTATTTGGCCCCCTGAGTAGTGGCAGTTCACAAAATTTATCGCTTAAGTTCCTTTTGGAACTTTTACCAGAGAAGGAACACTAACCCGGCGGTTTGAAAGCTGCCGGGATTTTTATTTTGGGATGATCATTTTTAAAGTGTAATGGCAAATCTTATCTTTGCGGTAGATTACCAATCCAATTAGAAAGTACTGTGAAAGAATCTATCAGAATTGCATCGGGACAAGGTTTCTGGGGAGACTTGCCGGACGCGCCCGTCAACCAGGTACGGCAGGGGCAGGTTGATTACCTGGTTATGGATTACCTGGCGGAAGTCACCATGTCGATCATGCAGAAGCAGAAAATGAGAAATCCCGAACATGGCTATGCCCGCGATTTTGTGGATGTTATCAGAGAAATTCTGCCCGACATTGCCGAAAAGGGGGTTAAGGTTATTTCCAACGCCGGGGGTGTAAATCCCAGAGCATGCAAAGACCAGATTCTGAAAGCGATCGAAGATCAGGGATTATCAGGTATTAAAGTGGCAGTGGTCGATGGGGATGACATCCTGGATCTCATTGATGATCTGACTGCCGACGGGCATCCCCTGAAGAATATGGAGACAAACGAACCCATTGCTACAGTACAAGATAAACTCCTCAGTGCCAACGTCTATTTCGGTTCAAAGCCGGTGGTTGAAGCGCTGGAAAAAGACGCCGATATCATTGTGACGGGACGAGTTACCGATACAGGATTGACACTGGCACCTATGATATACGAATTCGACTGGTCGTTTGATGATTATAACAAGATGGCTGCAGGTACTATAGCGGGACACATTATTGAATGCGGGGGACAGGTGTCCGGTGGTAACTTCACCGACTGGCAAGAAATTGAAGACTTTGTGGAAATAGGATTTCCCATCATTGAAGCTACTCCGAGCGGAGAATTTTTCGTCACCAAACACGAAGGAACCGGCGGACAGATTAACGAAATGACTGTCAAAGAACAGCTGCTTTATGAAATTGGTGATCCCGAAACATACATCACTCCCGATGTAATTGCTGATTTCACTTCGGTTAAGCTGGAAGAAGCCGGTGAAAACAGAGTACGCGTATACAATATTCAAGGTAAACCGGAAACGGATACCTATAAAATATCGGCAAGCTACAACGACGGATACAAATTGTCTTCCACCCTCGTCTATTCCTGGCCGGATGCGGCGCGAAAAGCGCACAAAGCCGGAGAAATATTAAAAGGCAGAGCAGATAAACTCGGTCTGAATTACGATGAGTTTCGTACAGAGTTAGTAGGAGTGAATGGATGCAGCGAAATACCTGTTAGCGAAGAAATTTTACAAAAGGATTATGAAGAAGTGCAGCTCCGGGTATCTTTGTCAGGCCACTCAAAAGAGGATTTGAATCGCTTTGGCAAGGAAGTAGCCCCATTAATATTGACAGGTCCGAGCGGTGTAACCGGATTCGCCGGCGGACGTCCCAAGGCGAGCGGTATCGTTGCTTACTGGCCGGCGCTGCTCGATAAAAAAGCAGTTGAACCCAGGGTTAAAATCTTTTAATTATTTTACTCAATTAACTTAGAATTTTGGAATAATATTTCGGATTTTAACTTTTCTAACCGAAAACAGGTCTAAAGAATTTATTTTATATGGTTATTGGAATAATTGGTGCAAGTATGGCCGGACTGGTTGCCGGGGAAAAGCTTGCCAAAGCCGGACATAATGTGACGATTATTGAAAAAAGCCGGAAGCTCGGCGGACGATTGGCCAGCCGCCGGATCAACGGATTGCCAATGGATTACGGGCTGTCACATTTTACCGTTCGCAGTAAAAAATTCGATTCTTTTGTCAACGAACTGACAGAAAAAGGACTGGTAAAAAAATGGGCGGATGAATTCAGCCTTTATGACAGGTCCGCGCTTCACAAGGTCAATCCAAACAATGACCCGGATGATTATTATACCGGTGCCACCGGCATGCAGGAAATAGCGGAAAGACTTAGCAGATGGGTCGATATTAAATCTGAAGAAAAGGCCGGTGGATTGACATATATCGGTCCTGACCGAACCTCGAAACGATCATGGATGATTAATCTTACCGATATTTCTGTTTTTGAGTGTGATGCCGTGATCCTTGCCACTCCGGCTCCACAGGCATACGGTATTTTACAGACCAGTCAGGATGAAACCCCGGTTCGGCGTATTATCCGTCATATAGATGAAGTTCATTACAAAGCCAATTTTTCTATGCTTGCGACCTATAAACACGATATTCCCGACTGGAAAGGTATTGAATGCGAGCATTCATATATTGAATGGATCGGCAACGAGTCCTCGAAAAGAGAAAATGCGGAAGTATGCGGTTTGGCTATCCGGTCAAATCATGATTTCTACCGGGAGCATATAAACAGTGACAAAGAAGAAGTTAAAGAGTTATTATTAAAAGAAGCTGCAAATATTGCCGGCCCCTGGATTGAACGGGCGGAAGAAACATTTTTGTACGACTGGAAATATGGAGAGGCAATTAAGCCGATCGACGAATTTTTTATGGAATTGGAAATGGAAGGAGCCCCGCTTTCGTTAATAGGTGACTACTTTGGCGGCACTTCGCTTGAAGATGCTTATCTGTCCGGATATAATCTGGCTGAATATTGGATAAATAAATATAGCAGCGAAGTAGCTGTATAAACAGATCTGATTGAATTCGGATTTTTATAATAAATAAAAACAATGTCTAGTGGGTTCGCTGCGTAAGCTGAACAAATACTTTAGGAAGTACCGGTGGACGATTATTCTCGGATCTGTCTTCCTGACTGCTTCGAATTTTTTTCTTGTCTGGATACCGGTATTCCTGCGCCGAACAGTCGATGATGTATCTGCCATTGATATAGAAGAAAATCCGGAGGAATTTGATACCATCCTGGAAGTACTGTTCAGCAGCAGCGCCAGCCGGGTTTTGGCGGAAAATGCACTGTTCCTGGTAGGTGCGGTTGTTCTTTCAGGGTTGCTTCTTTTTGCCACGCGTCAGACACTGATTGTAGCATCACGGAAGATAGAATTTGATTTGCGCAACGATATTTTCGACAAGCTGCTGAAACTGCCTCAGCGATTTTACAGTGAAAACAGATCCGGCGAAATTTATGTAAGGGCGACCGAAGATGTCTCCAAGGTACGAGAATATTTTGGTCCCGCATATATGTATACAATCAATACACTTACCAGGGCCGGTTTTATAATCACTATGATGATAATTGTGAGTCCCGAACTTACATTCTGGGCTTTGGTACCGCTGCCGTTTTTATCCGGTTTTGCCTATTGGGTCAGCGGTTATATCAACGACTATTCACGTATTATCCAGGAGCAGTATTCTACCATAGCGGGACGGGCCAAGGAGTCTTTTTCAAGTATTCGTCTGATTAAAGCTTTCAATCGTGAGCATTACGAGCAGAAACGATTTGAGGATGAAAGCGAATCATACCGGCAGAAGAAGTTGCGGCTGGATATGGTTGAGTCACTGTTTCATCCGACCCTGAACCTGTTGATAGGTACATCAATAGTTATTGTTATATGGAAAGCAGGCGAGCTGGTAATAGAAGGAACCCTTACTGTTGGAAATATTCTGGAATTTATTGTGTATGTTGCCTATCTGACGTGGCCGGTGGCGTCACTCGGTTATACTGTCAACCGGTTTCAGCGCTCCATGGCGTCGTGGAAACGTATCGACGAAGTTCTGACTGAGGATATTGAGATTGAAGACAAGAGAAGCACAGATCAGGATATTTCGGAGATAAAAGGAGATATTGAATTTAAAAATGTATCTTTTAACTATCCCGGTTCCGAAGAAACCGTGCTTAAAAATGTAAATCTTAAGATTAAACAGGGGCAGAATGCCGCTATTGTGGGCCGCACAGGAAGCGGGAAAACAACATTGGTCCAACTGATTCCGCGTCTCTTTGATGCTACCGAAGGCGAAATATTAATCGACGGACGTCCAATAGCGGAACTGCCGCTCGAATTGCTTAGAAAAGAAATAGGACTTGTACCGCAGGATACGTTTTTGTTTTCGGACACTATAGGGGAAAACATTGCATTTGGAACGGTAGGGGCTTCTCAGAAAGAAATCGAGCAAGCTGCTGAAAAAGCACAGGTTAGAGATAATATTTTGGAATTTGAGAAAAAATTTGAGACCATACTTGGTGAAAGAGGTATAACATTGTCGGGGGGACAAAAGCAAAGAACAGCAATTGCACGGGCCCTGATAAGAGATCCAAAAATTATTATACTTGATGATTCTTTAAGTGCGGTGGATACCAAAACTGAAGAAGCCATCTTGCGACATCTGCGAAACGAATTAAAAAATAAGACAACAATAATGATCAGCCATCGTATTTCTACTATAAAGGATGCTGATATTATTTACTATCTTGAAAATGGCTCGATTGTTGAAAACGGAACGCACAAGGAATTGTTAGCAAAAGATGGTCGTTATTCAGTCATGTATAAAAAACAACTGATAGAAGAAGAATTGGCTGAAATATAATACACGTACATAGTAAATGTCTTAACAACAAACGGGATTGATTGTTTGACCGCAATTCGATCTAAAAAAAAACAGGAGTACAACAAATGATTATCGTACCACTCGGAGTTGCATCTGCAACCCCCACGGCTACAAGACACCTTTCATCGGTAGCAGTATGGAGAGAAGGAAGTGTTTTCCTATTTGACTGTGGAGAAAATGCTCAAATGCGAATGCTGCAGGGCGGATTAAAACGCTCTCAGATCGATTGCATTTTTATTTCTCATTTTGATACCGACCACTATTCAGGATTAATAGGTCTGCTGTCGACTTTACAACTACAGCGCAGGGATCGAAAAATTACATTGGTAGGACCGAAAGGACTTCAGGAGTTCGTCGAATGGAATTTTGAATTCTCTAATATAGATCTCAACTATTCTGTTGAATACGTTGAGCTTGAGGAAGATTTTGAGGAAGAACGTGTTGTCGACGAAGAGGAATATTACGTTGAAGCGCGTCCTTTAAATCACACTAAATTTTGTATAGGCTATCGTTTCCAGGAAAAAGACCGCCCGGGTAAAGTCGATGCTGAAAAAGCACAGGCACAGGGCATCAGCGAAGACTGGCAATATAAAGAGCTGAAAGACGGCAACGATGTTGAGCTTGATGACGGAACTGTTGTGAAGTCTATTGATATCGTCGGGCATCCGCGTCCCGGTGACAGTTTCGCTTATATTACCGATACCAAATACTGTCCAAATTCCGTAAAACTCGGCAAGAATACGAACGTGCTGTTTCATGAAGCAACGTTCAACGAAAGTCTTTCCGATAAAGCGGAAGAGACGGGCCATTCTACGGCAAAAGATGCTGCCCGTGTTGCCAACGAGGCAAAGACCAAGCTGTTGGTTATTACTCACTTCTCGGCACGCTATACCAATGAGTATGTGCTGTTAAGAGAAGCACGCGATGATTTCTTCCCGACATGGGTTGCCACTGAGCTTCGGCCGATATTTACGGATCCGGCTCATGAAAAAGGTATTATACAACCCAAAGTTTATCTGAAAGAGATCAACCGGAATAAAAATAATTCCAGTAACAAGAAGAGAAGTAACAACAGCAGCAATAAGAAAAAACGCTTTAGAAAGCGGAAGAAAAGTTCCGGTAAGAGCTCAAGGAGCAGTTCCAGAAACAGGAAGAGCAGGAGCAGCGATTCCCGGAGTTCCGGCAAAAGCCGGAGTAGCAGCAGGAAAAGCAGAAACGATAGTAATGATCGTAACAACCGGAACGATAATAACCACAATAACGACAATCAGCGGAAACCTAAACAAATCACTCCGCGAACGCCGTTTGATGATTTCGATCGTTTCTAAAGTGAACTAAAGCGTGAGTAAACAAGCTGACAATAAAGCCGTCGATTCAGATTTGCTTCGGCGGCTTTATCATTTTATAAAACCCTACAGATGGTATGTCCTGCTCGGTATAGGTCTTACCCTTGCTGCATCTTTTCTGGGCACTATTCGTCCCAAGCTTACACAGATAGCAGTCGACGATTATATAGCCAACCAGGATTTTGAAGGACTTCTGTGGATTATTTTCCTGCTGATTGCAGCACTGGTCGGAGAGTTTATCATATTGGTGATCAACACCTATCTGACACGCTGGTTCGGGCAGGGTACGCTGTTCAGCCTGAGGAATGCCGTTTTTGAAAAGATACAGTCACTTCACGTACAGTTTTTTGACAAAAATCCGATCGGACGGCTTATCACCCGCACAACCAGCGATATCGAAGCTCTCAGTGAACTGCTCAGCGACGGTGTGGTTAACATTATCGGCGATATGTTTCGCATCTTCTTTATCCTCTACTTCATGTTCAGCATGAGCTGGGAACTCACCCTGGTATCGATTTCAGTATTGCCGCTGCTGTTCTATGCCACGTTTCTTTTCAAAGCCAAAGTGCGGGTATCATTTCTGAAAGTGCGCGACCAGATCGCCCGGTTAAATTCATTTGTACAGGAGCATATTAACGGTATGGCAATCGTTCAGCTCTTTAATAAGGAAGACCGGGAGCGAGAGAAGTTTCGTAAAATTAACAAAGGACATAAAGATGCTTATGTCGAGACTATTTTTTATTTCGCCATTTTCTGGCCGCTGGTAGAAATTATAGCCAGTCTCGCCATGGCGCTGGTTATCTGGTACGGGGGCGGACGTGCTCTCATGGAGCAGGTAACCTTTGGTATCCTTCTGGCATTTGTACAGTACGTACGGCAATTTTTCCAGCCGATACAGGGTTTGTCTGAAAAATTCAACACACTGCAGTCGGCGCTTGCTTCATCCGAACGCATATTCAACGTGCTGGATACGGAGAATAAAATTAATGACCCCGAGGATCCCGAGACGCTTACCAATCCGGAGGGAAATATTGAATTCGATCATGTATGGTTTGGATATAATAGCGAAGAGACGGTTTTAAAGGATGTATCCTTTACCGCAAATCCCGGTGAAACGGTTGCTATAGTCGGTGCTACGGGAGCCGGGAAATCGACTATCATCAATCTTCTTATGCGATTCTACGATATTGATGAAGGTTCAATCAGGCTGGATGGTGTCGATATCCGGAATCTGAAACTGTCGGATCTACGATCGCAGTTCGCATTGGTATTGCAGGATAATGCCCTGTTTTCGGGAACTGTGATGGAAAATATAACCCTGGGCAATCCCGATATTTCGGAAGAGCTGGTCAAGAGAACGGCTGAAGAGATTGAGGCCGACCGGTTCATTAAAAATCTGCCGGGGGATTATAATTACGAATTGAGCGAGCGCGGACAATCGATCTCGATGGGACAGCGACAGCTGATCTGTTTTATCCGGGCTATGGTTTATGATCCCAACATACTTATTCTCGACGAAGCCACTTCCAGTGTCGATTCGGAAACAGAAGTTATCGTCAATAAAGCCTGTGACCGTTTGATGGAGGGCAGAACTTCTATTGTGATTGCACATCGCTTGTCGACTATCCAGGATGCCGACAAGATACTGGTCATGCACAAAGGAGAGATCCGCGAAACCGGAACACATCAGCAGCTGTTGACGAGGGAAAAAGGTATCTACCGCAAGCTTTATGAGCTTCAATATAAAGATGAGATGATACCCGCCCCCGAAGAAGCTGGTTAATGGAACACGGATGAGACGGATTGGGCTGATTGGCACTGATATAGTTTAGAGGGATTGAGTTTTGATTTACTGAGTTGTTGGGGTATTGAGTTTTACACATCCACCGGCATCTAGTATCCAGCATCTAGTATCCAGTTCAACGCTTCTACAAACCGCTCGATTTCCTCTTCCGTATTGTAGTAGTGAACGGAAGCACGGATCACTTCCTCCAGGTTGCGCTGACTCATATCGATCAGCGTGCTGCTTTTGCCGGCTACGTTGACATTTATGCCCTTCCTATTCAGCATATCACGGATAGGCACGGCCTCCTTGTTTTCAATGGAGAAAGTGACAAGACCGCATTTAGTCTTGCCTATATCCTGTACCGTTATACCATTAAGTGAATCAAGCTTCCCGCGCAGTTTTTCAGCAAGCTCTTGAATCCTGTTCCATATGTTGTGTATACCGATATCAGCGGCATATTCTGTCGCCGCTTTCAGACCTATGATCCCGGAAAAATTTGATTCCCAGTTTTCGAATCTGCGGGCGTCACCTCTCACCGTGTAGGATGTTTTGCCTGTCCAATCGGCGGAATGGAGATCAAGAAAGGGGGGATGCAGTTGCTCCAGCCTCTCTTTTTTCACATACAAAAAACCCGTACCCCGCGGACCCCTCAGATATTTTCTTCCGGTGGCGGAAAGCATGTCACAGCCGATCTTTTCGACATCCACGGGATAATGTCCGACCGACTGACAGGCATCCAGCAGGTACAGGCAATCATGCTTTTTTGCCATTTCACCGATTTCTTCGGCCGGATTAACGAGTCCGCTGTTCGTGGGGATATGCGTAATACTTATCAGCCTGACATCCTCATCCATCATCTCTTCAAGAGCTTCAACAGAAGTTTCTCCGGTATCGGTATTAGGAATAACCTCAACGGAAACCTCGACCTCTTCCTGCAGACGCAGATAATTGATGAAATTGCTGGCATATTCCGAAACCGAGGTCAGAATACGATCTCCGGGCCCAAACCCGATGGAGAAGAAAGCCATCTGCCAGGCAACGGTGGCATTTTCCATCAGGGCTATTTCCCCGGGATCCGCATTGATGAAATCAGCGATTACACGGTAAGTCGCCAAGATATCCTCCTTGCGCGCCCGCGCTGTTTCATAGCCGCCGTACTGCATCTCCTGCTTAAGGTACGTTACCATTTCTCTGTGAATAGGCTCAGCCATCAGCGACGCACCGGCATTGTTGAAATGAAGGACATTCGTGACGCCCGGTGTTTCTTTTCTCAGCTGTTCGAGTTGCATATCGGTTGAAGGGATTGAGTTTTGATTTACTGAGGGAGGAAAAAGCGAGAAGCAAGAAGGAGTGCCATGTCTTCAGACTCCAGACTCCTGAATTCCTAATTCCTAATTCCCCAAAAACATTTTTTCGCCGGCTGTTACTTCCACCGGCAGTTTATTTTGTGAGGGCGGCAGGGGGCACGTGGCGAAGTCGGTAAATACACAGGGTGGATTATAGGCCCTGTTGAAATCGATATAGGTGGTATTATCTTCGCCGGGGGTGTCGATATAGATATAGCGTCCGCCCCCGTAGGTCTCACCGCCGTTGGTTTTATCCCCGAAAACAATGAAAAAGCGATCCGACTCAGGTGAATTCAGCGGTGCAAGAGTATGGGTTTCTCCGTCTATATTAAAGCTGAGGAGCCCGTACAGGGAATCCTGGTAAACATCACCCAGAATATCGGGGATCGATATGGTTTGCGGCTCATCAAATGCTGAAAACTCGGCTTCCACACGCCACCCGGCTGAGACGGGATAACGTTCAATGCCGTCAAACGTGCTGAAATTTTCATGTCCGGTATCCTTCAGGCGGACGTAATAACTTCCCCGCCGCTCGATTATGTGCCACAGCAGTGAGTTGTGACGAAAAACATCCGGCTCTCCTTCCTCATCACTTCTAACCTCGGCTTCCTGAACCGGACTGCCGTCAAGCGTTACCTCGACCTCCGGATTGATCCGTATGACGATTTGACCTCTCTCTGCAATAAAAGAACCGATATCAGACGCAGCTTTTCCGGGAAAGACAATATCGTTTGAAGAGTCGGAGCCGAAGGTCATTTGTCCCTGTTCCAGCTTATATAATCCCGCCAGGCTGAGCCAGCTGTCCTCCTGCTCAAGGCTACGGACGCGTTCATCATGCCACCGGTTCACTTCTGCGACATAGTCCTCATTTGTTAATACATTATCATCCGCTTGGTTACAGGAATTTAAAACGCAAACGGCTATTAGCAGAATAAGAAATCTTTGGGCAATCATGACGTATTTCGTAGTGCGTATTATGTATTACATCTAGCGTAAAATATGAATAAATAAGAGGAATTACGCATTACGTATTACGAATTACTATTTATGTTTGTCACAATTAGCCGTATCTTAAGGGTTTAAAATTTAAATATCTACAAAGACCAACGCTCTTTATAAATTCGTGAACTACATCAGTTTCGTTCTCCGTGAAAAACGGATTCTTTCCTTTGGAGTCTCATTCACCTTCTTTTCCAGTTTCGGTCAAACGTTTTTGATCTCGTTGTTTGTCCCGTACTTCCTGATTGAGTTTGATCTCTCGAATGCTGCCTTCGGATCCCTCTATTCGATTGCCACTCTGGGCAGTGCTATGATTTTACCGTACCTGGGCGGCTGGATTGACCGTCTGCCGTTAAAGAAATACAGCCTGTTTGTGGCATGCGGACTGATGACAGCGAGTCTGACCGTAGCTATTTCCTGGAACATCATTTTCCTGTTTGCCGGACTTTTACTCTTGCGGCTGTCCGGACAGGGGCTGAGCGGTCATACGGCTCAGACAGCGATGGCGCGCTACTACACGAAGCAGCGCGGCAAAGCTTTAAGTATTTCCAGCCTGGGATACCCGATCGGCGAAGGCATTCTGCCACTGATCATTGCGGGGATGCTGACATTTATAAGCTGGCGATTAACCTGGGGCGCGATCGTGGTTGTCATAGGAGTAATTTTCATCCCGTTGATCTATTTTATGCTGAAGACTTCTGAGATAAAAGATGAGGAAGCTCCCTCGCTCGACGGAGATGAAAACAGCCGGTCCCCGGGTATGAATACCTATCTGAATATAGTTGACAGCAAACAATTCTGGCTGCTGGTTCCGGCCGTATTACTGCCCGCTTTCTGGGTTACGGCGCTGTTTCTCTACCAGGTATCGATAGCCGAGCAGCTGGGATGGACAGCCGCATTGATAGCATCCGCCTTCGTATGTTTCGCTGGCGCCAGAATCGTGAGTTCCCTTAGTGTGGGACCGTTAATTGACCGCTGGAGTGCCCAGACATTATTTCCGTTTTATTTACTGCCTTTCGGTGCGGGTCTGACGATAGCATACTTCCATCCCGGTATGTGGTCGGCTTTTTTGTATATGGCATTGCTGGGTACTACTATGGGGATAGGCAGCAACATCAGATCGGCACTCTGGGCTGAACTTTATGGAACTGATATCATCGGCACCGTACGGTCGCTCTTTTCAGCAATGATGGTTTTCAGTACCGCCATGAGTCCTTTTATGGTAGGATGGATGCTTGATAATCAGGTTTCCATGACATCTATTTTACTGGCTGCAGTAATCACTATATTGATAGGTACGTTGATGGCTTTCGCAGCGTTCAGGGTGAAATAAAAAGCACTACCAACTATCCATTATTATTTTTTATACTGTATGTTAACCAAAACACAATAATATTTTGGTGAATAAATACAGGCCGGCTATGAAAGAACAAGATCAAAAAGAGATGCGTCAGGTAATCCTCGATAAGATTGAGGAGACGAAAGTAGAAATCGAGGAATTGGAAGAGCTGACCAAACCGATAGCCCCGGATAACGCATACGGGCGCCTGTCACGGATGGATGCCATTAACAACAAGACAATTAATGACAAAGCACTTCGCGAACAAAAGAGCCGACTTCAGAAGCTGGAGCGCGCCCTGCAAAAGCTGGATGCCGGCAAATACGGCACATGTATAAAATGCGGCGAGGAAATACCCATTGGACGTTTAAAATTCATGCCGTGGACCAGCAAGTGCGTTAACTGCGCGTAATAGAACACCGATGAGGCGGATATAGCAGATCGCCGCCGATACAAATTTTTTTAATTATTTAAATTTCCTAATATTCATGTTAGAAATATGATTGGGTATAGTTGACTAACGGGTATAAAAACAGTTTCTTTGGCAAGAGTACCTCATTCATACCCATCCTATTTTCAATATTAAAAAAGGTGCTATGGAAACGGCTTTCCCAAAGGACTCGATCCTGTTTGAGAACAATCCGGCCCCAATGTTTATCCATGATATGGATACGCTGGAAATACTTCGGGTTAATAAAGCCGCAATAAATCATTATGGATATCCTGAAGAAGAGTTTTTATCCCTGACAATAACTGACCTGTGTTCTCCTCAACAAATACCAGATCTATTCAAGAATGTAGCTCAAAGTGAAAGTTTCTCAGGGAATGTTGGCATCCGGGAGCACAAGAAGAAGAACGGGAATGTATTTCCTGCCAAAATACTGGTACAATCTTTCCAATATGAGAACAGACAGGTAAAATTGGTGCAGGTACACGAGGTGGCGAATAAGATTGATGATCTGACAGAGCATGAAAATGTAGAGAAAAGCCACCGGCGGATGGTGAGTATGATAGAGTCTACGTCAGATTTGGTTGGAATGGTAGATACGAAAGGCAAGGTCTCCTATTTGAATTCGTCCGGGGTTGAATTATTGGAAATAGATAAAGATACTGCAGACAAATTTTCAATGACAGACTTTCATTCCCCGAAAGAAACCAGACGACTGAAAGAGGAAATCTTTCCACATGTTAAAAAATATGGCACGTGGTCCGGCGAGCTGGAATTTAAGTCGCCTACAACAGGAGCAGTGATCCCGACTTCATCGATCATTATCTGCCACCGGAATGAACAGGGAGAAATTGAGTATTATTCAACAACTTCCCGCGATATTTCCGATCACAAAAATTATGAGGGGCAATTAAAAAAAGCCCTGCAAGAAAAGCAGATCCTTCTTCAGGAAATCCATCACCGGGTTAAAAACAACCTGGCCGTAATTTCAGGATTGTTACAACTGGAAAGTTTTAACACCGATAATCCGGAACTTCAAAAAGGACTTTTGGAAAGCCAGCGCAGGATCAAGTCAATGGCTCTTATTCATGAAAAATTATATCAATCGGAAAGCCTTTCCGATATAGCATTTGATGAATACGTACAGGATTTGAGCATTTCCATTAATCAGGCACTTGACGCAGGAAATGAAATTGAGCTGGTGATAGATTGTGATTCATTCCAGCTCAATGTAAATCAGGCCATACCCTGTGCACTCATTATTAACGAATTGTTGTCAAATGCATATGAACATGGTGTAAACGGTAAAGACGATGGTCAGATTTTGCTAAGCATTCATAAGAAAAATAAAAGGGTTTCGGTTTCAGTCAAAGACAATGGGTCCGGGATGCCCGAAGATTTTGATCCTAAACATACTTCTTCAATGGGGTTCACCATTATTTCGACTTTAATCGGTCAATTGAAATCCGACCTTGACATCAAAAGTGAAAACGGGGCCCGCATTTCGTTTCAATTTGCTCCAAAAGATTTAAAAGGCTCTGCCACCACGCTGTTTGGACCAGATTGATGCCTCAAACAGGGTGGTAAGTGTGCCCTCCCGCCAACAGGCCATGTTCATTGTTAATTGCTCATTGACAGGTTATTAATCCGATCCCTCCGTTTTTACAATTTTATTATAGACTCCTGTTATCAAAAGAGGTGCCGCCCATTGTCCGATAAAAAGCGCCAGATCATCTTTTTTAAAAAGCTTTAGGACTAATGAAATTCCCATAACACTTACTGCAGACCACAGATAAGTATCTGAGGGCATCTCAGCAGTAATATTTTCTATCTCCTTGGCTACCTTGCCTTCTTTCTTCTCTTTATTTGTGATTTTTTCTGTCGTTGTATCAGCCATAATCCTGATGATTTTAGATTTATATATTTTATAGTTACTGATTTCAATATGCTCTTTTTTACTCGTTGTCTTAATAGCAATTAATAGGATTTTTACGTGAGAGATCATGCTACACAGTCAGATGTGGATGGCAGTAACTGGAAAGGGAATTAGAAGTTTGAATTCCTGTATCATATTAATTTGTAACATTTTAACTGAAATTTACTCTTGTTAATAGAGACATAAGATACACTACCTATATATCATCGTACTGACTTCTTACCCCGAAATGGAATAATTAATTCTAAGTCGGTAATAAAAGGACCTTGAGATGAATAATTCAGTTAAGAAGCAATATCGGGAGGAGAAATTTAAGGTAACAGAACTTCATGAGGTGTGCAGTGATCTCAGCAATCTGGTAGTCAGCATATTTAATATAGAAAAGCAGAAGTTCGAATATTGCAGTCAGTCAGTAAAGCAGGTGCTGGGCTACCGTCCGGAAGCACTGATCGAATCGGGCTGGGATTTCTGGTATTCGCTGCTGAAACCGAAAGAACGTCCGGTGGTAAAACATAAACTTACCAATGCCATTTTTGATGAATCTTCCCGTCCGGGTACATACAGTTTAGCCTACCATGTTGAAAAACCCGGCGGTGAGTGGATAAGCGTTAAACATGAAATTTATCACAAACGGTATGAGGAAAAGCCGATAGCCCTGAACCTGCTGTATGACAATACGGAGCGGGAGCTGATCAACAGTTATCTGGGCATCTCACGACCTGATGATTTTGGGGTGAATGGTAATGTAGTTGCAAAGGATATTACCGACCGGGAAAAGCAGGTACTGAAACTGATTGCCTGCGGTCTGTCATCCAGGCAAATAGCCGAAAAACTCTATATAAGCCGGCATACCGCTGTCTCGCACCGGAAAAACCTGATCAAAAAATTCAGGGTCAAGAATACGGCGGAGTTAATTAAAGAAACATCTAAAGTGATTAAACTCTAATAAAACCGGGAGTTCTATCTGCATTCAGATAAATATCCCCATTTCTGGGGATTGATAGAAGTAGATGTTATGCATAAAATGGATCTTAATGTGGAGTTGAATATCTATTTATTGGTATCAGTGAAAATCCATCCCGCAATTTGAGCGTTAACTTGTTATTTTTATTCAATATGAAAAGCCGGGAAGAGTTAAAAAAGCAACACCGGGAACTTCTTGAAGTTCATAAAAAGATTGCCGATCAATTATCTCGGTATCCCAATGTGGTTAAAGTTGGAATCGGCATAAAAGAAGAAGAGGGAGAGCTTACCGGTGAACCCTGTATAAAAATTGTAGTTGAAGAGAAGAAAGAAGAGTCAGATCTGAATCCCGAAGAAATTATTCCCGGTGAAATTGAAGGGTTTAAGACCGATGTGATTGTCAGAGTGGATAAAATTCCGCTTGCTGTTTGCGCTGAAGATCGTAACAATTACCGGCCGGTCAGGGGAGGAATAATGATCTGTAATTATCGATTCGGTTCGGGAAAATACAATACCGGGACAATGGGATGTTTGGCACAACGAAATTCTGATGGTAGTTGGGTATTATTAAGTAATTATCATGTAATATATCAAAGAAGGGCACAGGATGGAGATGAAATTGGTCAGCCTTGGGTTGGGTGTTCCCTGTGCTGTAAATCAAATGTGATTGCCAGAAATGTCGATAAAGATCAGGAACTTGATTGTGCCATAGCCGAGATAAATGAAGAAATTGCAATTGAGAACGTCATAGAAGAGATTGGTGATATTAAGGGGGATGCAACTGCCTCCCCGGTCCTCGGAGAAAAAGTCAGGAAAAGAGGCTCCAGAACAGGGCTTACATCGGGTACTGTAGATTTTATTGATCCTGACAGTAAGGAGATAACGATCATACCAAATCCACCTGGCGGGCCTGCCGATGACCCGGGAGGGTGCACCAATTATTTAAAGGATAAAGTATTATTTGCCTATGAAGGTGATTCCGGATCGGTATTAGTTAATGATAACAATGAAGTGATTGCTCTTCTATATCGTAGAAGTACTTCAGGAACACCTGTTAAAATTTTTGCCAATGATATTGGAAGAATTGAAAGTAAATTGAAAATTACGATTAAGACGACGAATTCCGCACCCGGAGTAACGCCCGTCTATCGACGGGAGATCGCAAATAAAATTTCCGAAGATCACTTCGTCTCTGATGAAACGTTGGCTGAGTATTTTGAATCTCGACTGGAAAATTCGAAAACAGGGCAGGAAGTAAAGAAGGTTATTAATCGTCATCGGGAAGAAGTTCTTCACCTGGTAAGGAAACATCGTCCCGTAGCTCTTACCTGGCAGCGAAAACAAGGTCCGGCCTTTATAGCGGCTTTTAATAGAAGTATAAAGAATCCCGACTATACCGTTCCTGAAAAAATCAATAAAGTTTCTTTTCAGAATTTACTGATGAGTATGGCCACTGCTCTGGAAGAACATGGAAGCGAGTCACTGCAACAGGATATAGGTGCTTATGCTGTGGATTTGATTGCATTATCAAGAAAATGCAATACCGCGGACGAGTTTATCGACATAATTTCAGCAATGGACGATAAGACACCGGTTGCACCAATTTGTCAACCTCCTGCTGAATAACTATGCCGGAATAGTGAACGCTTGAACTGGTCGCCACGCGATAAATTTCTGTTTGATCACACTTATAGATCCTGTAACAGATACATTTTTCAGGTCAAATTCATTAAATATTAGACCATTTTTTGAGCAATTTGAGATCTTTATTGTAATTTTTTGGCCGCTTTTTTTAAAGCCTTTTTTCGTGTAACAGTTGCAGTAGTTGGGAGAAAATCTTAACAGAAAATATATCCAATTATGAAAAGCCGAGAAGAATTAAAAAAGCAACATGAAGAACTCCTTGAAGTTCACAAAAAAGTTGCCGATCAATTATCACAGTATCCCAATGTTGTTGAAGTCGGTATTGGCATAAAAGAAACAGAGGGCAAGCTTACCGGTGAACCCTGTATAAAGGTTGTGGTTGAAGAGAAGAAAGAAGAATCAGATCTGGATCCCGAAGAAGTTATCCCGGATGAAGTTGAAGGTTTCAAGACCGATGTGATCGTCAGGTTGGATGAAATTCCGCTGGCTGTTTGTGCTGAAGACCGAAACAATTACCGGCCGGTCAAAGGTGGAATAAGAATTAGCGCTTCATCAGTGGGAGGAAGTGGTACAATGGGATGTCTGGCGCAACGTGATTCTGATGACAGTTGGGTATTGCTAAGTAATCACCATGTTTTGTATGGAGACAAAGGAGAGGACGGAGATGAGGTCGGGCAACCACAGATAGGGTGTTCCTGGTGTTGCAAAACAAATGTGATTGCAACAAATGTTGATAAAGACGATGGGCTTGATTGTGCCATAGCCGAAATAAATGAAGAAATTGCGATCGATAACGTCATAGAAGAGATTGGTGATATTAAGGGGAATGCAACTGCCTCTCCGGATCCGGGTGAAACCGTCTGGAAAAGAGGGGCAAGGACTGGTTTAACATCGGGTGAAGTAGATTATATCAATCCCACCACCAAACGTATAACGATCAAACCCCATCCGGCGGGTGGGCCGGATGATGACCCCGGAGGATGTACAAATTACGAAGCCGGCAAAACAATTTTTGCCTACTTTGGCGATTCAGGATCGGTAGTAGTGAATGAAGACAATGAAGTAATTGCTCTCTTGTATGCAATTGATGGAACTCATACAAAAGGGATTGCCAACGATATCGGAAGAGTTGAAAGTCAATTAAATATTACGATCAAGACGACGAGTTCCGAACCCGGAGTAACGCCTGTCTATCGACGGGAGACCGCAAATGAAATCCCTGAAGGTCAGTTTGTCTCCAATGAAACATTGGTTGAATATCTTGATACCCGCCTGGAAGAATCGGAGATAGGACGGGAAGTCAAGAAGGTTATTAATCGGCACCAGGAGGAGGTTCTGCATATGGTAAACAACCATCGTCCGGTCACCGTTACCTGGCAACGAAAGCAAGGTCCGGCTTATATGGCGGCTTTTGCCAGAAGTATAAAGAATCCCGAATATACCATCCCGGAAGAGATAAATAACGTCACTCTTCAAAATCTGTTAATGAGTATGGCCACGGTTTTAGAAGAACACGGAAGTGAGTTGTTGGGAGAGGATATTGATGCGTATGCGGCGGACATGCTGGTGCTGTCCAAAACATGCAACACCGTGGAAGATTTTATCAAAATAATCTCAACACTGCACGATAAGATGCCTGTTGCAGCTGTTCGTCAACCTACAACTGATTAACCATGTCTGAACAGGGAACGCTTGAATCGGTAGCTGTATCGCTTGCCGGCTTGTTTAAACCTCTGGAGGAGGAGTTACAGGCAGGAAGGATACGTGTTCTGTTTGCGGAACTGGGTATGGAATTTCCACCTGAGCTTGAAGCTCAAACAGATTTTATCAACGCCCTTGAAGATGCTGTCAACAAAGTTTCTCTGCTTCCCGAATTGGTAAGCGGGCTTGTGGATGCTCTCGAAAACGAAAACACTGAACAGATTGCAACTCTGGGTGTTGAACTTTTCGGCATACTGAAATCACTGGTAGAAAGCATCGACGAAATTGCCGGTGAATTGAGCGGTCTTGCAGGTTCTTTGCCGGGTATTTCAGCATCTGAACTTGATACGTTTGCCGATGAGCTGCTTCCGAATATTATCGACTATTTGCTGGTCAGAAATATAGAAGGCACTCCGGGCTTGGTGGAAGCCTTTGAATTTATCGATGTTATAGAAAGAAAAGAACACACTTCAGGTTCATTCTCTTATACTACACGAAAGGTAAAGGTAGATCAATTCCTTAATTTCATTCAATCTCCCGGCGAACATCTCAGGAATCTTTACCAGTGGGGCGCCCCGGGATTCGATGGTGTTGATTTATTAAGTACGGCTGAAAAATTGTTAGTCAGCAGTGGTGCCCCGGCTATATTCGATCCTGCCGCCACGCCTCCTGTACTGGATCTTATCTATCTCGAGGCAAGTCCCAAAACGGATATTGATCCGAAGGGACTCAAGTTTAGCCTGATTAACAAGATTGAGGTTGAAAGCGAAGAATTTTCGCTGGACGACTGGAGAATAAAACTGTTCCTCGATACCGAACTGGGATCGGGGGTTGATGTGATCATTCAACCCGATGGTAATGTGACCTTTGAACCCGTTACCGGCGAACTAAAGGGCGATGGCGGGCTGGAATGGACAGCTGGTAACGTTAATGATGATCCCTATCTTATTTTAGGACAGCCGGGTGGCAGCCGGTTGGAAGCCAAACAGCTTTCGTTGAAGGCCGGTGTCGGTTTTGCATGGCAACCAGCTGAAAACCGAGCAGAAGGTTCATTCGATATTCTCGGTGAGGTTAAAAAAGGTAGGCTTGTAATCGATTTCAGCCAGGGTGATGGTTTTTTGACCAAGATTCTCTCCGGTGTCAATCTCGAATCCGATTTTGATCTCGGATTCGGATTTTCATCCGAAGAAGGAGTGTACTTCGTAGGTAGTACCACTCTGGAAATTCAGCTACCTGCCCATATTGATCTCGGCCCGATTCAGATCGGCGCCCTGGTATTTAGTGTGGGAATAAGTGACGATGAAATTCCTATTGGTCTTGCCGCTGATATATCTGCAAATCTTGGGCCAATAGCGGCTGTCGTTGAAGGAATAGGCATTTCTGCTGATCTTAGTCTTCCCGATGACAGGAAAGATGGAAATCTCGGACCTATCGATTTAAATCTAGCCTTCAAACCCCCAAACGGCGTCGGTCTTGCGGTGGATGCGGGTCCGGTGAAAGGCGGGGGCTATCTTTACTTTGATTTCGACCGCGAGGAGTATGCGGGTGCCCTGGAGCTGGTGTTCAGCGACTGGATCGCCCTTAAAGCGATCGGACTGATAACGACCAAAATGCCCGACGGATCTAAGGGGTTCTCAATGCTCATCATCATTACGGTGGAGTTCGGCACGGGTATCCAGCTCGGATTCGGATTTACCCTGAATGGCGTGGGAGGTCTGCTGGGCATCAACCGCATCGTGAGTATCGACCCGTTGAAAGACGGCATCCGGACAGGAGCGGTCGAGAGTATCATGTTCCCTGAAAACGTGGTAGAGAATGCGCCCCGTATTATCAGTGACCTGAGAAAATTCTTCCCGCCGCAAAATAATGCCTTTCTGGTCGGACCCATGGCCAAAATCGGCTGGGGCACTCCAACGCTGATCGACATTTCAATCGGTATTGTCCTGGAGCTCCCGAATGTGGATATCACTATCCTCGGAGTCGTTAAAGTTGTACTGCCGGACGAAAATGCGGATGTCCTGCGCCTGCAGGTGAATTTCATCGGCCGGATCGAGCCTTCCAACGAACGGCTGTGGTTTTATGCAGAACTGTTTGACTCCAGGGTGTTGCACATCACCCTGGAAGGAGGAATGGGCCTGCTGGTAAACTGGGGCGACAATGCCAACTTTGTGGTGAGCGCCGGCGGCTTTCATCCCCGGTACAGTCCGCCGCCCCTGCCGTTCCCGGAACCTCCGCGGATTGCGGCTATGATATTGAACGAATCCAACGCCAAGGTACGCATCGAGGCGTATTTCGCCGTAACGTCCAACACGGTGCAGTTCGGTGCCCGGGCGGAGCTGTATTTCGGGTTATCGGAATTTAAGATCGAAGGTTTCCTTGCGTTCGATGCCTTGTTCCAGTTCGACCCGTTCTTCTTCAGCTTCTCCCTTTCCATCAGTCTGTCGGTCAAGGTATTCGGGGTGGGACTGTTCAGCGTTGGGTTCAGCGGAATACTGGAAGGACCGACTCCCTGGTACATCGAAGGCAAGGGGAAAATCAGCCTGCTGCTATTCAAACTGAAAGTGCCGTTCAGCCACACCTGGGGCAATGAAGAGGATACCAAGCTCGATCCGATAGCTGTATTCCCCCTGATTGAAAAAGAGCTGAACGCTCTCACCAACTGGGAGGCCCGGCTGCCGGAAAGCAGCAGCACGATCGTTTCGCTCAGAGAGCTGGGCGAATCGGCTGAAGATCAGCTGGTCCTCCACCCGGTGGGCATCCTGCGCATCAGCCAGCGAAAAGTACCCCTGAATTTCAAGATGGACAAGGTAGGAAACCAGCGGCCTTCGGATGTGAAAAAACTGGAGGTCGAAGCCGCCGTGAACGGGGGCGGGAACATGGCGGTATCGGACATTGAAGAACAGTTTGCGATCGGCCAGTATAAGGATCTCGACGACTCCGGCCGGCTGTCCAGCGCCGCTTTTGAGCCACTGGACGGCGGAGTGGAAGTGGCAGTGGAAGGAGAACAGATCAAAACCAGCCAGGCCGTGAAGCGGGTGATCCGTTATGAATCGATTATTATCGACAGTTATTACAAGCGTTTTGTAAAACCGTTCTTCAGTTTTTTTACAAACGGTTTCAGCCTCCTCCATGAAGCGCTCCACCAACACTTTTTGGCCGGCGGCGCGGTACGCAAGTCGG
>CAZPWQ010000007.1:0-65044 GCA_964590495.1 uncultured Balneolaceae bacterium
AATACACCGGCGGCCATAGGTATTGCCACAATATTGTAGCCGCTGGCCCACCAGAGATTTTGAACCATTTTCTTATAGGTGGCTTTAGCGAGCAGAACAACGGAGACAACATCCTTCGGATTGTTTTTAACAAGCACCACATCAGCCGTTTCCACGGCAACATCCGAACCCGCTCCGATAGCTATTCCGATATCCGCCTGGGCAAGTGCCGGGGCATCGTTGACGCCATCACCAACCATGGCTACCACCAGACCGCGCTGCTGTACCTCTTTTACTTTATCTGACTTCTCATCCGGCAGTACTTCGGCGAAAAAGTCCTCCAGTCCCAATTCGCCGGCGACATATTCAGCCACCTGCCGGTTGTCACCGGTCAGCATCATGCACTGTATTCCGGCTTCTTTCAACCGGCGGATGGCTTCATACGATTCCTCCCGTATTTGATCTCCCAGCGCTATAGCTCCCTCAAGAGATCCGTCAGCCAATACATATACGATCGTTTTGCCCTCGGAAGCCAGATCATCCATTTTTTGGCGGTCCGGGATTGTAATGTCCTGTTCTTCTATATAGCCCGGACTCGTTACCGCCATCTCCTTTCCGTTTACCCGTCCGGTCACTCCTTTACCGGTTATTGACTGAAACTCCGATACATCATAAGTCTCACCGGCAGCTGCTACAATGCCCTGGGCTATGGAGTGCTCCGACCGGGTTTCAACCGAAGCGGCCAGCTTCAGGAGTTCATCTTTCGAATAATTCTCTGTAAATAAAGTTATATCTGTAACTCCGAATTCACCCTTTGTCAGCGTCCCTGTTTTGTCGAAGATGATAGCCTCGATATCCCGGGCCTGTTCAAAAGCATTTCTGTTGCGGATCAGGAAGCCGTGATTCGCCGCCCGGGAGGTCGATACGGCAACGACCAGCGGAATAGCCAGTCCCAGTGCATGCGGACATGTTATCACCATAACCGTGACCGTACGCTCAATAGCAAAAACAAAATCCTGTGTCGACCAGAATGACCATGCAAACAGTGTAATTGCCCCTGCCCCGAGTGCAATGAATGTGAGCCAGGCTGCTGCGCGATTAGCCAAATTTTGTGTTTTGGATTTGCTCTGCTGTGCCTGCTCAACCAGCGATATTACCTGTGAGAGAAAAGACTCATCACCGGCTTTCGTTACTTCAACAGTGATCGAACCCTCCTTGTTTATCGCACCGCCGATCACCTCATCACCTTTTTCTTTTGCCACCGGTTTCGATTCGCCCGTCAGCAGTGATTCATTAACGTGGGTTGAACCTTCTATAACTTCACCGTCGGCCGGTATCTTTTCCCCCGGCTTTATGACCAGCCGGTCGCCGTTT
Source organism: uncultured Balneolaceae bacterium (assembly GCA_964590495.1). Classification (GTDB taxonomy): domain Bacteria; phylum Bacteroidota; class Rhodothermia; order Balneolales; family Balneolaceae; genus CAZPWQ01. The sequence goes on from CAZPWQ010000007.1 coordinate 1,354, forward strand.
TTCAACTCCTTCAGTGAAACCTCCTCGGTGCTTCCGTCCTCTTTCAGGCGATGCGCTGTTTCCGGCATCAGTTTAGCCAGCTCTTCCAATGCCCGGGAAGCACTCATCACCGAACGCATTTCAATCCAGTGTCCCGCCAGCATAATGAGCACCAGCGTAGCCACCTCCCAGAAAAACAGCTTGCCTTCGAGTCCAAATACCACAGCAGAACTGTAGCCGTAAGCTACGGTAATCGCCAGTCCGATCAGGGTCATCATTCCCGGCTCGCGATCCTTCAGTTCATCAAATGCCCCTTTCAGAAAAGGCCAGCCGCCGTAGAAAAAGACAAAACTGGATATCGCAAACAACACCCATTTATCCCCCGTAAACGTCAATGCATCGGACAACCCCAGAAACTCCTGGATCATCGGCGATAACGCCAGGATGATTATGGTCGGAAGAATCGTAATTAAAAAACGTTTTTTAAAATCATCCAGCATATGAGCATGGTGATCATGATGCCCCTGCCCCTCTCCATTTTCATCTTTGTGGGAGTGATGATAGCTTCGGGCCTCTTCGTGCTGGTGATGTTCTGAGTGATTCATATCTACCGCTTTTGGTTTAGATTTATCCGAAAAGATGGTGTGATACTGCTGCAAAAGCGTAATGGAATTTCATCGATGATGTGTAAAATTTTTGGGTGAGACTTTAACTGTTATTATTAGCCACAGAATATTTATTCCTGCCCCTTCATTCCCTCTACGGAATAACCGGCTGATTTAACAGCTTCTTCAAAATCTTCTTTTGCGGCTTTGTCATCTTCGTACATAACAGTAGCCTCATTTTCTTCCAAGTCAACGGTAACCTGATGAACGCCATCCAATTGCATAAGCGCCTGTTCTACTTTATCCACACAGCCGCTGCAGTGCATACCTGATATTTTTAGTGTCGCTTCATAACCTGATTCCATAATTTTCTCCATTGATTTAAAGTTACTAAATGTAGTGAGCGGAAGAATTCGAATTTCTTAAGCCACTCCTTCGCCTCTAACCCTGACAGGGTTTATATAGCTGCTACTCTGTACCTCGATTTAACTCCCACAGATTTATAAAAGTTCAAATCAAAATTTCGCCTTTTCTCTGCTACCTCAGGAAATTAAAGCCATCATTCGATAAATCTTTTAGAAGAACCTGAAATTTCTTAGCTTAACTGGCGTTAATCTTTTTTATGCAAAATATTTCACGAACATATCGATTTCTGTCTGCATTCACAGCACTTGTAATGCTGCTCAGCATAAGTGCCCCTGCGATTTTACACGCCGCGAGCCTTGTCGACTGTGATATGATTCCTGCCGAACATGGCGAGCATTCCGAATCCGGAGTAACAGAAGCTGATTACTGTGATTATACAGTTCATCATAAAGTAACATGCAACGAACCATGTAACGATACAGATACCGACCCGGCCGGGGAAGTATGCAGCTGGAGTTTTAACTGTTCCTGTAGTACAGACGATGTTGCTGTTCAATCAAATGCAATTCCGGCACTGTCTAAAATATCTGCCGGTTTTACTCAGACGGTGATTCAAACCATCAATTTCTCTCCGGAGACTAAACTTGTCAGCTTATCAGAACAAGTCTTTGTCTCACTTTATTCCCCACCCCTCTTTTTGAAAAACAGTTCCTTCCTGAATTAACGGCTCATTTCCCTTCTCTCGTCATTCGGACCTGATCAAATTCCCGCAGGATTTCCTATACGCTGTCTTGAATTTTGGACAAATTATCGGCACCTCATCGCGGATTCTCATCTTAGTACTTAATGACGAGCTTTCCCTCAACTAATAACTAATAACCATAAATGCTTTGAGGTATTAGTAAAAATGAAATCATTGGTGATCTGGAGTTTATTATTTATAGTTGGTTCTCCCACTATTATAAATGCTCAACAGCATTTCGACCGGGAGGCACCACCGTTACAGGATCTGCTGCAAGAAGCGCTGGAAAATAACCTTGGTCTGGAGTCCTCACGCTACCACGAGGAGGCAACCGAACAGCGTATTGAACAGGTGCAAGCCTGGATGCCGCCGGTTTTGAAGTATCAGTACAATCCTATGGCTACCGGTTCATTCGATGCCTCAACCGGCTCATTCGATGGAGTAGCGTATACCAACACGAATTTTATTTCCTTTTCACAAACAATTCCATTTCCGGGGAAGATACGTTCACAGGTCGATATCGAAGAGGCAAGATACCGTAAGGTGTCGGAAGAACGGGCCTTTGAGGAGCTTGAATTGGCTGCAAACGTAAAAGAGACCTATTACGAATTGTGGTTTACCCAGAAAAAAACTGAGGTCAATGCAGAACTTCAATCACTCCTGGAGGATTTCATCCACTCGGCAACACGTATGTACGAAGTCGACCGTATCGGATTTGAAACGGTTCTTTCGGCTGAAACGGAGCTGGCAAAACTGCGTACGGAAGAACGGACCTTGGTGAACGAATACAATAAGGGGCTCGTGAGATTCAATCAGCTCCTGGACAGAAAACCGGACACGCCTCTCGGAGAGATTTCGAAACTTCCTCCGGAATCCATTCCAGCAGATGCTGCTGACCTTGAGCAGCAAATGTTAAATCAACGTCCCGACCTTCAGGCGATGCGTCATGCCATTGAGATGAACAAAGCCGAAATACGATCAGCGCGAACAGACTATTTCCCGGATATCATGGTCGACTTAATGTACATGGATATGCCCGGTATGATGACAGATCGTTTCGGAGCGGGGGTATCAATTCAAATTCCGCTTGCACCATGGTCGAGCAATAAGGTGACGCACCGGGTCACGGAAGTTCGACGGCAACGGCAATCCAGTGAAAAATCACTCGAGGATATGACTACGACGGCACAGGCGAACATTCGTCAGGCGATGCTCGACCTGGAAACACAACTCGATGTCATTCGTCTTTACCGGGAAGAAGTGATCCCGAAAGCGGAACAGACAGCCGAATCAGCCCTCGCTGCATTTGAATCGGGCGAAGCGGGGTATCTTGTCGTACTTGACAGTTTCCGTTCGCTCGAGGCTTTCCGCAGAGAATTTTATACGGCTCAGGCCGACTTTCATAAATCGGTCGCTGAACTCGAACGTCAGGCCGGAATTGTAATGTGAATGATAACCCCCTCAATCCCCCTAAAGGGGGAAGAAAGTCCCCTTTAGGGGATTTAGGGGTTCCAAGAAATCGGAACAATTTTATTTAAAAATTCAGATAAGCCCATGAAAAATCACTTATTAATCCTGGCCTTCCTCCTTACCGGCTCACTACTTGTAACCGGATGCGGCTCGGATGACCACAATCACGATCAGCTCAGTCCCGAAGAGATGGAACAACACGTTCTGGAGGCCCATACGGATGAAGAGGGCAACATCGTCTATACATGCTCCATGCACCCGGAGATACGGGAAAGTGAACCGGGTGACTGTCCGGTCTGCGGGATGGATCTTACTCCGGTCAGTCTTGTCGAGGCGGATGATGAACAGTCAACAGCGGCACAGGATTCGGCCGAAGTCCAGCAGGACGAACCTACCCCTCAATCCACACAAGAAGTTGAAGCTGATGAAGAGTCTGAGGCTCAGGGAAGACTGCCCATTACGCCAAGGCAACAACAGCTTATCGGTATGCAGTACGACACCGTTGAAAACCGTTCTATAAGCCATTCATTTCGTACCGTCGGATTTTTAACCCACGCCGAGCCGAATTTAACCGACATCGTACCACGCGTCGGAGGATACATTGAAGAAGTTCATGTTGCGGAAACCGGAGTCCACGTTATGGAAGGTGAGCCGCTCGTAACTATATACAGTCCCGGATTGATCAGCAGCCAGGAGGATTATCTTATCGCTTTGCGACGTGGAGACGATTCGATTGCCCGGCGTGCACGCGAGCGTCTGCGACTTCTCCATATGCCCGAGTCCGAAATAAAAAGACTCGAAGAGAAAGGAGAGCCGTTGCTTGAGGTGACGTTGACCTCCCCGGTAAAAGGACATATCATGAACCTGAATGTCCGGGAGGGAATGGAATTCAAACCCGAAACCCTTCTCTACAGGCTCAATGACCACTCGCTTCTCTGGATGCTCGCCGATGTCTATGAAGATGACCTGCCTTTTGTTTCAATCGGTCAGCGCGTTACTGTGGAAATCCAGGGCCGGCAGGAAAACAACCATGAAGGAGAGGTGAGTTTTATCCCTCCGATGGCGAATAAGGAAACACGAACCATACCGGTCAGAATTGAGATTCCGAACCCGGATTTTGAATTAAAAATGGAGCAGTATGGGTGGGCTACATTCCATAGAGAGCTCGACGAACGCCTTTCTGTACATCGGGATGCGGTTCTGAAAACAGGCCGGCGCGATGTTGTCTTTAAAAAATCCGGCCGCGGCAGGTTCGAACCGGTTGAAGTACATCTCGGGCCTATTGCAGATGAATATTACGAAGTGTTACACGGGCTGGAAGAAGGCGACCAGGTTGTGACAAACGGCCGTTTCTGGCTCGATGCCGAATCACGTTTGAGGGGTGTAGGTGCAGAAGCGATGCCTGAACATCAACATTGATAAAAGCGAGAAGCAAAAAGTAAGATGTTATCACAATGTCTTGGCAGCAGTCGGAATATCAGCTTTCAATCAATCGAATGAACAATACCGTTGCGTGTTGATAGCTTCTTTTCACTTCTTGCTTCTCGCTAACACAAAAGCTGGCAGCTAATAAATGCTTTAAAAATTACAGAAACAGGTAAACAACATGATTGACAAAATTATTGAAACCAGCATGAACAACAAGGGGATGGTGGTTCTGCTTGTCCTTCTTCTTTCCGGGATAGGCCTCTGGGGTATATACAACAGCCCTCTCGATGCCCTTCCCGATCTGTCGGACCCGCAGGTCATCATCTTTACGGAATGGGAGGGCCGAAGCCCTGATCTTGTAGAAGACCAGGTTACCTTTCCAATTACCTCCACCCTTCTTGCTGCTCCGGACGTAAAATATGTTCGCGGGCAATCGATGTTCGGAGCGTCCTTTGTATACGTTATCTTTGAAGAAGGAACCGACCTGTATTGGGCCAGAAGCCGTGTGTTGGAATATATCAATCAAATCATAGGCGATATACCCGAGGGAGCCACACCTACCCTGGGACCTGATGCTACAGGTGTAGGCTGGGTATTCCAATATGCACTGGTCGATACAACCGGTCAGCAGAATCTGGCCGATCTCAGAAGCTTTAACGACTGGTCGCTGCGATATTGGCTGGAGAGTTTACCGGGGGTTTCTGAAGTGGCAAGTTTCGGCGGATCTGTAAAACAATATCAGGTCCAGATTGATCCCGTCAAACTTCTTGCCTATGACATCCCCCTGACGAAAGTTGCAAACTCAATACGCGAAAGTAATCGCGACGTTGGCGGCAGAACGATTGAGATGGCCGGTACGGAAGTGATGGTGCGGGGCCGCGGATATCTACAATCGACTGAAGACGTTGAGGAAGTCGTTGTTGCAGAACGGGAAGGCCGCCCCGTCTTCGTGAAAGACCTCGGAGTTGTCAACCTCGGCGGCGATCAGCGCCGCGGGCTCGGAGAATGGAACGGCAAAGGCGAAACGGTCGGCGGAATTGTTGTCATGCGGTACGGTGAAAACGCCCTCGACGTCATCAATCGTGTAAAACAAAAACTCGCCGATATTGAATCGTCCCTGCCCGAAGGCGTCACAGTTGAAACAACCTATGACAGATCGGGCCTCATACAGGAAGCCATCGGTACGCTGACTGATGTATTGACCAAAGAAATGATCATAGTCTTGCTGATCGTCGTAATATTCCTTCTTCACTTCCGAAGTGCGCTTGTCATCATACTAACGTTACCAATCGCTGTCCTAATCTCATTTATCCTGATCTATGCTGTCGGAATAACGGTAAACGTCATGTCCCTTGCCGGAATAGCGCTCTCTATCGGTGTGATGGTGGATGCGGCCGTCGTTCTCGTTGAAAATGTGCATAAAGGATTATCGAAATGGGAAGAAGAAGGGCAGCCGGGATCGCGCTCCCAGGTAATCGTTGACGCAACAAAAGAGGTCGGGCGGCCGATCTTTTTTGCACTTCTGATCATCACCGTCAGCTTTCTTCCTGTCTTTGCTCTTGAAGCCCAGGAAGGGCGACTTTTCAGACCCCTCGCGTTTACCAAAACATTCGCAATGTTTGTCGCATCGATTCTTTCCATTTCATTTACGGCCGCGCTTATCTCGTTCCTCATCAAAGGAAAAGTACGAAGCGAAGCCGAACATCCTTTGAGCCGTTTCCTTCACAAACTCTATCTGCCCGTAGTAGTATTTACACTTCGCCATAAATGGAAGGCCGTGGTATTTGCACTGATTTCAATTCTTGTGGTCATTCCGATATTCAACAGGTTGGGCTCGGAGTTTATGCCATCTCTTGAAGAGGGCGCCATACTTTATATGCCGACCTCGCCTCCGGGAATGTCCGTTGCCGAAGCGCAATATATGCTCAATATCACCGGACAAATACTGAAATCCTTTCCCGAGGTTACGAGTGTTCAGGGAAAAGCAGGGCGCGCAAAAACAGCAACCGACCCGGCACCACTCAATATGTTCGAGACGACCGTATTGCTGAAAGAACCGTCTGAATGGAGAAAAGTCGATCAACAGCGATGGTACTCGAACTGGATGCCTGACTTGATGAAACCGCCGTTCCGGTTAATATGGCCAGAGGAACGAGCGATCACCTGGGATGAGCTTATTACCAGGATGGATGAGCAATTGCAGATACCCGGCTTCCCGAATATCTGGTGGATGCCGGTGCAGACACGCCTCGAAATGCTCGCTACGGGTGTTCGTGCCCCTGTGGCGCTTAATGTCCTGGGACCCGATCTCGATATTATTGAAAAAGTAGCTACCGATATCGAACAACTATTGCGGGAAGTCCCCGGGACCCGGAGCGCTGTTGCACAGCGTCCGACCGGCGGATATTATCTCGATATAAAACCAAACCGGGAGGTAGCAGCACGATATGGTCTCACCACAGACGATGTAAATGTGATGGTGGAAATGGCCGTCGGCGGAATGAATATCTCCGAAACTGTCGAGGGACGTGAACGGTATCCCGTCAATGTCCGGTACGGAAGAGAACTCCGGCAGGATATTGACGATATCCGAAGAACTTTTGTGCCGGCCCCGGACGGTGAACAGATCCCGCTTGGCATGCTTGCAGATATAGAGTACACTACCGGCCCGCCGATGATCGAAACTGACATGGGACAACTCCGGAGCCTGGTAAATGTAAACGTGGCCCCGGACCGGGATCTCAGCGGCTATATAGAGGAAGCCCGTGAAAATATCCGGCAGCAGATCGAACTGCCGCCGGGTGTGGCATTGCAATGGGTCGGTCAATTTGAATTCATGCAGCGTATGCAGCAACGACTGAGACTGCTTGTCCCGGTTACACTCCTGCTCATCTTTTTCCTGCTGTACTTTAATTTCAAATCGCTTCCGCGTTGTTTTCTGGTGCTGGGCACGTTGCCTTTTGCTTCGATTGGCGCGTTCCTCCTGCTTTTACTTCTGGATTACAACATGAGTATTGCGGTCTGGGTCGGTTTAATCGCGCTTGCCGGACTGGCCGTCGAGATCGGCCTCGTTCTCATTGAATATATTGATAATGCCGTTAAGGAGCGGATCAAGGACAACACTATGCGAAATGAGAAAGACCTGACGGATGCCGTCATTGAAGGAACTGTTCAGCGGCTGCGGCCGATACTCATGACCGTCATAACCACGATTGTCGCATTGGTGCCGATTATGTTTACCGCAGGTGTAGGGGCAACAGCCATGCAGCGTATAGCCGCTCCGGTAATCGGCGGACTGGTGACAGCCTTGCTTCTTACTCTGCTGATTATACCATCGGTATACCTGATCTGGAGACGGTATGACCTGGAAAAAGAACCGTTCTGGGAAGGGTGAAAAATTAACCTGAGGCTGTACAAAAAGTCTTTTTGCTTTTTGAAAACTTAAATTATTTAGGTGTATACCTCCAAGGTTTCAAAAACCTTGGAGGTCTCCTCAGAAACAAAATAAAATCTTAAAATAATTAACTGATATTTATTGAAAAATGACTTTTTGGACAGCCTCACAATGGCGAGGTTTAGCGAAGCCATTTGAGGGGTGTTCAACTCTGGCAACAGCCTAAGAACACCCCTCAGGTCAAATCCCGGAACATCGGGCTTTGACCATCTCCCCTCAAGGGGAGATATTAAACTTCAAATATCAAATCAAATACCAAATAAAGAGGAACCTTATGTTTCAATCAAACAAATACTCAATAACGGCCTTATCCCTGTCTGTACTGTTTCTACTGGCAGGATGTGGCGCTGAACTGGATACGGCACAAACAGTGAGCTCGGGATCTCATCAGATCGAACTTCTTGCCCCGGGCGGTGAATTCCGGGAGGGAAATACCACGGTTGCTGTTCGCGTAACCAATAATGGAGACCCTGTTGAACTCAATGACGGAAGGCTCGATCTGCATATGCCGGCAATGGGAGCCATGCCACGCATGGACACCGGAACAAGTCTCGACAAAAGCGGAGACGGGCTGGAAGGAAATATCTTCTTTGAAATGGATGGTGGCTGGCAGGGCACGATAGAAGTTACGACATCGGATGGAAATGAAATCAGTGAATCCATCAGCATCCGGGTGAAATAAATCCGAATAACTGAAGCACCCGATGAATCGGGAAAATCCGAAGGATGCCCAGTAAGCGACTGCTACCTCCCCGGGAATCAGTATGAGCCGCATAACGGTGAAAGTCGGTATAGCCACTCCGGCATTGATTAGAAAACGTCGGCTCAATCTCTGTACCCACCGCCGTAACGGCCACTTGTATTGCAAAAACAGTAGTAGAATGAATAGGATAAAATACTTGATAATTTATTTGGCAACGCTCTTTAATTCACGCTTTATTTCAAATGAAATTACCCAAATCCATTGATATAATATGTTAAATCAGGAACTGCTTCATAATAAAACATCAGAGAGGAATTGATTGCACTGTTGAAGGAACATCAGTTAATACAGGATCTTGTTTATTCAACCCCTCCGGGGTTGTCTGTCATTGATGAACCGGTTTGCCCCGCATTTCATACGGGGCTATTCACGTTCAATCCCGTCGGGATTCAAGATGAAAGAATTGATTTCGAGGTGAATGCTAAAAAACGGCTTAAATAATCCGCCTGTTGAGCCTAACCCGGATTTCTCACCAAGAAATTTTTTTCCTCAGCTAGGAGAAGGTAAAATGGCGGCGGATACGGGCTAACATGACATTGGTGTAGATTTATTATTTTTAAAAACTATTTTTAAACAGAACCAATAAATATATTGCCATGGAACTGATCCCCGAATGGGCGCCCAGTATTCATCCAATGCTGGTACATTTCCCCCTCGCCATTTTATCGATCGCTATCCTGTTTGATTTTATCTCTTTTTTTCTTCCCCGGAAACAGAAATGGTGGACGCCCGAGGCAACGGCATTTCTATATGGAATCGGCGCTGCTACTGCTATTGTAGTATATTATACCGGTCTGGCTGCCGCCGATATTGTATTTCTGCCCCCCGAAGCACAATCGGTACTTAATACACACGCAGACTGGGCGCTGTGGACAATCTGGTTTTACGGTATTTACGCGCTTGCACGAATCCTGGCTGTATGGCGAACCCCTGCGGAATACAGCCGGGGATTACATATCACATTTTTCGTTCTCTCATTCGCCGGATTTTTCCTGCTGTACCAGACCGGCGACAACGGCGCCAGGATGGTGTTTGAACATGGTGTGGGGGTACAGGCGGCTGATAGCGAAGACCAGAATGAACCTGCCGCAGAGACCAAAGAAGCGATACCGGGTGAAACTTCTTATGACATAACAGAAAACGGCGACTGGAGCTGGAACATTCAAGGCGGCGCGGTTAAGGTACTGCAGGAACAGTTCCATTTTCTGACCGGTAGTACTGATGAATTGAATGCAGAAGCTGTTCAGACAGAAGGTGATTCCTATGTCCTTCAGTTTTCTGGTGATGATTTAAACGGCTTTTTTGTATCCCACAATAGTTATCAAAACGTGCAGGTGGATTATTACGTGGATCTTTCGAGCTTCAAGGGCACTGTTACACTGGCCAACCATGTGAAAAACGCGGATAATTATGACTATGTATTAATAACTTCAAACGGAACGGTGGAACAGGGGCGGATGAAGAACGGCCAGGCAGAGGTATTCGAAAAAGGAACGACAGATCCATCCCGTTCGCTGTTTGTCCGTACGGTTGTCAACGGCACCCACTTCCGGGGGTATATTGACAAGGAGATGATCGTACACGGACATGGTGATGAACCGGAACCGGGCAATATTGGACTGAAACTGGAAGGAAGCGGTACACTCCTTCTTGAACAGATGGAACTGGTACAACTGTGATTTTAGTTATCAGTTATCGGTAAATTGATAGTTGGTGTATCATACCTTCTGAATTCTGACTCCTGAATTCTGAATTCTCAAAACCTATGAAAAAACACACCGGCCTTATCTCCCGCTTCAATGCCTGGCTGCTGCACAAGGGCAGCGACCGGTACAATGAGCGGGTGGATGAACGAAAACGAAACCTTTTCTCCGGACTTTCCGGCGACGTGCTGGAAATCGGTCCGGGTACGGGAGCCAACCTGGAGTATTATCCCGACAAAATTTCGCTGACCGGATTGGAGCCGAATCCTCATATGCAGGATTACCTGAAAGAGAAAGCCCGCCGAACCGGCAGGACGATAGAGATTATAACCGGTATGGCGGAGGATATCCCGGCAGCGGCTGACAGTTTTGATGCTGTAGTCAGCACCCTGGTGCTCTGTTCGGTCGACAGTCTGCACGACAGCCTTGCCGAAATCAAAAGAGTGCTTAAACCGGGCGGACAATTTATTTTTCTAGAACATGTTGCCGCTCCGCAGAAAAGCTGGCTGCGGACGGCTCAGCGTTTCATCAAGCCGCTCTGGAAGCGAATGGCCGACGGTTGTCACCCGGACCGGGAGACATGGAAAAGTATAGAAAAGACCGGATTCCAACATGTAGAAATAAAGCATTTCAAACTTTCGTTCCCGATAGTGGGGTCACATATAATGGGCAGAGCAATCAAAAAAACTGAATAAATGTATTAACTGGTCAACATTTTCAAACGTGGCGAAATCCAAGCTGGCAAGAATCATCTTTTGGACCTTTATCCTGAATACAAGCTGGGAGTTCGGCCAGTGTATCTATTTCTATACCATGTGGAGCTGGTCGTTCTTGAAATCAACTATCTGGATGTGGTTGGCTATATACTTCCGGCCCTGAGCATTTTTGCTGCCGACAGGTTGGAATTAAACAGCTGAAGCGAATGTATTTCTGCATGCTTCTGCACATTTCCGGCATGCTTCTGCGCAATCTTTGCAGTGTCCCTGATCATGCTTTTCACATTCCACGGCACATTCATCGCATATCTCGGCGCATAATTCTACAACTGAAGAAGCCCGTTTCGAGTCTCTGGAAATATACTTGATAGCCAGATCACAGATGTCGGCGCAGTCCCTGTCAAGGCGAATACATTCCACCATTTCAGAAACATTATCTTCCGACAGGCAGGCATCGGCACAGTGTTCACATGCACTTAGACAGTAAGATAATTTATTTAGCAGGTCTTTATTTTCTTGATGAGCCATGATGATAGTTGTTTGAGATTAGAGAATTACTTGATGATTTCAGGAAACAATCTTGGATAGAGGATCATTCAATTTCTAAAATTTTCCTTTAGAAGAATTTTTCCTTCATGTCAGTTTCGGAAAATTCAGAAGGTGTTACATTATTTTCTGATCTGTTTAACGAGCCACACGATCAGTAATATCAAAACGATAAAAACCATTGCCATTAACATCGGTGAACCAGAAACTCCCAGCTACGAAGAGCTGCAAAACAGGATCGGTCAACTCATTCACGGCGAGGAAGAATGGGAAACCTTTGAAGTGCCCAAGCCTGTCGCCAAGGCCGGGGTCTGGAGTATGGATCTGTTTGGAGATCCTTTTATTAAACCCTGGATGATAGACCGCGCCGATGACCATTTTGAGCTGGACATATCCCGCGCCAAAAACCTTCTCGACTGGAAATCAAGACATTCTTTAATGGATGAGCTTCCTGAAATGATTAATGTACTTAAGGCTGATCCGGCAGCCTGGTACGAGAAAAACAAAGGACACCCTTTTTTACACATATATTTCCCCGGGAACTACCACTGACAGGGAGTAGGCCCTTCTTTGGGAACGCCTCTGAAAATAAGCAGTTTGTTCGCCAGCCAGGCGGGGGCGGTTACTGCCTCATGGTCGGCGTCGGCGGGTAGTTCGATAGTGTGAATTTCGCCGTTTCTGCGGTAAGTTACCCGAAGCTGCTCTCCGCTGTGACCTGAAAGAAATTTCCTGAGTTCAAAAAAAGGAATATGTTCATCCCATTCTATGAAATCATGCAGGTAAGGATGAGAAGCTTCCAGTATGGTAACAGTATCCTTTTGATAATCAGCTAGCTGATATTTTGATGTCATAAACCAATGGTTATTTTCTGTGCCATCTACTCTGAGATTCGAAAACATAGCAAAATTAGTCGAGGTTTTTAAGCCCAGGTAAGGTGTAAAACCGTTAAGGAGGACCAACAACAGAAAAATAAGCAGTGGACTCCATTTCAATTGAAATACGTTAGCATCAGCATGTTTGAAAAACCATGGACGGGCTATAATTGCATAACCGACTATCAGAGTTGCGGCCCATAACAACCAGATGACATGAACAAAATCCAGGATTCCAGCGAAGCTCTCTCTTATGCCTGCCGCCGGTATTGACACGAATACATAGATGATCAGTGCCAGGATCAACACAAGTCCTACATACAGTATGGATTTGCGAAACTGTTGAGTTTGAAGCAGATCACTTGCCTTTGAGTATATCGTGCCAATAAGATCAGCGGGCAAAAACAGAACATACAACGCGTACAGTTCGGCCGAAAAACTCAGGATATATAGTTCAGGGTGAAAAGACAGCAAAAGATGGAAAAATAATCCCAACAATACGCCCAAAACGCGGGTCCGCCGAAAGAACAGGAACAAGAGAATAAGAATTTCAAATCCTAAAGCACTCCACAGCGAAAAAGTATTTATCCCGTCGCTCGTCGGAAAAAAAGGGAATACAGCGGCTATCTCCTGGTAAAGGTAGGAACCGCAACTAACATCAGGATTAAAATAGTCATAATTCAATTTATGTAATACTACAAAAAAGTATAAAAGTAACAGCTCTACGCGAATGTAGGGAGATATTTTTTCATACCAGGTGCCAAGTCGATCTCGTATCTCCAGATTCTTATCCCAATAAAGAAGCAGTCCGAATAAAAGCGTAAAGAAGACTATTAGAGCAAATACAATGTGATTCGGTATCATCGGTAATGCATCAAGCTTTACCGATATTAAGAAAGATATGGTTAATACCAGGTAAATAATTTTATTCGGATGAAACAGCGAAAGAACCAGGAAAACAAGAACCAGAATATTGGCTGAAAGAAAAAAATGATTGCTTGGATTAAGGAAATTATTTCCTGTTTGAGTCCAGCCGGGACTACTTATTGCCATATGAAAGCCTATAAAAACCAACAGCATAAAATGAAAGAGCCGGTATGCCTGGTAATTATTTTTCATTCTCGTAGCTTTCTTCTTAACTCATAAATTTTATAGATGATATTTCGTATCAGCTGTTCTGGCTAATCACATACAGAGGAGGACGGTGTTTAAAGCAGTTATCCTCGACCTTGTATCTGCTTTTTACAGTACTCCCGATTCCGGCGAAATCAGACATAAGGACCGGTATTCACCAAGAAATGATCTTTAACGGCAGACTCTATCCGGCTAACGCGGATTGCAGCTCGTAGTAAAGCGCTTTAGGGTCTTTGATTGTCATTCCATCATACACCGAAACATTGCGGTATGTTTTAATCCATTCCAGTAAAGGTACTCCATATTCTTTCTGGTGACGGACAAACAGGCGCAGGTCTCTCGCAAGGTTGATATATTTAACACCCGGTTTATAAGTTTGGGGAAATTCCATGTTGGCTCCGGTTATATTGGAATAATATCTGGCCGGAATATTTTGTCCTGCAGCAGCTCCCAAAAAATCGAAGATGCTTGTCCTTGCATGGATTTCTATTAACTTCGGTTCACCAGTTCTTTCATCTTTTTTGAATTGAATATTAGCCATTCCCTTTAGATCCAGTTTTTTGATAATATCAGCACAGATATCATACATTTCGTCATCAAATACTGTTTGAACATAACTGCCCCAACCTGCTTGGGGTGGATATACCCGCAGCTTTTGCCCGATCACATAACTGTCAATTTCTCCATCTTCTGTGATATGAAGATTTACATCAAATAAATTGCTGTCATCTCCCATTATATATTCCTGAATGACCACAGAAGGATTGACACAGGAAATTTTCAGATAAAGTGATTCGAGTTCATCGTAGGTCTGACAGATATAGGCCTTTTTGTAATTACCGACTATATCTTTAAAGTTTTCATCATACCAGTAATGAGTAAAAGTCGGTTTAATGATGTAGGGTGGTTTTAAATTATTTTTAACATTCTTCAACTGACCGATTTCAGATATTTCTTCAGATTCAGGCGCAGGTAAATTATGCTCTTTACACAGTCTGCAGAATAAGAGCTTATTTAATATGCGATTTACCATGTCAGCATCGGGCAATCTAAAATAAAAATACTTTTTTAGTTGATCCCTGTTCTCCGAAATGTTAAGAATTACCCGATCATCGTGGCACATCAAAACAGGTTTGCTATCCATCGACTTTCCAAATTCAATTAACTCTTCAATAAATTTATCTGACCCGTAGGAAGAAAATGTAAGATGCTTATTGGAATAGCGTGAGTATGAAGCCAAACTTTCATTTCCTTCTGATGCTGTAATTACAGGAATACCCTCAGTACCCAGACAATGGGTTAAAGCTAATTCTCCAAAAGTAATTACCTTGTTCTTCCGGGTAACAGTATCATCATCATTTACTTTACCGGTTTCCTTTTTTTGAGTTGTACTCTTGATTTGAGTTGTACCTTTAATTATATAATTCAACATGCTATTATACCCTTTCTTTAAGTTGTTTTTAAAACTGTGCTTCACCTTAACCTGATGAATTTTCACTTATTCCATTTCAGAGATTATAAACTAAATTTAATCTCCATTATATATTACGGCAACAACTGTGCCATATCGTAATGGAGCTTATTACAATATCCACAGGGAATATATTGGGTAAATCTTATAGGCTTATTACCCCAGATGTATAAGTTTTACACGCAGAGGGTTTGATGAATTGTTTTGCTGATAAACTTTCAAAAGTAAGATCCCACATTCTAAAAGCCGCCACTCAAATCGTCTCATTTCTAGCAGTTCCTCGAACGCTCATTCAGTAGGATTTTCCGATGCGTCGGGATGACATCGTGGGTGTTTTTTTGTTCCTTGCCCACCCCCTACCACGCCGTCATTTCGAGCGCAGTCCCGGTGATTTTTCCGGGACGAAGTCGAGAAATCTCATCCGTGTGGCAGAGATATTGAACCCGATATCGGCTGCATTCCTAATGCAGGGTAACGAACAGAACCTTTCAGTGTACTGACAGACAAAGAAA
Organism: uncultured Balneolaceae bacterium; assembly: GCA_964590495.1. Lineage (GTDB taxonomy): Bacteria > Bacteroidota > Rhodothermia > Balneolales > Balneolaceae > CAZPWQ01. Next base: position 17,115 of record CAZPWQ010000007.1, read on the forward strand.
GCAAAAAAATTTAGAAGATTTTTTGCAACTATCAGCAGCAACGTCTAAATTTAGACTAGACTAATAATTTAATTAGCTTATAGAACACAATGAATTTACTCAGGCTCAATCCCGTTGGAAGACTCTTTTTAATTGTGGGGGTTATGTTCCTCATTATACTGGGTTGTGATCTCTATCCCAATCTTCCTCCGGAAAATGAGGTTCTGGACGCCCCTCTTGAAAATCTTACTCCTGAACAGCTGGCCATCCATTTGAAAGGTGATGAAGAGTTCGGGCGACGATTTAGTGCGGAAGATGGACTCGGGCCTATCTTTGTTGGCCAGTCTTGCGACGCCTGTCACCCGGGAGAAGGGAAAGGTCATCTGGTTTTAAATCTCTCCCGTTTTGGCAGAACCGTGGACGGGAGCTTCGACCCTATGTCCGAGTGGGGCGGGCCGCAATTGCAGCACCGGGCCGTACCAGGCCATACGCCGGAAAAAATACCTGAAGAAGCTACCGGCGTTGCCGAATTTACAGCTCCTGTCATAGTAGGACTCGGTTTCCTGGAAGCGCTTGACGACAGCACTATTTTGAATATGGCTGACCCCGATGACAGCGATGGTGATGGAATTTCCGGGCGTCCCAGCCTGATCGATTCTACAGATTTTTTAGTCGAAATTGCCTCGCTGAGTGAACTTGTGGAAGGCGGGGGACAATCAAGGTTTCAAGTCCACGACGGAAAATTTATTGGCCGGTTTGGGAAAAAGGGTATAACAATTAACCTGCTGCATCAAACTATCACAGCCTATCACCAGGATATGGGTTTGACTACCGATTTGATTCCCGACGACCTGTTCAACGTTCAAACAGCCGGTATTTCAAGCGAAGATGACGTGCCGGATCCTGAAATACCTTCCAGTGTAGTCAGCAATGTTGTATTTTATCTGAAAACGCTTCGCGCACCAGAACGCAGGGATGAAAATAACCCTGATGTAATGGCGGGAGAAAAGTTGTTTGATCAGATTGGCTGTGCTGCCTGTCATGTTCCCAAACTTAAAACAGGAAAATCCTCGATCCCCCAAATAAGTGAAGTAGAGTTCTATCCCTATACCGATCTGTTGCTCCATGATATGGGTCCGGAGCTGGATGACGGATATACAGAGGGTAGCGCCGAAACTTCCGAGTGGCGCACAGCTCCTTTATGGGGACTCGGACTGGCGGAGGAATTCCAGGGCGGTACTCCCTTCTTCCTGCATGATGGCAGGGCGCGGAGCCTGCGTGAGGCTATCGAATTTCACGGTGGTGAGGCAGCGGAGAGCCGCAACGCCTTCCGGAGCCTTTCAAATGAAGAACAGGAGCAACTTGTCGAGTTTCTAAAATCTCTATAACATGGACCGGAAAAAATTTATCAAACTGATTTCGGCCGGGACATTATGCAGTGGATCCCTTATGAGCATTACAGGTTGTGCCTCTTACCGCTATGTCGATGCCCGGCACAACGGAAATCAACTGGAAGTGCCCAAAGCCAGTTTTGAGGAAGATCTGTTTGTCCTGATAAGAAATCCCGGAAAAGGTTCGCCGATCTATCTCGGAAAATATTCCGAAGATTCCTACAGAGCTCTTTTTTTGGAATGTACCCACAAACAGTGCACGGTAAATCCATCGGGAGAAACATTCACGTGTCCCTGCCATGGCAGCAGATACAACCGGCAGGGAAAAGTCATGGAGGGACCGGCACGGCAGGATTTGCATACATACCATGTTACAACTGATACCGATACCATTTATATCCAACTCTCAACATCTACCTCATCATGAATGTACGAGCTTTAATTTCGATAGGATTTGCACTTTTAATTTCAGTCCCGGTACTAGCCCAAACCGATACAACTATTGTTCAGGATGGCATCTACAGCCGTCCGTTTATCGGTTCTGTTGGTAAAACCGCTGTCGGCGGTTATGTGGAAGGAAATACAAATTCCTTTGTTTCGGATGGTATTCCCGAAGGGCTTTCGTTCGAATTAAGAAGATTTAATATCTTTCTTTTTTCCAACATCAGTGAACATATCAGGCTGATATCTGAACTGGAATTTGAACACGGAACCGAAGAAATCGCCCTTGAAACAGCTCTTATCGATTTTGAGATTAATCCGGCGTTTAAGCTCAGAGGTGGCATTTTACTGCCCCCGATCGGTGCCTTCAACGTCAATCATGATAGTCCGCAGTGGGAGTTTGTAGAACGTCCGCTGGTTTCGACAGAAATAATTCCATCCACACTCTCTGAAGTCGGATTCGGCGCACATGGTAAATTTTTTCCCGGAAATTTTACTCTTTCATATGATGTCTATCTTACCAACGGCCTGGGAGACGGAGTAGTTGTTAATGGTGAGGGACGGACCCATCTTGCCAGCGGAAAAAGTGAAACGCAGTTTGAAGAAGATAATAACGGCTCTCCCGCTTTATCGGGACGTGTGGCAGTCAACAGGTACAATTGGGGGGAGCTGGGATTTTCATATTATGGAGGTATCTATAATAGCTATCAGTTTGAGGGTGACCAGGTTGATCAAAAACGACGTCTGAATATTTTTGCAGTTGATTATAATGCTGATCTGCAGATTGCCGAACTAAAGGGAGAAATCGCCTATGCTACCATTGATATGCAGGATGATCTGAAAGAGATGTTTGGCGAAAAGCAGTGGGGCGGGCATTTGGATATTATTGTGCCTGTCTGGAAATTCAATTTATTATCTTATCAACAGTCGGTGCTTAATCTTAACCTGCGTCTTGAACGGATAGATTTCAATGTGGGCAACTTTACCTCTACCGGTGCCCGTATCTATGATGAGACAAACGCAGTGGTGCCCGGCATCAGTTTTCGACCTACCGACGATACCGTTTTTCGATTAAACTATATTCGCAGGTGGCACAGAGACCTTCTGGGAAATCCCACGGAAAAAACAGCCGGTGTACAATTCGGATTTGCCACCTATTTTTAATCTACCGTCACTCCTTTTCCCGGACTGAGTTGACCCACCCCAACCCCTTCAGCCGGCAGGCAGACACGCCCTATTCCGCTGAAACCCACAGCGAAACAAGGTTCCATAAATATGTGCCGCATTCCTCTGGACCGTTCCTTATCCGGACCGCCAATAGTTATGTGCTCGGGCACAGGCAAAGAACAATATTTTAACTAATTTTATTTTCCTTGACTCTGGACCATGGTCAAGCCCGTATATTGATGTTATAAGGAAATAAGGTATAACTAATTCCTTATACCCCATGCCTTACATCGACTTTCAGATACGCAAAGTCTCTTACACTTTGCACATATCACATGACATAATTCTTAAGTACAAAATTTTAAACCTGTTATGGAAAAACTGAAATTTAAAATCCCCGATCTTCATTGTGAAGGATGCGCTAACCGTTCAATCAACATTTTAGAGCGACAGGAAGGAATAAAAAAAGCTGACGTTACTTTTGATGACCAATCAGCTGAAGTAGAATACAATCCCGAGCAGATTTCCTTTGAAGAGGTCAAAGAAGCATTATCCAAAGCAAATTATACAGCGGAAATAGAACACGGATAAACACGGAATCTGAGGGGTATAAGGGAATAAGGTATAAGGGTTTACCCCCTGCCTTCCTTATACCCTTATATCCTTATTCCCCTATACCGTAAATCATGCAAAGTCTTCAGCTCCATATCGGCGGGATGGCCTGCTCCTTTTGTGCCCAGAGTATTGATAAAGCACTCGGCCGGAGAGAAGGCGTAGAAAAAGTGAATGTCAGCCTGGCCCACGAGCGGGTCCTTATTCAATATGATGCCGATCAAATTCAGGAACCGGATCTGAAACAGGTTTTGAAAGATTTAGGCTATACCATCCGGGATCCTGATAAAGTCAAAGCCTTTGAAGAGCAGCAACAAGAACTGGAAACACACCGCAAGCGCCTGTTTGTTGCCTCCGGACTGACCCTGCTGGCCCTGGGTGTTATGATCCTTATGTGGTCGGGAATAATGGCATGGTGGCATTCCTATGCTACCCTTTTGCTGGCGCTGATCACTATGTTCGGACCCGGCTGGTACATCAAAAAGAAAGCATGGCAGTCGCTGCGCAGGCGCATACTAAACCAGCACGTTTTGCTGGAATTCGGCGCTTTTTCGGGGCTGGCCGGTGGCTTTGCGGGTATGTTCAATCCTGTTTTCCCGGCTGTTGAATTCTTTGGGGTTTCTGTATTTATCACCACCTATCATATTCTCTCCGGCTGGGCATCAAACAAAGTCAGGGCCCGGGCTTCCCAGGCTGTTCGAAAACTGCTGAACCTGCAACCCGACACAGCCCGAAAGATTAATGAAGATGGAAGCGAACAGGAAGTGGAACTGGATTCATTGAGTCTCGGCGACCGGGTGCGTATTCGTCCCGGTGAAAGCATTCCGGTGGACGGCAAAATCATCGAGGGCCGGTCCGGGGTGGATGAAAGTGCAGTTACCGGAGAGTCTATCCCTGTGGAAAAAAGCACAGGAGATAAGGTTGTAGGTGGAGCGATTAATCAAACGGGAACACTTCTGATTAAGGTGACTGCGCTTGGCGAGGATTCTTTCCTGCAGCAGGTTGCTCATCATATCGAAGAAGCCCGGGCCATGAAACCGGGTATCATCCAGCTGGTTGACAAAGTGCTTAAATATTATGTGCCCGGCGTAGTGGGATTTGCCATACTTTCGCTACTTATCTGGACACTGGGACTGTGGCTGATCACCGGCCAGACCAATCTGCCGCGTGCGATCTTTGCAATGCTGGATGTCTTCGTTCTCGGCTATCCCTGCGCGCTGGGTATGGCTACTCCTCTGGCTATGATCAGGGGTGGCGGTATGGCGGCCGACCGGGGAATATTAATGCGCTCCGGAGAAGCCTTCCAGATTATGAAAGATATTGATACCGTCGTACTGGATAAAACAGGCACTCTTACCATTGGAAAACCCGAGGTGGTTGACCTGTTTACCACCGGCCATATAGATCAACCTGAATTCCTGAAGTTTGCCGGAGCTGCTGAACAGCACTCCGAACATCCTCTGGCACAGGCAGTCGTTCAGTATGCAAAAAAAGAGATTGGCGAATTTCCCGAAGCAAAAGAGTTCGAATCCACCACCGGCAAAGGAATTGAGGCAATTATTGATCAGAAAACGATCCTTCTGGGAAGCATTGGCTTTTTGGAAGAGCAGGGAGTTGATGCCGGCCGGGGCAGCGACTGGAGATCCGGGCATGAAAACAAGGGGCATACTGTTATCGGTATGGCGACAGACGGAAAATTTGCCGGCCTAATAGCCCTGGCCGACACCCTCAAAGCAGATGCTAAAGAAACAGTTAATATTCTCAAAGAACAGAACCGGGAACTGGTACTTCTGACCGGAGATAACGAAGATACCGCCCGGGCTATCGCTCGCGAGGTGGGAATCGGCCAAATCGAAGCCCGCGTACAACCGGATAAAAAGGCAACACACATCCGGAAAATCCAGGAACAGGGACGGCGGGTAGTGATGGTCGGAGATGGCATTAACGACGCCCCGGCCCTGACACAGGCCGACGTGGGAATCGCCATCGGGACCGGTACTGATATCGCTATTGAATCAGCCGATATGATTCTGATGGGCGAGCGATTGTATGCCCTCGTCGAAACCTTTGAGATTGGCGAGCATTCCTTCCGGAAGACCAAACAGAACCTGATATTAGCCTTCAGCTTTAACGGGATTGGCGTGCCGCTGGCCACTACCGGACTGATTTACCCGGTATGGGCGATGGTTGCCATGGTTGCCAGTGTGACGGCCGTGCTGGCCAACTCGTTTGCCGGACGAATGCTGTCAAAAGCATCTGTCAGACGCGAGGGAAAAGAAAAAGAGCAAACCGTCACATATCATGTACCCAACATGCACTGCGGGTATTGCGCGGAGACTATTAACAAGACGCTTTCAGAGCGGTTCGACAGCATATCCGTATCAACAAATCTGAATCAAAACGAGGTTAGTATCACCTACACCAATGGCAATGTCAATGACTCGAGCCTGCGGGAAGCGCTTGTAGAAATCGGTTATAAGCCTGAGGAATAGAAAACAGATGACACTGATTAAGCAGATTATCGCGGATTAAAAATTAAGCAGGTACTGAGAACTGAAAGCCATCTCCCCTCCAAGGGGAGATGATTGAAACAATTATTTACAACCCGGACACTGGTGATGGAATTTTGAATGTTAAATTTTAAATGTTGAATGTTGAATTGAACCCTGCCGTGGCCGGGGAAATGCAGTGGATTGGAGAAATCTCATCCGTATGGCAGAGGGATTGAACCGATTAAATAGTTTCATTATCAGTAGGTGCAACTAATCAACCATTGGGCAAACTGGCTGCTACAGTCAGAAAATTAATTAAAAATTTTCCTTGACTCTGGACCAAGGTCTATGCCTTATATTGGAGATAACAAATAAACATATTTTGTTTAATATCTAATCCAAAGGAGATATTATGAAACGTTTAGCATTTCTTATACCCATTGTTTTAGGCCTGCTGCTTTCACTTTCGGTACCACAACAGTCTTTTGCGCAAGAGGAGATCGATGATCCTGACATTACCATTGGCGTTGACGGATTGGTGTGCCCCTTCTGTGGTTACGGGGCATCCAAGAGCCTTCAAAGATTAGAAGAAGTGGAGGCTGTCTTTGTCAGTATCGATAAAGGAACCGCCGATCTCAAGTTAAAAAAGGGTAGCACGCTTTCCGAAGAGAAGATCAAAAAGACCATTGATGATGCCGGTTTTGGAGTACGAAGTATTGAGTATCATAATGAGGCTACGAAACCGAAGGCAAACGAATCTTCCCGCTAAGAAAAATGCTGTTTCCTACTGCAAAAAGGCCTGTTTATTTCTCTTCCTTAACCCGCTTTTCTCACCAAAAATTTTGGTTAATCCTGTTGTTTGTACTGTTTATATCCATGCCGGCAGGGGTTTGGGGGTCTGATATTCAATCTTCTAAGGAAGAAGTAATAATTTCAACTACAACTACCTCTACCTCCGTTCAACAGGACTCTTCTCAGCCTGCGGACACCGGAACAGAACTCTTGCCTCCCTTTGTGGAAAACGTACTATGGTGGACCGGCTACATGATGTTTTGGGTTTTGCTGGGATTTGGTGCCGTCTTTGCGGTGGCACTCCTCTTTACCGGGTTGAGTGAAGCCTACTGGATCGCCGGGCTCAGAAAGGATCTGCTGGATCATCCCGATGCAGGAGGATCCACGGTGTGGAAGGCCATAAAACTGGGTTTTACCAGTACTCCGAGCCGCAAACGTATCTTTGCCCAAGCCAAAGAACTATTGGCGGAAGGAGTGTCACGTGCGGGAGTGTTAGCCTACCTGTTTTCGGCCCAGTCCATCCTCATTTTTATACTAATGCTTATCCTTGAAGTTATTGGTATACAGCTTGCTCTCGGACAACTGGTAGCGGCCGGTGGCGGCATTTTGGTAATTATATGGGCCGTGAACCATACACCTGATGACCTATGGAATGAGGCCCGGTCACGTGCTCGAAAATCGTTGTACAATTCTACAGAACGGGACCTGCTTTTTATACAAATGAAGGGCTCCTGGCGGCAACGGATCTGGACATCGATAAAAGGACAGCTTTACTCTCTCTGGGCCCCATTGCTTTACGGATTTTTTGGTCTCGGTTTTTTCCTGGCTTTGGGTTTGTCGGATGCCGCATTTTCTTTGTGGGATTCACAGGATGCTCTGTCTCAGATCGGCAACAGTATATTGGGACTTACCTTTGCGTTTGTAATGAGTACTCCCCTGGTCGGGAACGTGCTCTTTGCTGTCGGACTTTGGAAAGGGGTTTTTATAACGTATGCAGGAATTTCAGCCTTCTACCTGGGTACTATCGTCGCACCATATTCTATTCACCGTTATCTGGATCTGTTCGGTGAAAAACTGGCGTGGAGAATTATCTTCTGGCTGGTCATTGCGATACTCGCAGGGGCTCTTTTTGCCACCGCCTGGTGGTGGGGACTTGATGAATTGGCCGGCTTGCTGGGTGTTCGTGAATGGTTTGAGACGATTACCGATTCTACACTGCGTCCCAATGCCACTACCGAACCCTGGTTTCACTATTTGCTTCAATGAGATAAAATAAAAACCAGTAAGCATTAGAAAACAGCAAAATTATGAAGACATTTAATAAAAAATTATTTCAACTTGTTAGTCTGATATTTTTAATCCTTTTTTCAGGGTTGTTTACAGAAGCTGTCGCCCAAATCACCACCAACAACGCCCTGCCCGTTGGCAAAGACAAAGGAATTTTTCGGGCACAGCACAAAATAATCCGGGCAACCGGTGATCCGACCGGGGCCGACGGTGAGCTGCTGGTACAGGCTTTTCCGGTAGTGGGGGTCTATGGGCTTACGTCGCGACTTTCCGTCTTTGGAGTTGTTCCCGTACTTAACAAAAGTCTGACGCTGAATACGCCGCCACAACGCATTGAACGGGACAGCGACTTTGGTTTAGGAGATGCCCGCCTGTTTGCCCGGTATGATATCTATCGTTCTTCATCAGCCGGCACAATCTTCAGCATTTCTCCGCTGGCCGGCCTGGAACTGCCTACCGGGCAGGACGATAAAAACGACTCCTTTGGCAGCTTGCCCCAACCCCTCCAGCTCGGATCGGGTTCATGGGATCCTTTTGCAGGAATTGTAGCCTCGTATCAAACACTGGAATGGTTTTTTAACCTTGCGACATCGTATCAAATTAACACAGAAGCCAATGATTTTGAATTTGGCAATGAGTATCGACTGGATGGAGTGATCAGATACCGCCTGTTTCCCCGGGAGCTACATTCCGGTGTATCCGGTTTCTTTTATCTTGATCTGGAGTCCAATCTAATTTGGGAAGGAAAAAACAACATTAATGGAGCTGATGATGATAACTCAGGCGGTACCACCTGGTTTATAGACCCGGGTCTGCAGTACATTACGCAGAAATTCATCTTTGAGGCGGCTATCCAACTGCCCGTTATACAGAATCTGAATGGCACAGCACTGGAAAATGATTTTATCACTACCCTCAGCATCAGGGTAAACCTATAAGCATTTTTTACAAATAACATCAAAGTTGAGCCGAATACATTTTTTCTTCGGATTATTCTCCAGTTTTTCTCTAGTTTTTTAGTCCAGCTAAACAGATCAGGTTCACGCAGGGAGTTTTGCCACTACTTCTGCTCATTTGCCCCTGTCTGATCCAATGCTTCTTTGAGACCATTAGCCAATTCTTCGGCCTCGCCGGTGCCCCAGTAGTGCAGAAAGAACACGCGCGGCTCTTCATGTGTCATGTGATTATGCAACGCGACTACTTCAATGCCATTGGTAACGAGCGCTTCGATAACACCGTCCACCTCATCTGCCAGCATTACAAAATCGCCGGCCACTGCGGCATTCTCCTCCGTACCCTGCCAGGAGGCCCAGGTATTGAACCCCATAAAAGTGCTTACAGAATTACCATTATGTTCTAAATCTACATCCGGACGTCCAATCGTGATTTTATATACTCCGCGATTCATCTCTCCTTCGTATCCCAGGATTTCAGCAATACGATCGGTATCCAGCGTATTTTCCACCTCACCGGCCTCGGCATCTGCAGGATTTCCGCCGCGCAATTCCCCGATTTTATCAAATACCGCTTTTACACCTTCAGCCAGCGCTTCTTCCGTTCCCTCTCCGCCGATATGCATATACATGACGCCGGGATCATCCCTCACGAAATGATTATGCAAAGCCGTAGCTTTCAATCCGCTTTCGATCAGCACCTGCTGGACATCAGCAATTTCATCCTCTTTTACAACGACATCCCCCATCAGCATAGCTCCATTTTCGGCGGGAGAAAAAGCCGCCCACGATCCCATCCCCATAGGTGGTATGATGTTGAATTCGTCAACAGTAACATCCAGATCGTTTTGAGGAACAGTTAATTTATATTCCCCCTCCTGCTCAGTCCCATCCATACCGGTCACCTGCTCGATAGCTGCAATATCCAGGGATGTTGTTTCTGCCTGATTCTGTTGCTGCCGGGTTTCGGAACATCCGGCATTCCATAGGAGCAGTACTGCGACAAATCCCAAAATGAAAGTAGATCGCTTTAATAATTTCATGGAAAATTGGAGTTTAATCTATATGGATAAAGAAACTTTCTCTGATAAGTTTAACTTTTATTCTATCAGAAACATTCAAAAAATTCCTTGACTCTGGACCGAGGTTAAACCCTTATCTTTAAGTATAAAAGGGCTTTGCAAAATCCCTGTCATCCTGCGGACAGGGTGACCTTAATTGGTTTTTATTACTGGCTCCAAATTATTTGAGAGAAACAATCAACAAAATGGAAACAAAGAGGCCGTTAACAACAATAATCTCATTAAGAAATTTCATCAAGATCATTAGCTTTTTTCATAATAATCAGATACGGCTGTTTTCTCTTTTTTTCTCTGTTGCCGTATCAACAGGGAAACCAATCATTAAACATATCTAAAATTATGAAACCATTAAGCGAAGACGTTCAAGAGTGTATCGATAATTGTAAAGAGTGCATTACTGCTGCACATATCTGCCTGAATCAGCATTTGGGTGAGCCGGATATGAAAAAATGCCACCAGCTTTGCCTGGATTGTATTTCTATTTGTACCGCCTGTTCAAATATGTTGGCTTCGCAGTCGGACTATGTATCACAAGTATGTGCCGTCTGTGCCGATCTATGCGAGGCATGCGCTGACGAATGTGCCGAATTTGACAGTGATGCCTGCACCCAATGCGCTGAAAAATGCCGCCAATGTGCCGAAAGCTGCGAAGCAATGGCTGCCTGATTTATCTTACAAACGTTCATGAAACAGGAGCAGATGACTGTGTCCCCACGTCTGCTCCTTTTTTACCACTAAGGTGCTCAGAACACTAAGGCTATGTAGTGAGCCTCTGATAATTAAAATTTTTATTTGACTCTGGACCAAGGTCTATGCTTTATGTTATATTAAAAATTTGAAATCAGTTGGAGCAACTATTTATAAAAATGATTGTTCAGGCTATTGAAAAACCAGCCGGGTGAATCTCATGTTCAGACAAGATCCCAATACATACAAAATAGGTAAAGCCGCTGAACTGGCGGGAGTGAACAAGGATACCATTCGCTACTACGAAGAACGGGAACTCATACCAAAACCTGATCGCAGGCGCTCGGGGTATCGCATTCTTACCAAGCGTCATATTAATCAGATCAAGTTTATTAAGCGGGCCTAGGAACTCGGCTTCACACTCAGTGAAATAAAGGAACTCCTTGAGCTGCGAATGGATGATGATACCACCTGTTCCGAAATAAAGAAAGAAGCTCAACATAAATACCGGGATGTGGTTGAGAAAATTAACGATCTGCAGCGAATCAAGGATACCATAATCGACCTAATCGACACCTGTGACGGCGAAGGTCCAAAAGGGGAATGCCCCATCCTGGAAGCCCTGGAAGGGGAAAGTGAAACGGGCAGGAATTTGCGATGAAAAGCCGAATGATGGTAAAGCATCTCTCCTTCGCCAGTCAACAGTTTAATTCAGGAGATCCTTGAATGGCAACCAGCGAAGACAATGGCTCCCTGCCCCCCAACGGGATTCTTCGGCGGCGGGCCGGATAACCGCCGGCCCTGGCTCAGAATGACAATGAGGGGGAAGGAATTTAAAATATAGCCCTACTCACTTATTCCAGAGCGTTTATCACACAGGCACCTGCACCAGAAACTGTCATCCTGAGCGGAGGACGGGTATTTGTTTTAATACCCAAGGATCTCGTGGCACAGCACGTCTCCTTCACCAACAAAAATATATGGGCGAAATGCAATTATTCCTTATTTATATCACCTTCACGATACAACACATCCAGCAGTAGCGATGCCGTCCAGGTGAAATCATCCGTGCCATATCCTTCACCGCTGTCGGTATCATAGTATTCACGAAAACCACTCTTCAGAGGCAGCTGAATTATCGACTTCTTAATTTGCGCCACATAATCCTCGTACCCATACTTTCCGAGCCCATGACTAAGCAGCCAATTCATATTGATCCAAACGGGTCCCCGCCAATACATTCTGCCGGAATAGTCGTCCCCGCTTCGGTCGTAACTCGGAGCCGGAAAACACTCATCAGTCATCTGGCAGAAACAGTGTGTATTCAGATACTGAAACATCTGCTCTTGCTGATCTTCACCGGGTATATCGGCAAACAGGGGGAGAAATCCCGATAAGACCCGCGCCTGTACTTTTTTATCTGCCTGCATGTCATAGTCGGCATACATATCCTCTTCATCAAACCATAATTTATCATTCATGGCGCGAGCGGTTTGATCAGCCCATTCATTAAAAAGATCAGGATCATCACCGATGAGACCGGCAATTTCTGCGAGATCTCTGTTCGCCTTGCAGTATAGCGTATTGAAGAGAACATCCTGTACCAGGAAGGGGCATTCATCTTTCCTGATCTTTTCTTCATCATAATTCCGTTCCCGGAAAAAATTCACCAGATAAACAAATTGATCATATCTCTCATCCGAAGGCCGGTCGGCCGGATCTACATTAATAATATCCCTCCGTTTATAGTGTGGCACCTTTTCCAGCTTCACTGTTATACGATTTAAAATTTCATCCCAGATCGGAGAATTGTCCTGGCCGGACTCCCAGGGATGCCTGATATAGACCAATCCTTCATCAAAGGGATCACGTTCACGATTCAGATAGGTATGCCATTTTTTTAGGTCTGGAAATAACTCAGCTGCAAAATCTATAGCTTGTTCACGATCCGGTGCATAACGTATCAGATGACGCAGACTCGTGGCGTGAATGGGAGGTTGACAAATGCCGGAAGTATACGGTTCCCCCGGGGCGTTGGGAGAACGATCTGACTGCCAAAAATCAGGGCCGGGAAAATAATTTTCAAAATTATTTTCTTTGTTAAATACAATTTGAGGAATCATTCCGTTCTCCCACTGGCCACTGAGCAGGTGACGCAATTCCTGTTCGGCCCGTTGTTGGTTATAATGGGCATAACCAATAACAATAAAGGCTGTATCCCATGACCATTGGTGCGGATACTGACCCGATGCAGGACGGGTAAAAGAACCGGTCCAGTTTTTTTCGAGAACTTCTTTTGCAACCCCGGCAAGTTGTTCTATTTCTTCCGGCTCAGGCTCTGGTGAGGGATTTTGCATAGCAGGAAAACTGTATTAAAATTGACTTGATTCATGCTTCTTTGAAATTTGGTAGATATTTGACTTCATCTATAACAATTTTCTTACTATGAACTTTCCGCCGGAATTAATCTTTCGGATTATGTGGAAAACGTACCGGAATAGCGTTTGGGATCAGGATAAGAGCAAGCCTAAAATTCGAAAGGTTCAAGCGTGGACTCTTGAACCAGCACGGGTTTGTTTAAAATCCGAAGCACGAATGTTCAAAATCCAAAATATTTGAGCTTTTAGAATTAAAGTAGCACAAAACAATTCAATCGTGCTTATTTCTTAATCAACAGCAGCCGTTTCGAATTTTGGTCATTTGGATTTTGGGTTTTCAGACATTCGTGCTTCGGATTTCAGGAAGTCATTCATCCGAAGCAGTTACCCATCCATATATTTTCTGCACCTCCATGAGGGATACAGAAATATTTATACTGTCTTGAGCTTTAATAAAATAATTATCCGGATATCGGGGATTAAAAAATTAAAAATATTAGGGAAGAAATCGGTCCGGTATCTCGTCTATATAACAAGATGAATCTTAACAATACAACAGAATCACTGGTATGTTTTCCTGTAAAAAATTGTTGACCCTATGTTTGCCGAACCAGCTGGTAAATATTAAAACTTACAAATAGTACAAAATGATGCTTACTTTGCATTCGATAATATAGAGTGGGTTACCCCGTTTTTTTAGTGATAGAAAGGAAACAATTCACCCGATGGGCAAAATAGAAATTGTTGGTTACATCCCGCTCTTTGATACCGACTGAAATACCGTAAGTAACAACATTGGTAAGAATCAAATCAATGATGACAAATAGTTGATGCACGTCATTCGTCGAATCGTACAATTTTTACAACAGGATACCAGAAACAGATTTTATTAATCAAATTCAAGAATGACCAACTATGAAATTAACAAAAATGATATTACTCCTCTTCGTATCTCTTTTATTGGGATTTTCAATCTCGCAGGCACAAACTGAGGAAAAAAGGAATACTCAAACAAACATTACGTGGTATGAATTGGGAGAAGCCCAAAAATTGGCGATGGAGAATGATAAAAAAGTGCTCGTCTTTGCCGAGGCAAGCTGGTGTTCTTTTTGTAAGAAAATGAAGCGGGAAGTATTTCCGGATACGAATATTAAAGCGGAAACATCCAAACATTTTTATCCTGTTAAAATAGATATTGAATCCGAGGAAAAAGTTACTTTCAACGGTAATGAAATGACCCAGAGGCAATTCAGCAAACATATGAATGTTTCGGCAACTCCTACCTTTTTCTTTTTGGAGGGGGACGGGTCAATTATAGGCACTAAGCCGGGTTATGTTAAAAAGGATGTATACCAGACTCTTTTAACCTATGTCGGGACTGAGGCCTATAACCAAATAGAATTCGAAGAATATCTGAATCAAAAAGAATAATATGGGTATAATCAAAAGTTAAAATTTAACACTCAAGACAAAGAGTAATTATCTGTAATTCCAGGAAATTTTTAAAAAATACACATGTACAGGCTAACTTTATACAGTGATTGAATAATAAATTAATAAGCAGATTATGAATTTACGTGCCATCATTATTTTATGGTCTTTTTTACTGGCGGTTATGCCGCTTAACGCACAGCAAAGCGAGCAGACCGGCACTGCCAGTCTGAGCGAACCACAAGGGCAGTTTGAAGGAGAAACACCCCAGGCCAGCAACAGTGCCGGGAAAGTAACCGTTGATGCAAAGCTTTCACAAAATGTCGTTCCCGCCGGTTCGGCCTTTAGGGTGGCCGTAATTGTGGATATTGAAGAGGGATGGCACGTAAATTCCAACCAGCCCACGCTGGATTACCTGATCGGTACTTCTTTTTCACTGGATGAAACAGCCGGTTTTGCCGTTACAGATGTGCAATATCCGGAAGCAAAAGTGCTGACATTCGATTTTGCCGAGGAGCCGCTGGATGTATATGAGGGTGAGACCCCGATTTTCCTGAACATTCAAACCTCCGACACGCTGAAACCCGGCCAGTATAATCTGGAAGGACGAGCCCGCATACAGGCTTGCAATGACCAGGTTTGTCTGGCCCCCTCGACTATGGATACACGTATTTCTGTAGAAGTTTCAGCTCCGGGAACAGGATTTCAGGCAATAAATCAAGATCTTTTTGGAGATTATGAACAAAGTCAGGGTTCGGTTACCGATGCTTTTTCAGCCAACAGCAGTACAGAAATTGCTGCCTTATTTGACCAGCAGGGATATTTATGGGCCTTTTTGGGAATTTTTCTGATAGGTTTGGCACTCAACCTGACGCCCTGTGTCTATCCTATGCTTTCGGTTACGGTCTCATTGTTCGGTGGTCAGGCCAATGAACATAGTAATATTGGCAAGTCGTTTACAATGGCATCCATTTATGTATTGGGGATCGTAGCGATGTACAGCGTGCTGGGTATCGCGGCGGCTTATACAGGCAGTCTGTTCGGCAGCTGGCTGCAAAGCCCCTGGGTTCTGGCCGGAATAGGAGTCCTGATTTTTGGTCTGGCTTTAAGCATGTTCGGCCTTTATGAATTGCAGCCCCCGCAGTGGATGATGCAGAAATTTAGCGGGGCCCAACAGGCTACCGGTGTTACTGGTCATTTTCTGTCGGGCCTGGTGGTAGGCATTTTCGCCGCACCGTGTATCGGTCCGCCTATTATTGCACTTCTGGCATTCGTCGGTGCACAGGGCGATCCGATGTTTGGATTCCTCACCATGTTTATTCTGGCCTTTGGATTGGGCGTGCCTTATCTCATTCTCGGAACGTTTAGCGGAATGCTTAATAAACTGCCCCAATCCGGAACGTGGATGGTTTGGGTAAAAAAGGTATTCGGCGTTATTTTGGTTGGCGTGGCCCTGTTTTATATTGCCCTCGCCTTTTTCCCATCATATGCCACACACGTTATTCCGGTGGTATTGCTTGCCGGCGGTATTTATCTGGCACTGGCCAAAGGCTCCGGTACAGGAAAAGGTGTTTTCAAGTATGTCAAATGGACAGTAGGTGCGGCCTCGGTTATTATCGGACTACTTTTCGTTCAAAACCTGACTAAACCGGGCATACAGTGGGAAGAATATTCACCCGAAAAACTGGAACAAGCCCGTGCTGACGGTGTTCCTGTAATGATGGATTTCTATGCCGACTGGTGTGTGCCCTGCCTGGAGCTGGACCGTGTAACATTTACCGATTCCGATGTGATTGAAGAAACCTCAGAATTCAAGAAATTAAAAGTGGATCTGACACGATATGAATCGGAACGGTCGACAAAACTACGGGAAGAGTTTGAAGTTATGGGAGTACCCACCATTGTGTTTATTGACCCCGATGGTAATGAAGTTAAAGATGCCCGGGTCGTAGGTTTCCTAAACCCTGAGTCATTCCTGGAAAAGGCAAATAAAGTACAGTAATTACAGCCAAGATACTCATTTTCGATCGGTGATTATCATTCATAAGAGAAATCTTCTCAGCAGTTTTTAATTTGCCCGTAGTCTCAAAGATATAGAATAATTAAAATGAATCTGATATTATGGAACTGGAATTAATACATGAGTGGCTGATGAATTTATCAGCCGACTACAATGTCAATCCCTATATTTTTGCAGCTATCTACGTTGGAGCAATTCCTTTTTTTACCATATCCGTAGCTTGGATTATCCGGAATAAGAAACAGAAAAAACCGATAACCTTACCGGTTTTTTTAACCGGTTTCTTTCTCTCCTCGGCCTATCTCTACCTGCTGGTGGCCGGTGAGAACGTACCGACATGGGTATATGCGCTGGTAGTGGGATTACTCGGGTATGGTATTTATGCTACATTTAAAAAAATTAATAATAAATAAATTTCTACTGTATGAAATACGACTATGATCTGTTAGTAATAGGCGGGGGCGCGGCCGGACTTACAGCGGCCGGTATAGGTGCGAATTTTGGAGCAAAAACTTTAATGGTGGAGGCAAATAAATTGGGCGGCGACTGCACCTGGACCGGATGTGTACCCAGTAAAACCTTGCTTCATGCTTCCCAACTGGCCGAAAGTTCCCTGCAGGCTGAGAATTTCGGGATGGAGATAGCAAAAGATATGAACTTTTCATCCATTATGAAGCATGTACGAAATAAACGTCGTGAGGTATATGAAGAAGCTGATGACCCTGATATCTACCGTGATATGGGTGTAGAAATTGAATTCGGAAAAGCTTCGTTTGTGGATACACATACAGTTACCATTAATGGAGATGTAACAAAAGAGGTCTCATCTCGTTACATTATCATCGGCACCGGCAGCAAGGCAATGGTCCCTCCGATTCCCGGACTCGACAGTGTAGACTATTATACGAATGAAACTATTTTTGAACTGACGGAACAACCTGAAAATCTGGCTATTATCGGAGCCGGTCCTATTGGTATTGAAATGGCTCAGGCTTTTCAGCGACTGGGTACTTCGGTTACCGTATTTGATATGCTGCCCCGTATCCTATCCAATGATGATGAAGAGCTGGCCGGAATGCTGCAGAAACGATTACACAGCGAAGGAGTTGAGTTCAAGCTTTCGGCTTCTGTCAATGAAATATCTGAATCCTCGGATAATAATATCAAAATAGCCGCCGAACTTGACGGACAGCAGATGAGCTGGTCGGGTGATGCTATACTGGTCGCCACCGGAAGAACAGCAAACTATGAAGATCTTAATCTGGATAAAGCCGGTATCGACTATACCAAAAAAGGAATTACAGTGGACAACCGCTGCCGGACTAACGTCAAACGCATTTTTGCGGTAGGAGACGTGACGGGCCGGTATCAGCTTACGCATATGTCGGAACATATGGCCAAAGTGGCAACAACCAGAGCTCTGCTTAAAGTACCGATGAAAATAGATGAAAAGCATGTGCCATGGAGTACCTATACCGATCCGGAACTGGCCCATGTGGGTGCTACTGAAAAACAACTGAAAGAAAAAGAAGCCTCTTACGAAGTCTATCGCTTCCCGTACGATAAAGTAGACCGCGCTTTAACCGATGATGCGACCGATGGTTTGATCAAGATTTTTGCCAGAAAGGTGGACGGGAAAATTCTGGGAGCCACTATTTATGGTAAGCAGGCCGGTGATTTGATCGGTGAGTATGCATTGGCTATGCGAAACGGGGTTACCCTCCGTAATATAGCCGATACTATCCACCCTTACCCGACCTACGGCCTTGGTATACGGCGTGCAGCTGATCAATGGTATGTGAAAAATCAGTCGAAGTGGCTTACCAGGCTTATTAAATGGCTTTTCGGTTACCGGGGAACCATACCGGATTTAAGTGATGAAGATCGTATTATGTAAATTAAATGACGCCGCCGGAGGATTAAAAAGGAGGAAAGGAGACCGGAAGAAGGGAGTCCGGAAATTTTACACAATGCAGTAAAACATTTTTATGAATGGCCGAATCTTGTCCCGCAAATTAATTTTTGGTAGGCATGCAGCATAGCCTGTTGCGAAGCACCGAATGCATACATTAAAAAAATGATAAGATTAATAAAATTGACTTTCAGATAGTTATTTTGTTCATATTTTCGCGGAGATACAATGACATTATCAGGCAGAATTCTGAAAGTTTTTCTAGGCCTCAAACGCTGTATCATTTCAAAATCTTCCATGATATCATAATTTTTGAAGCCGTTTAGTTCTTCAAATACAGAGCTTTTGATAAAAAGAGTCTGATCACCACCTCTGCACATTAAAAAATCAAACCGTGTGAACCACGAGTTTATTTTAAGAGCCCATCTATCCGAATCAAAATTAAATCGGTAGCAGCCGGATTCGCAGCCTTCCCGGACAGCTGTTATAATATCATTTGCATAAGATTTGGGCGGATACGTATCAGCATGAACAAAATACAATATATCCCCGCTTGCCTGTACAGCCCCGGCATTCATCTGGGCAGCCCGTCCTTTTTCAGGTGATTTTATGAATCGGACTCCGGCTTCCAATACCCGGGATTCCGTATTGTCGGTACTGTGACCGTCTACAACCAGTATTTCACTTACGTGATCATTCGCATGGTTTTTCAAATGGACTAAAAGCTCTGAGATAATATCTTCTTCATTATACACCGGAATAATAATACTGATCTTCATGGTGTCGAAAAGAATTTTAAGAGGGATTTGCTGCCTTACTCTTCGAAAGTATGATCTTACCGAACCACGCTAGTGTGGCTTCTTCAGTATTATCGGAATCGGTCATGATGGTAATACTCGTTATTTCTCTTGGCTCTTCTCCAAATGCTTCCCGGTAATCTTCAATAATATTTCGTTTCAGGGTGACCCACTGCCCCGCTTTTTCATTCCCCGATTCAACTACTACATATCGAACCCAATCGGTAAACGGATTGGGAGATATAGTACCGACTTCAGCTTTGCTTGCCCAAACGTAATTCAGAGATCGCAACGGAATATCAAAGGAGGTGAAGGTCTTATATAATCGATACTTTATTTTTTGTCCGAATGGAAGCTCACTGACGGGATAATCGAAAGTAACATAAATACGGGCCGCGAAATCATCTCCCGATTTTTCTGTTAAATCACCGGATTCAAGTACGGATTCAATTTTCCATTCCCATTCAAGATATTGAAATACCTCAGGGTCGGCCTCTATTTGCGTCGTGACACTTGAAATAGCCTGCTCACTCGATGCCCGAATAACCGGTGTCCCGTCTTCTTTAGTATCCCTCTCGTAAACAGCTTCCTTTTTTTACCAAAGGGTTCATATCTTAATATTGATGCCTCGTCGTCATCCGGATCAAAATCTGCAGGATCCAACACGAATTGGTCGATGTTATCGGGATCCAATTGAATTGGGGTTTGAGAAAATGCTACTTCCTGAAAAAGGAAAATCGCTAAAAAGAAAATTACAAATAAATTTAAAAATCGGTTCATGGCTTGTAGATGCTCTTGACTTTCGCAATTGCCCGCAAATGTTGGCACAAATCATGGACATAGTTTCACAAATTTTCTTCATAAACATGCGAGAACTAAATAAACCCAGACTTCGCACTTCATCAATAAGCAATACAAGTTAAAATGTTAAATGTAGATGCATTTCTTATGACGAGATAAATGAGATTATCCTTACCTGAATTTTTTTATAAATGAATTCTTGTAAGATGAAGTACTAAAACAGCGTCAATTCTTTAAATAGGAATAAACTCTTAACCATGTTTAAACAGTTGATAATTTTATTGATTCTTGCTTCATTTCCTTTTGAAGAGCCAAATAAAAAGGATATACAGGATTCTTCTTCATCGTCATATACCGAATTCTCTATGGAACTTGTTGAAGCCGTTCGGGATGGTAAACAGGTAGACCATATGGTTCGCTGGCTGGCTAATGCTTCTGAAGAAGAACTTTATACCTCACTCAATACCGAGTCCAAAAAGAAAGCATTCTGGCTGAATATCTATAACGCTTATATACAAATTATACTGTTGGATAATCCTGAACTGTTTGAAGACCGCAACAGCTGGTTTGGATATAATTTTTTCTCTTCGCCCCAAATAACAATTGCCGGAAAAGAACTCAGTTTTGATGATATTGAGCATGGCATTATGCGTAGATCAAAAATCAAAATATCTATGGGTTATTTAAATAAATGGTTTCCGGATTCATTCGTGAAGCGATTCTGGTGGAATGAAATAGACCCGAGAATACATTTTGCGCTGAATTGCGGTGCAGCCAGTTGTCCCTATATTGCCGTTTTCGATCCAGACAGAGTGGAAGAACAGCTCGATATCACTACAAAAAATTATCTGGAAAAAACAACGGAGTATAATCACGAAACCGAGATTGCAAAAGTAAACCGGCTCATGAGCTGGTTTCGCGCAGATTTTGGCGGAACACAGGGAGCCATCGATATGTTAAAGCGTTATGACATCATCCCAAATAATGCCGATCCTGAATTGGAGTTTAAAGAATATGACTGGACTTTAGATCTGGGTAATTATCAGAATATTTAACTTTTTAGGGAATTACTTAAACTTTACTCATGTGTAAATAAAAAAGAGTGGCAATTATATAAAAACAGATAAACTACTGCTATTATCCTTCTTACTATTCTGATACGCTAAGTCATGGACACCAATTCTTCTTCTGAAAAAGTAGTAGTGGTAACCGGAGCTTCTGCAGGACCCGGGCGATCTATCGTTCGTGAGTTTGCAAAAAACGGGTGCATTGTCAAGCTTAGCTTTCTCTCTATGAATTAGTACAGCAGGCAAAGAAAAAAACCTTCCTGTTATCAGTATTTTTAATAATATTGTACTCTCTATGAAAAAAGGAGCAGGTAAGATATCAGAATTAAATCTCCTCAATATACTGACAATTACAAATCAATACTTATACTTTTCTACAATTATGAAAAAATTATCTTTTCTCAGCCTTATGGCAATTACTTTACTGGCAAGCACAGCTTTTATCGGTGATAGAATAGTTGAAGACTGGACAATCGACAAATCCCATAGTAACATCACTTTTTCTGTCAGGCATTTTTTCACTCCTGTGAGTGGCCAGTTTGAAGATTATCAATCGGAAATATCATTCGATCCTGAAGATCTCACAGACAACCGGATAGAAATAACCATTCCTGTGGCAAGTATTAATACGCGAAATGATCGAAGAGACAACCACCTGAAATCGGAAGATTTCTTCAATGCAGAAAAATGGCCTGATATCCGATTTGTAAGTGAGTCCATAAAGCGGACCGGGGATAATCAGTTTGTTGCCAGCGGGAAACTGACCATCCGTGATGTTACACGCAACTTTGATCTCCCGTTTGAAGTATTGGGAGTAATGGATCATCCTATGAGGGAGAATTTAAAAGTTGCCGGAATTGTGGCAAATGCAGAACTCAACAGAAAAGATTATGGTGTGGGCGTTGGTGACTGGGCAGCAACAGCTGTTGTGGGAAACCAGATAGATATTCAAATCAGTCTCGAACTGAATTCTGTAAACTGAAAGGGGATATTCTGCAGAACTACTAATATATGCTCATTAACCGTGGATTCATCACCTAACCTCCCTAACGGGAGGTGGCTCTAACATACAAATATAACTACCGACCAAATCTTCCTGACGGAAGTTAAATTCCTGTAACTGTGATGGAGCTCTGCTCCCAAACTGTTTACCGACCACACCATTTGTTCCTTCAGGAAAGTTTGATCGGTAGAAGTAAAGTTTATAACAAAACAATTTTTTGAAAAATGTTTCGGATCATCAACAACATGAACTTTCAGCCCCCCCATTACCCGCCGGTTCATCACTGCAGTCGAATGGTCCGTAGTGAACAGAACGGTCACCGATCACCCGAAAATGTTCACCAAAACGGGTTTCTTCTATCATCGCTGCTGTATTTCCGCAAACCAGCTCCGGTTTCCCGGTAACAAATGTATGGTGGTCGTCCAGTACAAAGCGGTGAGGCGCATGTTCGATTGTTCCCTTATACACTGCTACCTGGCCGTAATCTTCACAAATATCTTCCAGACTGTTCAATTTAATAAAAGCACGGATGGTCAGGGAACTGAAGTCAATCATGCCGATTTTCTTTTCGATTTCCGGGTTATCCAGTGAAATGGCAGAACTGCTGACAACCCGGTAGTCCGGGCAACCCATCTCCTGCAGAAGGCGTCTGAAATCTTCGACATAAAGAGCGCCCGACAGACACTCTCCATACAGAACAGGATCATTCCGGAGGTGATCCGGAATTCTCCGGCTGGCAAATACATCTGAAAAATAAAGTTCACCGCCCGGTTTCAGGACGCGAAAGATCTCAGAAAATACCTGTCGCTTGTCGGGAGAAAGATTGATCACACAGTTGGAGATCACAATATCGATAGAATTATCTTCAATTCCGGCTGTGGCCAGATCTTCAATATAACCGGTATGGAAGGCTACATTAGGTTTGTTGAATCCAAAACATTCCATCTGTCGCCTGGTAAGCCTTCGTGCAACATCCAGCTGTTCATCTGTCATATCGATTCCAATCACCCGTCCCTGCGGCCCGGCAAGTTTGGAAGCCAGAAATACATCCCGCCCGGTACCGCAACCCAGATCAAGTATTGTTTTTCCTTCCAGACCGAGGGGGACCGGCGAACCGCACCCGTAAAAGCGAGAGATAATTTCATCATCGATCTGTTTCAGGACTTCTTTTTGCCAGACAGGCAGATCGTCGGTTGTACAGCACGCGCTGGTTTTCAAGTCACCGTTTGTACGGAGTATCCGGCCATAATATTTTTTTACGTCATCAATTTTGTTTATGGTTGTCGTCATTTTAGCTGGATTTCAGGAGTTAAAGTTTTTACTCGGTTTTTAATAGATGTGATAAAATATCAATTTCTTACATCCTGCAGTGCAGGCAGGCAATATGTTCAGGGACATCGGATAGAATTATACAAGATCTTCGCGAAATCAATAAAAAAAATCCGGTTCGACTGGGATTTAACTGACCCGGAGGTAAAAAAAGCTTGAGAAAATAATGAGAAAAATAAATTCTGGCCGTACCATTAAAATTTATTCTGCTATTGTAGTTCAGCTGGTTCAGGAATTGGTGGATTTGATTCGTTATCAGTCTCTGATGCAGTCTCCAACTGTGCGGAAGGACATTCCTTCTCCCACCATTTTTCGCGATTAAAAAACTTAAAATAGCTGATCATTTTATCTTTTATGAATCCGGCTTTTTCTATACCCCTGATTGAGCCTTTATTGGCAGCCAACACCCCTATATATGCCATACGATATTTATCTCTTCTATTGTATTCCTCTAAAATTTCATGAAGCATGGCAGGGTAAATCCGCTTTCCTCGATTTTCTCTGGAGACGAAACAGGCATAAATGAAAATTTCGTCGTCGTTCAGGACAAAATTGTGATTTAATGATTCAATAAATAGTTCTTTTTCCGCAACCCAGGAATAACCGGTAACCTCACCATTTATTGTTGCTATAAAGGCTGTTTGAGTACTCTGCCTCATCCTCGTAAGAAATTCATCGGCCGGAAACTTTTTTCGAAATTTTTGAAACAGACCTTCTTCAGAGTTCTCGACCCTGTTTATAGTCACTGCCTCTTTAGCAGGTAAGATATACGGTACTTTCCCCTCAAGGTCATATTTATATAAAATATAATCGTGATGGGTGAATGTTTCGGGAAATAAGCGATTCAGGATAACTTTAAATATGCCAAACTTATATAGTCTGACAGCGCCGAACATCTTTCTCATTAATGAATTCATAAAATGTACTTATTTTCATAATACATTTTGTTATTCCTTATAAGACGATTTGAATCTTTTTGTTTCCATTGTTTCTTGGAGCAAATATTTGGTCTCTCTTTTCTGAGTTATAACACGGGTTGCTATTCACAAATTCCATGAGAATGTGGCTCTTATCCCGGCATTTTGGCAACAAAGATATGTTCGGCCAGTTCGTATCCGATAACCTGCTGTTTTCCTTCCAGTGACAAAGTAATAGGTCCACTGAAAGGAGCTTTCTCTTTAATTTTGACCCTGGTACCCGGCAGTAAATCAATCTTTTCAAGATAGCGCAGTAAATCAGGATCCTGGTTTTTGACACGGCTTACCAGATAGGCAGTATCACCGGGTTCGGTATCAATAAGTGGTTCATCTTTCATATCCGGCATAATACCGTCCTTCGAAGGAATAGGATCGCCGTGCGGGTCCTGGGTAGGATTATCCAGCAGTTCAGCTATTTTATCCTCAAACTGTTCAGAAATATGATGTTCCAGTTTTTCGGCCTCATCATGAACTTCATCCCATGAATAGCCCATTACTTCCAGCAGATACAGTTCAAGCAGACGATGATGACGTATTACCTCAAGCGCAATTTTTTCGCCGGACTCTGTCAGTGAAGCGCCTTTGTAAGACTGGTAATCAACAAGGCTCATTTTAGCCAGGCGTTTGATCATATTGGTGGCAGACGCAGAAGAAACATCCATAGCTTCCGCAATACGCGTAGTTGAGGCTCCTTTGCCCTCCGACTCCAGTTTATAAATAACTTTCAGATAATCTTCGACTGCCTGGCTCAGAACCATAATATACTCATTACTCTTACCTGTTTTATTACCTGCGATAATATATTAATTAACAGAATAGAATACAGTTTGTTTTATCCCATATAGGATCAATTTTCATCAGAGAGATATTCTTCAAAAGAAATGCTTCCAAACGCACCGGAACCTACATAGGAGAGAAGCTTACTGAATACGTCAACAGGCATATAGCCCGGTTGCATTCCCAAAATTTCGCCGTTGGCATTCACAAAAAATATTGTGGGGGTAGAACGCACCTGCTGCCGGTGAGCAAACTGTTGCTGCGTCATCGGTTCCCCGTTAAAGGTTAACTTTTTATCTGATTCTACATCAATACGTACGGGATAATAATATTTATTTAAACTGTCCTGTACCACCTCTTTCGGGAATACTTCTTTATTCATTTTCTTGCAATATCCGCACCACTGCGCCTCAGCATATATTAAAACTTTTTTCTGTTGCTCTTCGGCACGTTGTTGTGCTTCCTCCATTGTAAACCATGTCACTTCATTTTCCTGTTGAGCAAAAGCAGCGGTAAAACCGGCTGCTACTAAAAAATAAGTAAGTGTAAAAGGTATAAATAGTTTCTTCATTATTTATAATCAATAATTTACTTTGACAATTAACGCAACAGTCTCCTCAAAATTACGTGGGTATAAATCCGAAATCCAAATTGATAAAATTCGAAGCACGAATATTCTAAATCCAAAACATCATAGCTTTAGAAAGTAAATAGCTCGAACAGTCCAATCCTGCTTATCCCTGAACCAATCGGCAGCCGTTTCGGATTTTGGATATTCGGATTTCGGATTTATAAGGTTTCGAATTACAATCCATTGCACCTTTACGTACTCATCTTAATAATCATCATGGTCATATCGTCATGTTGTTTGGTATCGCTTGTAAACGATAACAAATCTTCCGAAAGAGCATTAAGTAACTCCACGGAGGATTTATGGGAATTTCTGCGGATCATATTTAAAAGTCGTTTACTGCCATAAAACACGTGGTTCTTATTAAGCGCTTCCACGATACCATCAGTATAAAGAATAAGTACGTCTCTATCCTGAAGTTTCAGCAAAACCTCCTCGATATTACTGTCAAAAATTTCACTCCCGGTTAGTCCGATCCCAATACCCTCCGGCTGTAATTCCTCGATATCTTCGTTCGCCGCACTAACTTTAATTACGGGATTATGTCCCGCCCGGGCGAAGTAGAACGTTTTCTTTTCCAGATCGATAATACCGTATACCAGCGAGATGAAAGTGCCACGCGGGGCATTATCACAAAAAAGACGGTTTGCCTTTTTAAGCAGCTCGGCAGGCGAATCAATTTCCCGGCAAAGGCTGTGCAAAATTCCTTTAACAAATGTCATATAAAAAGCCGCCTGTATACCCTTGCCACTCACATCACCAACCGCTACCGCAACTCGGTGTTCATCAATCCGGATAAAATCATAATAATCACCTCCGGTCTCATAGGCGGGCTTACAAATAGCTGCTAAATCGAGACGATCAATATCGGGAGTGCGAACCGGAAGAAATGACTGCTGTACGTTACGGGCAATTTGTAATTCCTGCTTGATTCGTTCTTCCTGGGCCAGTTCCTCCACATAATCTGGCACGAAATTCGGCAACACTTTTTCATCTTTACCTTTTAATGAAGCAATCATTCCTGCAATCGCGAGGAAGACCAGGAATATTACATAAATAATAAAAATGTAATTGTCCGGCGAACCTTCAATAATCCAGCCGGTTGAACTGCTTAACAGCCCCAGAAACAGAAAATAAGAAAGAAGAAGCGTTACAAAATCACCGGCGAAATAAATGCCGGTGAGCAACAGGCCAAGTATTAACGATATCACAAACTGCTGAAAAGGCGGGCCGAAATCATTCAACACCGGTACCATGATACCACAGGCTAACATTAATATGAAGCCTGTAATATATTTATTCCGGGTCTGTGCATATGTTTGTCCGCCGACTACCAGGAAAATGCCCAGCATTAAAGAAAAACCGTACCACCCATTCTGTAGGAACATATATAAAGGAGGCCAGACTGCTTCATCATTCAGGAATACCCGGTCTACTTCCATATAAATATTTGGTATATATTTATTCATCAGTGTCCAAATGCCGGCTAAAATAAAAGCAAGACCGATGCTTCGCAGTGTTGCAAGACCTATGGGCTTGTTGAAGAACATCCCCTGCCTGAGGAAATCATAGGTATAAAGCTTTTGGGGCCAATATTGTCTGGTAATCGAATCACTGATAGCAAAAAGGATAAAAAATCCCAGTGAAGCTGCGGCCCCACCCATACCCACACTCATTAACAACTGCAAAGATTCTAAACCTCCAGACACACCTGTATATATATCCAGGTATGGCAGCATCGATAGCAAAATAAGCACTGAAATTCCCAAACCGGCCAATACACCCAGCACCAGCGAAGCCTGTGTATCAACAGCCCGGGCACGTGTTCGGAAAGCAAAAATGATGATAGCGCCAAGGATAAATAAAAATACCAGTACATTACGAAGTATATTCCAGGGGTTATCCCAACCTGCAACAGTTGGGGAACCGGGATTATACTCAGCATTTACACTTAGCAATCCTCCGGTGGGTGCAACTTTAACCTCCACATTCAAAACTTGCTGCAACTGTTCTTCAGCAAGAGAAAAACGAATATTCGCAGCATTTATAGAGTTTATCCGTTCAATATAGGCTGTATCCGCTGTAAACGCCGGGGCATGCCAACCGGTTTGTTTAAGATAATAACGAGCCAGCTTTACAGCGTCTTCCGCAGTGTATTGATAAGGGCGTCCCTGTTTTAAATTACCGGCAATCCGCTCAATCTTTTGTTCAGGTTCAAGTTCGGTATTCATGCTACCTTGTTGCAGATCGAAATAAAGAAGACGTGAAAGCAGTGAGTCGGATAATGTTTCAAAGACAGGTTCCAACGAATCAATTTGTACTGAATCCGGATAAAAAACCGAGGCTATAGCCTGCCGGTTTATAATATCGCCATTGATAACTTCAGAAGGATTCAGCAACTCAGTGAATTCGTTCTGCAGGTCTACCCGTACGCGTAAATTGCTGTTAAAACCCGGCCCTTCCTCTGTCCTTTCAGCATCCTCCTCTGATTCAACTGCTGACCGGTGGAATACAATCTCCCAGTAGTATGGTTTGATATTTGGATACTTGTTCTCAGAATACAAATTGTTTAATTCCTGTCGACCTACTTTTTTCTGCAGGCTGTCAAGCAATCTTTGATTGGAATGCAATTGTGCTCTCGCCGTATAATTGGCTACCGGGAAACCCAGTTCCGATAATAATTCTGTTGCCCTGACAGAAACAGATTCCGGTTCATCCGGATTTTGAATCAAGCTCCTGGGGTCCTGTCCGGGATATGCAACAAAAAAATAAACGGCAGCTAATAGAGCTGCCCCAAATAATATATAATTGTTAAACCTGTTACTCACCAAATAATAATCCTTAAGAGAATTTTCTTTTCCTGTAATTAAATTACAACCATTTTCACTTGAAATATGCTAAAATGTTATGAGAATTAATATTACGTGTGGGTTGTTTACCCAATGTAGTTGACAGGCTTTGTATACTATATGCATTATGTCACTGAAAATCACCAAAATTTAATTAAGATTATTTATATGTGTCTGATTGTTTTCGGATATAAAGCTCATCCTGACTATAACCTGATATTTGCTGCAAACAGGGATGAAAATCATAGCAGACCCACCAGAGCTGCACAATTCTGGGATAATTATACTCATCTGTTGGCCGGTAAAGATCTGAAAGCGGGAGGAACCTGGATGGGCATCAACAAACTGGGGGCTATGGCAGCAATTACCAATTACCGGAATCCTGCCGATCAGAAAAAAAATTCCCCGAGCCGGGGACATCTTGTCCTTGATTATTTAAAAAATTCAGGTCCGCCTGAAAAATATCTGGAAAAGATCGACCGTAATGTTGATGCATATAATGGTTTCAGCCTGATTCTGGGGAATATGAAAAAGCTGATGTTTTACTCTAATCAAGAACGAACTAAAAAAGAAATTGAACCGGGGATACATGGTTTGAGCAATCATCTTCTTGATACGCCCTGGCCAAAAGTTAAACGTGCTAAAGAACAGCTCTGGCAGATCATCCAAAATCCGGAGTTCTCAGAAGATGCCCTTTTTTCACTATTGGAAGATGAAAGGAAACCATCAGAAGAGGAGTTACCGGATACCGGCATTCCTCTTCATCTGGAAAAGAAAGTATCGCCGATATTTATCAAAAGTGAAGACTATGGAACACGTTCGTCGACAGTACTTTTAATCCATAAGAATGGAAAGATAACTTTCACTGAAAAGCGATTTAAGCCCGGTACAAAAGAGATGGAAGACACTGATAGTTATCAGTTTTCACTTTTTAAGTGATCTTACTTTCTAAATCAAATAACATTAAAAATCGTTGCACAAAGCACCACGGAGGTGACACAGAGTTTCACAAAGAAAAACTCCTCGGACCGGTACAAGTGGACGCTTGCGCCATTAAGTGGATACACATTCCTCGCAGCCGACCCACCCCAACCCCTCCCTATTTCACTGAAAAAACGCAGTGAAACAAGGAGGGACTATATATACAGACAACAACGCATAAGTTAGCTTTTCGACTCCAAAAACCCCTGTCGGGCTGGTTCAAGCGTCTCGCTTGAACCTTTACGGCAAGTTCAATCCAATCCCGTATTAACCGGCTCCTTACCTTCGGGTGCATATTCTGCAGGATCCGGAATTTTACCGAATTTAAAAATGGTTGCCACAATAACTGCTATTCCCACAGGATAGATTATCCACCATGGAATACCGGCTGCAAGTACTCCCGCCATGGCCAGGACACTGATTGTCCCCACAATCATAGCATAGGGCAGCTGTGTATTCACATGTTCCACATGATCGCATTGCGTAGCTATCGAGCTCAAAATAGTAGTATCAGAAATCGGTGAACAATGATCCCCCCAAACAGATCCCGCCAGAACGGCACTCACGCACGCATATATAATTTGAGTGGTCATTTCATAGGATAAACCTGTGCTGTTCCCGATCTCCCATGAAAGCGGCACAACCAACGGCATTAAAATACCCATTGTACCCCAGCTCGAACCTGTAGCGAAAGAGGTCAGCGCAGAAAGCACCAGTACCAGGGAGGGCAGCCAGTATGGATTCAAAGCCTCTCCAAATACAGAAACAAGATAATCGGCGGTACCGAGCTCAACCGTGTTTGCGCTAAGTGCCCACGCCAGAACCAGGATTAACAGTCCGTCGAACATCGTATGCATTCCTTCCATCATCCCTTTAATGGTTTTTTTCACATCCAGCAGTTTACGGGCTAATGTAATAGCAATAGCTGAAGTAATAGATAGCAACGATCCCCAAAGCAGTGCTTTATAGGAATCTGCCGATTCAATGATCGCCTGTACGGAACTACCTTCGCCTGTCATAAACAGACCTCCTATCGTACCGAAAATCAACAACAGTATCGGAATTACCGCATTAGCCCAGTGAGATACCGTCTGTTTTTCTTCGTCTTCTTCGATCTTATCCTTCCACAAATTATATTTATCGAACCGGGGATCATGTTTGGCTTTATAAAGATTGATTCGCGAGGTAAGCATACTTCCAAAATCGCGTCCCGACCACGCTATAAGTATTACAAAGAGCAGCGTAAAGAATGCATAAAAGTTATACGGAAGGGAGTTGATAAATACAGAATACGCCGCTTCATTGAATTCCGGCATTTTTACCTGGGCGTCTGATATAAATCCAACCATCGCACCGATCCAGGTGCTGACAAGTGCTATTGTCGCAACAGGCGCGGCCGTTGCATCAACAAGATAGGCCAGCTTTGCTCTTGATATTCGCAGTTTATCGGTAAGCGGACGCATGGTACTTCCTACGACCATGGTATTGGCATAATCATCAAAAAAAACGATGAACCCCATCAGCGAGGTGATAAGCTGTCCCTGTACTTTGGTTCTTATAAAACGTGTAATCGCCTTTATAATACCCCGCGTGCCGCCGTTATCCGTTATGATTCCGACCATCCCCCCGATAAGAAGAGTAAATACGATGATACTCATGTGGCTTTCATCGGCTGTGGCAGGTACAATATAATCACTGAGGGCTGCAAAAAAGCTCGGAAATATATAGCTGAACGACAGGTCACCGGCCAGGAAAGCACCGCACCATATTCCCAGGAAAAGTGCAAATAATACCTGCCGGAAGATCAGAGCGATACCTATAGCTACAAGAGGAGGAAGAATGCTGGTCCATGAGACCGTTGAATCTGCCTGCTCAGCATTTTCCTGGATAAGAGTTGCTTCATCCGGTGAGGCATGACCCGAATTCATCCAGAGAAAAAAAATAAATGCCAATGCTGTAAAAACAAATATCCTCTGCTTCATAGTATCGCTGGTTATTGGAAAAATAACTTAATCGATTGCCGTTTCAGTTGATTCTGAAAATACAATCTCTGGAGTTATTTCCTAAAAGGATTTGCTGATTACCGACCTCTTTTAGCCACAGATTTACACAGATTAAACAGATTATTTATGTGCTTATCCCCGCTTGGTAGATATGTGTCATAAATCAGATAAAGAATAGTTATTTTAACTGTCGATCATATAGAGTGTCATGCTGAATTTATTTCAGCATCTGTAACCTCCAATACCTGTAAAAGCTTTTAATTGATTTCCTGCCAAAGATCCTGAAACAAGTTCAGGATGACACAGTCAGGTGGCTTTAACAAGATATTACAGTACCTTCTTTTGAGAGTAAATCACTGAAAAATCCGCAGACCAATTATCTGGTAACCAGTATCCGGCATCCAGAAAACTATCCCAGCTTTTCAATAGCCCTGTTTATACGCCGGATTGTGGTCTCTTTACCCAGCAACTCAAGCGTCGGTGTCAGATCAGGACCGTATCCCATACCTGTAACAGCCAGACGAAGCGGCATCATCAGCTTACCAAAACCGACATCGTGAGCTTCAATGACCTCCTTGATCTTATCCTTCAGCTTTTTCGCTTTGAAATCTTCTATATCCAGCTCTTCGATTTTATCGACATAAGCTGAGAGCAATTCGCCGCTGTCGTCCTTCCATTTTTTTTGAGCTTTTTCGTCGTATTCTTCGGGGTCCTCAAAGAAAAAACGCCCTTCCGAAATGAAATCCCCGACCTTGCTGACACGATCCTTCATCAGCGGAATAATTTGTTTCATATAGGCTTCATCGGGTTTCAGATCATATTGCTTTTCTGCGATCGTGCGGATCCGTGGGAAAAGCTCGTCCGCGCTTTTTTCCCGCAGATAATGTTCGTTATACCATATCAGCTTTTTGTAATCAAATACTGCGCCGCCTTTACTTACACGGTCGAGTGAAAACAGATCCGTCAGTTCTTCAAGCGAGTGAATTTCACTGTCGTCACCAGGACTCCATCCCAGGTAAGCCAGGAAATTAACAAAGGCTTCGGGTTCGAATTTCTGTTCTATATAATCTTTGGTGTTGATGGGGATGCCTTCACTTTCGGCTTTGCGCTTGGATAATTTTCCTCCGCTCGGTGACATGATAAGTGGAAGATGAGCCATCTTGGGAGGTTCCCAGCCAAAGTAATTGTACATCAGGATGTGTTTCGGTGTACTGCTCAGCCATTCTTCTCCGCGTATCACGTGGGTTATCTTCATCAGGTGATCGTCAACAACGTTGGCTAGATGGTAAGTGGGCATACCGTCCGATTTCAACAGAACCTGGTCATCGAGTCCCTTACTTTCAAATGAAACAAACCCTCTTATCTCATCCTGAAAGCGGATATTTTCGCGTCGTGGTACTTTGAGCCGGATGACATAATCCTCTCCATTTTCAAGTCTGTTTTCAACCTCTTCTTCCGGCAGGGTAAGACTGTTTTTCATCGACATTCTGGTGATGGAATCATATTTGGGGGACGGATTTCCCGATTTTTCAAGGCGTTTCCGCATATTATCGAGCTCTCGGGGGGTATCAAAAGCGTAATAGGCGTGCCCGGATTCGATCAGCTGCTCTGCATATTCTTTATAAATATTCTTGCGTTCGCTCTGGCGATACGGCCCGGCACTGCCGGGCTTTCCCGGTCCTTCATCGAAATCCATACCGGCCCATATCAGTGATTCAACAATATCTTTTTCAGCACCCTCCACATAGCGCGACCGGTCGGTATCTTCAATTCGGAGAACAAATTTACCACCGGGATTGCCTTTGGCAAACAAATAATTGTAAAGAGCAGTCCGTAGTCCTCCGACATGCAAAAAACCGGTTGGCGAAGGGGCAAAACGAACTCGTACAGAGTCTTCCATAAAATTTTTAATAATTTAATTGTATTTCCTTTTCAAGGCCTGAACAAAAATAAAGCATCTGAGAGACTAGTGCTAATAAGTAATACGTAATGCGTAACGAGTAATGCGTGATGCGTGACTACACGTCAAACACTGGTACATTCAATAAAAGTTCATCAAGAGTAGCAGGTTTGTATGAAACTTCTTCCTCCTGAACTTCATAGGTATCTCTTCTATCCTTAATCATAGTTAAAAGAAGTTTAGAAACAGATGTTAACAATCTAATTCTATGATATGTTATCTTCTCACCTAATATATGGCGACTTTTAAAGTACCAATCTTTACTTTCCCTGGCAGATCCAAGAGCAATTTCATAATATCGCGCTTGCTCCTTCAAGGAATGTCTGGAATATCCTTCGGTCACATTTGCACTAATAGATCCAACTGATCTGTATATTTGATCTGAAAGCGAGTATAACCTTTTATTCAATATCGGTTTGATATCAAACCAGCATAAATCAGAAGCAAATAATGCAGCACGATAGACTTTCAAACTCCAAACAGCATCTTGTTTTATGTCATTTGGAACCTGATCCATCCATTTTTCATATTTCATAATTTAAATTATTTATTAAATACTATAAGTATGACCTTCAAAGTACCTGATCCTTACAAAAAAATTTGTATCCAACCTCAGTTGTTTACGCATTACGTTTTACGCATTACGAATTAATGGTGAGTATAATGAAACTAGCCCTGCTCTTCCCGCAATTTGCTCCGAATCTGTACGACCTTGCCATTATGCTGCAGGCAGACCGTGTAATTTTGGAGGATGCAGAACAGTGGTCGCGAAAAAGCCGGTTACACCGGGCGCAGATCCGTACTCCGGAGGGGACGCAGTGGATTAATATTCCGGTTCGCACCGAAGACCGCAAGAAGTCTATTCGAAAGGTTCGAATAGACCACTCGGAAGACTGGATAACGCCCCTGCTGAGGAGTATCGAATACAACTACCGCAATAGCATTTACTATGATTTTTATGAGCCGGAAGTTAAAGCGGATTTTCAATCAGCCGCGGAATTTACCTGTCTGATGGAGTTTGTGCTGCATATTCAAAAGCGGCTGTTTCGTTTTATGGACATCAGCATTGATTATGAACTGGCCTCCGATGTTCCGGAGTATACTTCCGACCCCGATCTTCTGGCTCAAAGGCTGGGTGCCGATTCGCTGTATCAGGAGCATGACAGCCGGCATTACCAGCGACAGGCGGAAAATCGAAACGAACCTGCATTTAAGCATCCGGAATATCACCAGCATTTCGATGGCTTTGAACCAGGGTGCTCAATACTGGATGTGCTCTTTCAGTTCGGACCGGAAAGTTTCCGGATTATCGAGAAATTAAACGGAAAGTAGTTCTCAGGATCCTAACCTGAGTATCCTCAATGCCTCGTATGTTCTATGGAAGCTTTATGAGCAAATAATGATTTGTTGGCCCAGAATACTTGAGCCAGCAAAAAATCCCCCTTAGCAAAGGGGGAACTAAAGGGGGTTGTTGGACCATCTTTGTCTAAGAAATGTAACGTGAAACCAACTATACCTTCATATTTACAAATGTTGTTGTCGTAAGTTAAGCCTTCCTGGAGGAACAACCCCCGCGGCTAAAGCCGCACCCCCTTTGGTAAGGGGGAATTTATGGTAAGCCTTTTCACTCAGTGCCTAAGTGGTATCCGCCTTTTTTGGATATATCCTATTACGTATACTTGCTGTAACTGTTTACATTCAAATCCCCATCCAATGAATTGCCAAAAACATCTATTCAATCTACCCGAAGATCACCATTACCTGAATTGTGCCTATCTTTCACCTTTGCTGAATGCTGTTGAAGAGGCAGGCATCAACGGAATCCGGTCTAAAAACCGGCCGTGGGAAATCACATCCGATCATTTTTTTGAAGACAGCAGTGAGTTGCGCAGATTGTTTTCCAAAGTAGTAAATGTTCAAAACCATAATAATATCGCGATACTCCCGGCGGTATCGTACGGTATGTCTGCTGTCGCCAAAAATCTTCCGAAAATGCCGGGCAGGGAGATCATTGTTGCAGGTGAACAATTCCCCAGCAATGTTTATCCCTGGATGAGATTTTCTGAAGAACATGAATGTGAATTGAAAATGATAGGACCCCCGGAAGATTTTAAAGACCGCGGGAAAAATTGGACCCGACGTATACGGGAAGCAATCACTTCAAATACACTGTTGGTTGCCCTGGGAAATGTTCACTGGACCGACGGTACGCTGTTTGATATTAAAAAGATCGGTCAGCGAGTCCGTGAAAACGATGCTTTCCTTATAATTGACGGTACACAATCAGTAGGAGCTTTGCCTTTTGATGTAGAAGAAATAAAACCCGACGCCCTTTTTTGTGCAGGCTACAAGTGGCTGATGGGTCCGTACTCCATAGCTATGGGTTATTTCGGCCCTCGTCTTCGCGATGGAGTGCCGCTGGAGGAAGGCTGGATTACCCGTAAAGACAGTGAAAACTTCAGCAGTTTGATTGATTACCAACCTGAGTATCAGTCCGGAGCCAGGCGTTTTGATGTGGGAGAACGAAGCAACTTTATACTGGTTCCGATGATGATTGAAGCTTTGAAACAGATCATCAGATGGAAACCTGCTAATATCCAATCCTATTGTGAGAGTCTTACCAAAAACCTGGTTGCCAGGCTGCCGGAATCAGGTTATAAGATAGAAGATCCCGACTGGCGATCGCATCATATGTTTGGCATTCGTCTGCCTTCTCATGTAAATGCGAACGAGCTTGAAAAGAAATGCCTTGAAAATAACATTCATATTTCTGTCCGCGGATCGTCGGTTCGTATTGCACCGAATGTTTACAATGACAACCGGGATATCGAACGCCTGACGGAAACACTGATTAATATTGCGTCATAATACATATGTAAAAAAAGTGGTGGGGACGCGATTAATCGCGTCCCCACATACACCCGGTTTGTATTTCGACCAGATTCTGCTATTATCCTTTATTGCTACATAACAAACGTATTTGCCATGGAAAAACCGCCTCAAGAAAAGAACTGGAACCGTTATTACTGGAGAGTTTTCTGGTTAGGATTGATTTATATCCTGCTGCTGGGATTGTTTACCTATTTCTTTAATAATCCACTGTAGCGGTTATGCACTGGATAGACTGGATCGTTCTCATAGCATTCCTGGCCTATACCATCTGGGATGGTGTTCAGCGGGGAAAGGATTCTTCCAACATTGAAGGGTTCCTTCTGGCCAACCGTTCGATGCCGTGGTGGGCGATGGGACTTTCTGTGATGGCAACCCAGGCTTCTGCCATCACTTTTATCGGCACTACCGGGCAGGCCTATGTTGAGGATATGCGTTTCGTACAGATGTACCTCGGCATTCCTTTTGCCATGATCATATTGTGCATGACGCTGGTGCCTTTCTTTCACAGAATGAAGAATTTCAGCGCTTATGAAGTGCTTGAATCGAAGTTCGGGCTGCCGACACGGCTGTTTACGAGTTTCCTGTTTCTAATGTCCCGGGGTTTAGCCGTCGGCACCATTATAGCAGCACCTTCTTATGTATTGTCATTGCTTTTAAATTTGCCGCTCACAGCAACAATCCTGATGATCGGAGTTATCGCTACACTCTACACTATGGTGGGAGGAATAACGGGCGTTATACGAACCGACGTCAAACAGATGATCGTTATGGCCTTCGGTCTTATTTTTTGCTTTTTCTGGATAAATCACTTGATGCCGGAGGACGTTAATTTTTCGGATTCACTGTACCTGGCCGGAACACTCGGAAAACTGCAGGCGATCGATCTCAATTTTGATCTGAGCGAAAAATACAGCATCTGGAGTGGAATTATCGCAGCAATATTTCTGATGCTATCCTATTTTGGCACTGATCAGACACAGGTACAGCGCTATCTTACGGCCAAATCGCTGAAAGATGCACGGAAATCATTAATGCTGACTGCTTATGCCAAAATCCCGATGCAGTTTTTTGTTCTTTTATTGGGAGTAATACTGTATGTTTTTTACATCTTCGCAACGCCCCCTACAACATTCAGAAGCGTCGAACCGACTGCCCAAACCGAACAAACTGCCATAGCGGGTGAAATGCTTGATCAGGAGTTTCAGACTACCCATATGAAAAGAAGGGAAGCAGCCTATTCACTATTGACGGAAAAGAACCAGGAATATGCCGATGCTTTTAAAGAGGCGGATGAACATCTGAATAATGTACGCCAGTCGGAATTGCAGCGACAGGAGAAAATCACTCAGTCAAGTCTTAATGATACCAATTATATTCTCCCCTATTTCATTCTGAATGAGATCCCTATCGGTATTATCGGACTTATTGTTGCCGGTATTTTTGCGGCGGCACTTTCCAGTATTGACAGTGAACTTAACGCTCTCACGACGATATCGATAGTGGACTGGTACAAACGCCTCGACAAAAGGGAGCAGGGAGAAAGATGGTATCTGAAATCGTCCCGGTTTATGACCGTTTTCTGGGGAATACTCGCCACACTTGCGGCCCTCGCACTGGGAGAAACCCGTTCCATCATCGAGCTGGTTAACAAGATCGGAAGCTACTTTTACGGATCGATTCTTGGCGTATTTGTTCTCCTTCTCTGGGTAAAACGAGCCAATGGTACCGGAGCACTTACCGGGTTGGTATCAGGTATGTTTACAGTATTTCTGTTCGACCGGCTATACGAACATACTGAAACCGGAGTATATCAGCTGGTTATGCCCTGGAATAATGCTCCCGAGGGATTCATCAAAAGCATTGAATATCTCTGGCTGAATCCTGTCGGAACCGCGGTTGTAGTAATTGTAGGTATTGCCGTAAGCTTAATTTGGGAGAAAATGAGTAAACGTAACACGTAATCCGTAATGCGTAAAGTCTATACGCATTACGTGTTATGCATTACGAATTAATCAAGTCCTACTTTTTCAAATTGTTTGAACGGGCTTAATTCCGCGCTTTCCATATCCGTAATATAAGCCGGCCATTCATTTCCAAAAAAGTCATTAGTCTTTTCAAGCATTTCTTCCACCGCTTCCAGGGCATGTTTTATGAGCGTGCGCTCAGTTGATGTCGGCGCTCCAATCGAACTTCCCAGGTAGCGGGCTGGAGCATTCAACCTCGTGTTTACCGAAGGTTCCGGACTTCTCGTAATACCCTGTCGGTCATCTTCTTCACCAAGGACAAAATCCAGCAATACATCAACAGAATCTTTGAGTGCTTTATTCCTCTCCACGAGCTCTTTTAGCCGTTCTTCATTAACATCGGTTTTATCTGATTCAA
Source organism: uncultured Balneolaceae bacterium (assembly GCA_964590495.1). Lineage (GTDB taxonomy): Bacteria > Bacteroidota > Rhodothermia > Balneolales > Balneolaceae > CAZPWQ01. The sequence goes on from CAZPWQ010000007.1 coordinate 56,188, forward strand.
GCAGCTTTTCAGCAGTCTCTATCATCTCCCTGGCATCATGAAGTTGATTTGTAGCTTCTGCTGCTGTTTCCCGAAGTGCCATCAACTCATGTTGCATGTCACGCTTTTTGCGGAGATCATCCACATTAATTTCAATTCGCGGATCGAAATGCACCTGTACCGTAGTAGAATCGGATTCTTCTCCATAAGTCAACTTAACTTTATAGATTCCGGGCAGTACATGCGGGCCTGAAGGTTCCGGTGCTTCTTCGCTCGGTGTTACACGGCTCGGGCCGCGAACACCTTTTTCATCAAGTGCCCATGTGGTACGGTTAATCCCATCATATTCCGGAATTTCCTCCAGCGTACGGATTTTATTATCCCGGCTGTCAAAGATCTCAATTTTTACTTTCTCTTCTTTCTCTTTGTCCTCACTATCATTTTCCGATTCATCCTTTTTAACAACCGAGTAAGTGAGACGGGCACCAAAAGGACGATTTTCACCACTGTATATGGCATCCCCCGCGAAACGTGTGCCGGCCGCCTGTCGAAATTCAGCCAGGTAAGCATCAGGTGCAGGATATACCTTAATCTTTTGATCCAGTTCACTCGTCCCGTTTTTCGCTATCTCACGCAAAGGACGGATATCATCAAGCACCCAGGCCGACCGGCCGAAAGTCCCGATCACCAGGTCGTGCTCGCGGGGATGAATCACCATATCATATGTGGAAGCTGTCGGATAGTCGTTCGTCCACTCTGTCCACGTATCGCCCTCGTCAAGACTTACATAAAGTCCAAACTCAGTTCCCGCAAACATCAGATTTGGCTCTACCGGGTCCTGAACAAAGGAGAGAATGTAACCTTCAAAACCTTTGTCTCCGACAATATTCTCCCAGCTCTGTCCATAGTTTGTGGTCCGCATCAGGTAGGGGGTCCAGTCGCTGCGGCGATAGTTGTTAATAACAGCAACAGCCTCTCCTTCATTAAATCTCGAAGCTTTTATTTGTGCCACCCAGCTACCTTCCGGCACACCCATATTCGCGGCTGTATTTGTCCAATTTTCACCACCGTCGCGGGTAATCTGAACATTTCCGTCGTCGGTACCGGCCCAGATAACATCGGAAGTATGAAAGCTCGGTGAAATAGCGGTAATAGTCGTAAAGTTTTCAGCCCCGGTGGCATCGATAGTTAACCCGCCGCTCTCATGCTGTTGCTGCTTCGTTGTATCATTCGTGGTTAAATCCGGAGATATGATTTCCCATGTATCCCCGTGATCGGTACTTTTATGGATAAACTGGCTCCCGAAATAAACGTTTTCACTGTTTACCGGATCTATCGCGATTGCTGCATTCCAGTTAAACCGCAACTCTTCTCCTTCCGGATGTATCGGCTGTGCAAATTTGGAATACCCGGTTTGCAGATCCACCCGTCCTACATTACCGCGTTGCGACATGGCATACGCATAACGGGAATCGCTCGAATCTACGACGACATCAAAGCCATCACCGAAATAGAGTTCCTCAAAATAGGAATTGCGTATACCGCCATCACGCCAGACATAGGCCGGCCCCTGCCATGAACCGTTATCCTGCATGCCGCCATACACATTATACGGAAATTCCATATCCACATTAATGTGATAATATTGGGCTACCGGAAGGTTTTCTACAAACCGCCATGTTTTGGCACGGTCATAAGAAATATTCATACCTCCATCATTGCCATCGATAATAAATGAAGGATTATCGGGATGGATATAAAAGGCGTGATGGTCGGGGTGAATATAGTTGTAATACGGGTAAATGCTTTCAAACGACTTGCCCCCGTCCTCACTCACCGATAAAAAAGAATATAAACTGTAGATACGATTTTCATTTTTGGGATCCACATAAATTTCCGCGTAGTAAAACGGGCGGTTTCCTACATCAGAATCCTCCTCCATCTCTATGGTTTTATCCCAGGAATAACCACCGTCATCACTGCGGTAAAGAGCGTTTTTTTCAGATTCCACCCATGCATATGCACGATCGGGATTACTGCGTGCTATGGCAAGTCCCATTCGCCCGAGTTCACCTTCAGGCAGCCCGTCTTCTGATGTTATTTCTTTCCAGCTGTCCCCGCCGTCCACTGTCATATACAACCCGGAACCTTCACCTCCTGACTCAAAAAACCAAGGCCAGCGCCGGTATTCATACATCGCAACAAACAACTTATTGGGATTTGACGGATCCATTACCATTTCTCCGACACCCGTACGTTCATTGTTATACAGGATTCTTTCCCAGGTTTCACCACCATCGGTAGTTTTGTAGACGCCACGTTCTTCGCTGTCACCCCACGCATCTCCGTGTGCTCCGGCATATACGACATCGGGGTTATTAGGATCCACGATTACCCGGTGAATAGTGCGTGTTTCTCTCAGACCCATATTCTCCCAGGTCCGTCCGCCGTCAATACTTCTATAAATACCCCGGCCCATAGTCTGACTGTTACGCGGATTGCCTTCACCGGTTCCAACCCAAATGATGCTGGGGGTTTTCTGATAAATGGAAATTGCTCCGATAGAATGTGCGTCCTGATCATCAAAAATCGGTTCCCAGTCAACACCTCCGCTGGTAGATTTCCATAAACCGCCTGAAGCCGTACCAATGTACATGATATCGGGACTGTCGCGTATCACATCAATAGCCGTAACACGGCCGCTCATTCCGGCCGGGCCGATATTCCGCGGCTCCATCGCCTTCAGCTTATCCATATCCACCCCTTGTGCTTCTGTATCTATTGCCAGGAACAGGCAAAAAACAGCAGTCAGGATTATACTGGAAAAAATATATTGTGAATGGTGTCTCATAAATTACCCCTTAGTTATGTGACTTGTTTAACCACTAAGGCGTTAAGTACACTAAGCTTAAATGTTCTAAATGCCTTAGTGGTTATCAAGCGTTAAGAGCAAGTTATGCTAGCTACCTGGATCAAGAATATTTTCAATACGTATTTGAGCATCGGACAAGTGAGCACGGGTAGCGCGATCATTCACCCGGTTTTTTGTCTGTTCAATATTATCGGCAAGAGTTTCAAGCTGATCGCGGACAATAGGGCGTATATCAGACTGGCTGACATTTACGCTTGTCCAGCCGATAAATTCTCTGAAAGAACTTGAAACTGCAGGCAGTTCCTTTGTCATCAGATACTCCATTCGTTCAATATAAGCCCGTTGCAGATTACGCCGGTGAACATCAATAGTGCTGTTATTATCCAATTCGCTCCAGATGCCATTTCGGACATTGTCCATCAGTTCAAAAGCACTGTATGTATCTTCTGTATAACGCGTATCAAATTCAATGAGCCGGGCAATACGCTGAGGATCCAGCAGATCATTCAATGCAGATTCCTGAATATTCCGCAAATCATCTACTGCCGTAGACTGATTAATGCGTCCCAGGATTTCCCGGTCTAGCAACCATGTGGGAGTAGTAAATGCATAATCAACCAGGAAATCCACGGCCCGTTTCTGATCTTCCTGTGGAACGAATTCATATACCGGGCCTTCCTGGCTAAACGTTTTATGTGTTTCATAGACACCACCGACATTTTTGGTGACATGCCCCATATAGCGGCTCCACTGGTTCACAACATTACGATAAAGCTCTTCCAGCTCATTAAAATTCTCCCCCTCCTGCTCTGTCCAGTCAACAAGGTTGGATACAATTCGCTGGAGATTGGCAATACCGAGCTCACTGGCTCTCATGGCATCATCGCCCAGATCCTCATTTTGAGAACGCGGATCGATTTTGCTGCCTGTCTGCCGACCGTAAAAGTATCGCGGGTCATCGGCACGTTCCCGGGTCCATTCATTAAGCTGAGCCCGCTTTTCTTCCTGCGACATATCATCCGGGAACCAGGTATAGCCCCATTTAACAGACCATTTATCGTATTCACCAACGGCGGGATAGAAATTTGTCACCCCATCCCCCGGCTGTGCAATATAGTTGAACCTGGCGTAATCCATAATAGAAGGTGCCGTTCCGTGTTCAGAAGTAAAAGTCGGCGACCTCAGTGAATCAACCGGATATCCATAGCTTGAACCCCAATTGTGAGGCAGGCCCAGCGTATGTCCCACTTCGTGAGCCGATACAAAGCGAACAAGTTCACCCATCACCTCGTCCTCAAACTTAACCGAACGAGCATCCGGATTTGCAGCAGCAGTCTGGACAAAATACCAATTACGTAACAGGTTCATCACGTTATGATACCAAAGAATATCGCTCTCCAGAATTTGGCCTGTACGGGGGTCATGAACGTGGGGTCCCTGGGCATTCGGAATGGTGTTGGTTATATATCTGATAACGGAATAGCGAACATCTTCGGGACTGAATTCCGGGTCTTCCTCTACGGTGGGCGGATCTTTGGCAATGATAGCATTTTTAAATCCCGCCTCTTCAAAAGCTTTTTGCCAGTCTTCGATGCCCTGTTTTAAATACGTCCGCCATATGTTAGGCGTTGCCGGATCTATATAATAGACGATCGGCTCTTCCGGTTCCACCAGTTCCCCCCGCAAATAAGCCTCTTTATCTTTAGGAACCAATTGATAGCGTGTTATAAATTCTTTTTGATCGGCTCTGTGGACGTTATTTCCGTACTGTATCTGCTCAATTGAAAAGTAGCCTACCCTGTCATCAACAAGCCTTTTCTCCATTTGCTCATCAGGCAACAGAACCATCGACTGGTTCATCTCAAGAGAGATAGTACCGGAGGCAGCAAAATCGGGTGGATCCTGGGCATTATACGAGAGAATATGCCGGACTTCTATATTTTCGGGATAGGACCGGACAGTATCAATAAAACTTCGATCATTATCCAGCCTGCTGACCTGAAACTGCTTACGCTGGCTGTCGCTGAGTCCGCCTATCAATGGCACATCAGTCGTAAAAAATCCTGTTACGTCAATGACCCTTGTTGCAGAGTCTTCCCCGATAGCTTCAATATCAAAACTGAAGACAACCGGTTCAAAGTTATTATTTTGTATCGATGTATATACCGGGTCTTCCTGGTCTGCTATGCTTTCATGCGAAACATGACGAATCAGGATTTTCTTTTCTTTTTGTTGCCACCGGATTACCTGTTGAGATTTCGCCTTCATGCCCGCACCGCCAAAGCTCAGATTCTGCGGAGTTGCTGCAATACGACTTACCAACAGCATTTCCCGGTCGAGCGTCGTATCCGGAATTTCATAATAATACTTCCCATCAACTTTATGAATGTCAAATAATCCTTCATCAGTCTGCGCATCATCTGTAATGACTTCGCTATAGGGCTTATAATCACTGCCGTTTTCCTGCCCGCCAGATTTGCCCGTACCGTCCGCTGCCTGTTTTGAAGCTGCACATGCACCCAACAATGCAATGGCAGTAATAACCAGAAAATAACTTTTCACTCTTTTATAAAAAGGATAATTCATCATAGTTACTGTCCTTATAAATATTCTGCATTTCTTTCAATCATAATGAGAAAATTAACCCTATAAAAATAATTTCACTGCGCTTTCCACTCAATTAAAAACTTTTACACAGTTGTACTTTTATATTTGAACACGTTGTGTACGGTTGAAATAAAAACTCGACCTGACAGCGTATCAGCGGTTTCTGATTCCTGTCAGCGCCTTTACCAACAACGCTGTCTGGTTCCGAAGGCTTTCGGACCGCTTACAGGTTGTTTAAAAGTTAATCGCACAACACGTTTATATTTAGTAAAATAATAATCCTTTTTTGCGTTAAAACAATAACTCTCCCTGCAAATTAGCCTATTTGATACAGCTTTATTACCTTAATAGGTTCTAACTAAAAACATTGAGGCACTATTGGAACACCTGATTCATTTTTTTAAAGATTTAAAACAAACAGGAGCTATAGCTCCCAGCTCCAAGTTTTTAGCTAAAGATTTGGTTACACAACTCAAAAGGAAAATTTCCTCAAATGAGTGTCCGTCACTTAATATTTTGGAACTTGGTCCCGGAACCGGACCTCTTACAAAAGAAATTGCAAGGCAGCTGCGTCCGCAGGATCAGCTGGATATTGTAGAGATCCATAAAAAGTTCTACCAGATCGTCAAGAGTAAATATCGTCAGACTAATATACAAACGTATCATACCGATATTCTGGAATTTGAGGCCGATCACCAATATGATTTTATATTTTCCAGTCTTCCCTATGAAAATATGCCGCAAAATATTAGTAAAAAGATCTGGAGAAAAAAACTTGAGCTTTGCTCCCCCAGTGCCTATATCTGTTATTTCAAATATGTTAAATTCCGAAAATTCAAGTGCGACTTTGAAGAAAAAGTTGTTGAAAAATACAGTCGTAACAAAAAGATAGTACTTCTTAATTTACCGCCAGCCAAAATTTACACACTAGAAATTACGAATGGTTCAGCAGATTCTATCCGGAATCCCAGCTCAAACATAGTAACAGGAAATGTCGCGTGATCAGCCACTTATTTTAGATCGTTCACTCAGTCACCTTCCCCCTGTCATCCTGAGACACCAAAACGTGAAACCGTGGCAACCGATTAGCCTGTCGAAGGATCTCCTTTTCCTGGCAACCAGCCCCAACAAAGGCTTTCCGCCCAACCAACAAGATTCTTCGGCAGCGGACCGGGAAAACCACCGGCCCTTGCTCAGAATGACAACCGGGGGAGATGAAAATAAAATTAAGCCTTAAAAGAAACCGAGATTCAAGAGCGAGAGTAAAAGACTGTAAAGGAAAGCCCATCCAAAACTTTTAATCTTCATTCCATCGACAAGGGCATCTACCAACATCAGCATTAAGGCATTAACAACCAGTATAAACAGGCCAAATGTGAGAATGGTAAGCGGAAGGGTTAAAAATAATATAATCGGTTTAACCAGAGTATTAACCACCGCCAGTAATACAGCAACCCAAAGAGCAGTAAAAAAGTTGCGTATCTCCACACCTTTCAACAGGTAACCGATTACAAAAATACCGATACTGTTTACAAGAAGTTTTATGATCATAGCACAACATTATTTGTTTAAATTCGAATGCATATACGGGTTATCTGCCGAAAAGTTTATGCATTCTTTAATAATGAAGACCATTCTCACTTTTGTGCCGGTGAATGACACAAATTGTACGTAAGCCGTTTTTTCTATAAATGATATTTTTTATCCCGTCAGCATAACTATACCGATCAGGACAAGAACCGTAATTTTAAATACCAATGTTTTCCATCTACTCATTGCTATTCCCCAGAACTTTTATTGATATTTCAGAAGGGATGAGTAACTAATCAAATTCTACAATAAAACACAAGTTATCCACATTTTATTTTTAAATAAATGTAATACTTTTATCCCTTCCTTTATTAACAAGAGTCAATAAAGACCATTTTGTTACAAAAAAATCTATTATTCTTAAAAACAGACACTTATCCACAAACTTATCCACAATACGTGTGGATAAGTTATCTAATATGTGGATAAAGTGACTGCCGATAATCTTCTCGAGTTATAAACCACACTTACAGAACTGAAAGCCATAGCCGCTTCAGCCAGCAAAGGATGCATAAAACCCAGGACTGCAAGAGGGATCATAATTATGTTGTAGAAGAAAGCCCAAAACAGGTTTTGCTTAATTTTTCCGAAAGTAGAACGGCTCAGCTTAACTGCCTCTACTACCGAAAGAAGATTACCCCTTACCAGAACGATATCGCCCGCTTCAATAGCTATATCCGTTCCCGTACCAATGGCAATTCCAACATCAGCACGTGTTAGCGCCGGAGCATCATTAATACCGTCGCCGATCATTGCTACCTTGCGTCCGGCTTTTTGCAGTTCGGCGATTTTATCCGACTTCTGATCCGGCATTACTTCGGCAATAACCTCTTTAATTCCAACTTCACGGCCGATGGCCCGGGCCGTCTGTTTGTTATCACCTGTTAATATTATCGGGGTAAATCCCATTTTCTTAAGTGTCTTTATTGCCTTAATGCTATCCCCTTTCAGTTGATCCGCAACGGAAATAATTCCTGCAACTTCACCATCAATGCCTATAAGCACTGTAGTTTTAGCCTGTCTTTCAAGAGTTGCCATCTTATCCCTTATTTCTTCACCGATTTCTATATCATACTCCTCAAACAGCTTTGTTGTTCCGATTATGATCAATCGCTTTTCTGATTCGGCACGAATGCCTTTTCCGGGAATCGCCTCAAATTCATTCGACCCAGGTATATCTATACCAGACCTTATTGCAAATTCAACAATCGCTTGTCCTACAGGATGCTCAGATCCTCTTTCTGCCGATGCGGCATATCTTAAGATCGTTTTTTCATCCTGATTCACACTAATTATATCGCTCACTGACGGCTCACCTTTTGTAATCGTACCGGTTTTATCAAGCACGATTGTATCGACATCACGCAGCTGCTGTACAGCTTTCCCACGGCGAATAAGTATACCGTTCTCGGCACCCACTCCCAGACCGACCATTAATGCTGTGGGCGTAGCCAATCCAAGTGCACAGGGACAGGCAATCACCAGGACCGCTATAGATGCATAAAAAGCCAGAGCTACGGTACTCATTCCCGGATTGATCCATGGAATAAAGTCCGATGCCCACACAACAACCTCTCCAAAGAATCCGGGAAATAGCATCCAGGCTGCCCAAGTAACAACTGCAAGGACAAGTATGACCGGAACGAATACGGCCGTTATTCGGTCAGCAAACTCCTGGACCGGGACCTTCGACCCCTGTGCTTGCTCAACCATCCTGATTACCTGGCTTAAAAAAGTATCCTGTCCGATTTTAGTAGCCTTTATTTTCAGCGTCCCATTTTGATTCATGGTAGCGCCGATGACTTCATC
>CAZPWQ010000008.1:0-42036 GCA_964590495.1 uncultured Balneolaceae bacterium
CCGACATATCTTTTTTGAGTGTCAGAAGGTTGACTACTTCTCCCGGTTGTATATGCCCCTTGTTCATTTGATTATCCTCCATTATAAAATTTGTTTGATTATCTTCCGCCACAGATCATTCCAGTATATTTGTTAAATGCATCTTCTCCTCAAAACGTTTGGAATCAGAACTGACTTAAAGACAAGAGAACTCCTCTTGTCCCGGACAGCTCCCATGAAAGGGAGATCCTTATTGCCCCGATCACCCTTTGGTGTCTCAGGATGACAGGAAGGGATGCTGTTGCTCGTGGTGAACGAGGGCTTTATTTATATCTATCCTCTCTGTTGTCATTCTGAGCCAGGGACGGTGGTTTTCCGGCCCGCCGCCGAAGAATCTCATGGGTAGGGCAGAGGCCTTTGTCCTGGTGGTGCCATGAAAGGGAGATTCTTCAGGAATCGAGCGTTGAAAAAGGAATAAGTAAATTGTCAAGTCCGTTCAGCAAGTTCAAACCAGCGCGCGGTCCGTTGCTCAATCTCTTCCATCAGTTCTCCGTACCGGGCCGACTTCTCGCGGAGCTCTTCTTGCTCCAGGTTTCCATTACTGAGTTCAGCTTCGAGCTCCTCTTTTTCCGCCTCAAGTGAAGCTATCTTTTGTTCGAGCTTGCTGTACTCCTTTCGTTCCTTGTAGCTCAGACTTTTGTCTTCAGATGTGCGGCCGGCAGATCTCTTTTTCTTCTTTTCCCGATCCGGTTTGGCAGCATTTTTTTCCTTCTGTTCCTTCCTGCGTCTTTCTTTGAGCTGTTCGCGGTATTCCACGTAGGTCCCGTGATGGTCCAGGATATCTCCGTCGCCTTCAAACACGAAATAATGTTCGACCAGCTTGTCCATAAAGAAACGGTCATGGGATACGAGGATCAGGCATCCGCCGAAGTTCAGCAAAAATTCCTCCAGTTTGTTTAGAGTGATGAGGTCCAGGTCATTCGTCGGCTCATCCAGGATAAGGAAATTCGGATTTTGGATAAGCACCATCATCAGGCCGAGCCGTCGTTTTTCACCGCCGCTGAGCTTTGCTATCGGCGTATACTGCATTTCCGAAGTAAACATAAAATGCTTGAGGAACTGCGAGGCTGAAATCTTCTTCCCGTTGGCAAGTTCTATTACTTTCGCCACATCCTCGATGACGTCGATGACACGTTGCCCTTCTTCAAAATCGTGACCCTCCTGGCGGTAATGTCCGAATGCGACTGTTTCACCGGTACGTATTTTTCCGGAATCAGCCCCTTCTTCGCCAGTAAGGATCTTAAGGAACGTACTTTTCCCGACACCGTTTTTTCCAATGATGCCGATGCGCTCCCCCTTTTCAAAGGTGTAGTCGAAGCTGTCGAGGATAACCTGGTCGTCATAGCTTTTCGATACCTTGATCAATTCGAGGATCTTGCCGCCCATACGCTGCATATCCATCTCCAGACGCAGTTCCGGGTCGTCCCTGCCGGATTCTAATTCCTCTTTAGTCTCGTTAAAATCATCGATACGCGCTTTTGATTTGGTTGTCCGGGCCTTGGGAGAACGCCGCATCCATTCCAGTTCCTTCTTGAAGAGTTGATTGGTCTTGTGTGCTTCCCGCCGCTCGATTTTTCGCCGTTCCGCCCGCTTCTCGAGAAAATACTGGTAATTCCCGTTGTGGTGATAGAGAGTGCCGCCTTCCAGTTCCATAATGTGATTGCATATACGATCCAGGAAATAACGGTCGTGAGTTACCATCAGAAGCGTCTTATTGCTTTTCATGAGATAAGACTCCAGCCACTCGATCATATCGACGTCCAGGTGGTTGGTCGGTTCATCTAGTATCAACAGATCCGGATCATCCAGCAGTACAAAAGCCAGCGCTACGCGTTTTCGTTCACCGCCCGACAGAGTAGCGATAGATTGATCGAGGTTATGAATACTCAATTTGCTGAGGATCGTCTCCATTCGCCGCTCATAGTCCCAAGCGTCTGCGGCATCCATTGCGGAAGAAGCCTTTACAAAAGCTTCCTGCGTTTCCTCATTAAAATTTTCGGCCTGACGTCGTGCCGCCTCCTCGTAATTCTGTATCAAGCGGACCATGCGATTATCGCTCTGTGAAATATAGGTGCGGATGGTCATGCTTTCATCGAGTTCCGGTTCCTGCTCAAGGAATCCGATATTTATATTATTCTGAACCATGACCTGGCCTTCGTCCGGTGTCTCTTTTCCGGCAAGTATCTTAAGCAGAGTCGATTTACCTGTCCCGTTCTCAGCGATCAGCGCAGTTTTGTCGCCTTCCGAAAATCCGAAAGAAAGTCCTTCGAACAAAACTTTGATGCCGTAATTCTTCGAAAGATTTTCAGTAGTGAGATATGTCATATATAGCTGGTGGTGTATAGGATCCCGTGGTGAGTATTTCAGACATCAGCTAAAATAACCATCATACAGGCAATGAACAATGAGCAATGAACAGTGAACAGTGTGTCAGTGATCAGTGAACAGTTGAAAAAAATTCTGACTGAACCTGTCTCCTGAAAGGTGATAGCTGATAGCTTAGAATACGAATGAATAATTAGTATATTTACAAAGTAATCCAAAAAAGAAGAACTATGGAAAAACGAGTAAGAATATACGATCTGAACGATCCGCAGCAATACGAGGATGAAAAAGCCTACTGGCGGAGTAAGACGTTTGAAGAAAAACTTCATACCCTGGAAGTTATTCGGGAAACCTGGGGTAAGCTAAATAAAGAGGCCGATGAAAACCAGCAAAGACTTCGAAGAGTTGTTCGGATTATTGAACCGGAATAATGTTCGCTATGTAGTTATCGGCGGATATGCTTTTTCCATTCATGCTGAACCCAGATATACAAAGGATCTGGATATATTTTATGATCGTAATAAAGATAATCCTGAAAGGATATTAAAAACACTTAGGGAATTTGGATTTGGCTCGCTTCAGTTATCAATTGAAGATTTACAAAAAAAAGGTCGGGTAATTCAATTGGGAAATCCACCACTGCGCGTTGATCTGCTTAACGATATCGAGGGGGTTACTTTTGAGCAGGTTTGGGCGAATAAAATTGTCGGAAATTATGGCGCCGAAGTAATCAATGTGATCAGTAAGCCTGATTTAATAACAAATAAAAAAGCTGTTGGCAGAGATCAGGATTTATTGGACATTAAAAAACTGGAAGAAATTTAGACGCGAGACGTAAGACGGGACATTCTGTCAGGGAGTTATAAGTCGCCTGAGATCGAGGTCCCGTCTAGCTTCTTACTTCTCGCTTTTCCACATTCGATACCCATCAAAAACCCTTTCAAAAGCTTCTAACCAGCTATTTTACCTGAAACATTAGAAAATTTTAACATAGGGTTTGCATTTTCTGTTGAAAAGGGATAACATTTGCATTAGTGTTATGAACGTGGCTTAAGAATTACTAACTTAAAAATATTGGGAAACCAGATAATGTGGCCACTAATTTTAAAAAATCTGTAACAAAAGTACTTCCGAACACTCTTGTACACAAGGAAGATGGGAAATGCTTTTCGGGATTATTACTCCGGGGCTTTCCTGATTCATTTGTATAATTAACAATCATCTAACAAACAAGGATAAACCATGGGACAACAACAATTACTTCTCGTGATTCTCGTAACGATTATCGTTGGTATCGCCACGGTAGTTGCCATTAACACATTTGGCTCAGCAGCCGACAATGCTAACTTAGACGCTGTACGTCAGGATGTAGCTTCCATTGCTGCTTCTGCTCAGGGTTATTACATGAAGCCTGAAATGATGGACGGCGGTGGACGCAGTTTTGATGGTATTGAATTTAGCAAAATTGCATTTGCTGCATCTGGTGATGATGGCAGTACCACCGCATGGAATGATAATGGTACTTATGTATTAACACCCAATGATGGTACAATGACAATAACTGCTTATCCTGCAAGTGAAGACGGTTATGTAGAAGGAGAAACAGACAGCGATCCTCTTGAAGATGCAATTGTAGAACCAGATAATTTAGATTGGTCTGGTTAAGCAAGTATCATTAAGTTATATTTTAATAAGGGCTCTTCCTTTAAAAAGAGCCCTTATTTTTTTGGATAAATAAATATGCCAAAACTAAATAGCGTTATACTATTTGCCTTAGTACTATTAATAGTAACCTCCCTTATATTTCTGCCTTCATTCAGCTTTGATTTTACCACGCTATATAATGAAAAACGTATTCTCCAAGGAGCTGTTTTAGTTTTAGGAGCGATATTTTTATTTATAATTCTTTTTAAGAAGCAATTAAACATTTCACGTAAAACAGCTTCTTCTTTTTTTTTATTATCTATTTTTCTCTTTATATCCATTTCCTTCAGTGATCACCCAACATGGGCATTTTTTGAAATAAGCTGGTACATATTATTGGTACAACTGGCACTTGTGTTGGGATATGTATATCAAAAATTTCCAGTTTATTTCGAAAGGATACTTCTTCTTACCATAATATGCATGGTTGGAATTTACAGCATTAGGGTTTTAGGCGATGTTTCAACAACTCTCTTTAGAGATGATTGGCCGGTATGGCCTAACAGATCCCGCTTTAGTGTAATTATGGGCGGTGAAAGATTGGTGCCCAATGGCTTTCTGGGTTTCGGAAATATCAGATACTTTAATCACATCCAAACCTGGACATTACCGCTTTTGGCCTACGCGTATATTTTCTTTTCACGAGATACAGAGAAGTACCTGAAAAACGTAATTGCAGTTCTTCTGTCCATCTGGTTTATGATTGCCTTCGCATCAGGGGCAAGAGGAACGCTGCTGGCTGTTATATTAAGCTTGATTCCCATAGTCATCATCTTTAAAAAAGAAAATTACATGAAATGGATACGGGTTTTTCTTATCACACTATGTGCCGGATTATTATTATATCTTTTTATTTTTCATGTGTTAATTCCATTTGGCTCGGGGAAACCTTTGACCAGGTATGACAGCAGCAACAGATATGATCTGTGGATAGTAACACTGAAAACAATCGTTGAAAATCCTTTTTCAGGTGTTGGTCCCATGCATTTGGCAAATATCAACGGATCTAATCCGCTTACATCACCACATAGTATTTATTTGATGTGGATTGCAGAATGGGGGATTCCGGCATTTTTAGTCTTTGTTTATATCATATTTGATCATCTCAAAAACTGGATCAAACAAGTGGTTGAAAAACCTTCGGTTAAAAAGGTAGCAATAACGGCGGCTCTTTTTGCCGGAACAATACATTCGGGCGTTTCGGGGTTATTGATTACTCCATTGAGTCAATTAATATTTGTAATATTACTGGGATGGATTATAGGATTAAGTTTTACCCAACGGGGAGAACAGATCTTTGAAAATAGGAGATCAAGATTAAAATATGCTTTTATTTCAATTCTTCTACTGATCAACCTATTTGCATTTTATAAATTTATAAATGATATCCCCCGGCTGGAAGAAAATAGTGAAAAATTTCAAACTCTATATCGTAATGAGCAGCTTAATATATTCCCCGTTACCATTTCTAACCTGTTTCCCCGATTTTGGGAGCAGGGTTTCATAGGATTGGAAGAAAAAGATAACTAATGAAATTCCTCTCACATTTCCTTCTACAGTCGTTATTATGTTAAACTCTTTATATATATTATGTGTCTGAATAAGAATTATGTAAACAGCGATAAAGATATTGTTGGCTAAGAAATTTTACATTTGTAATGTAACTCCTACTCTGATTTTTTAAGTTGGAAATAATATGATGATTGGATATTTGTAATTTGTAAGTTAAATGTTGGAGTTGACAAAATCGATTGACTGAGAATGAAATACAAAAGAAGAGGCACATAAAAATTAGCCAAAATTTTTATACGGAAGAAGATTGAATCAGATGATATCTCCTCAAACAAAGATTTATTTAGCTGGACATAATGGGATGGTTGGTTCTGCTATTAAGAAAAAGCTGGAAAATGAGGGATACTTTAATCTGGTATATAAATCCAGTTCCAAACTAGATCTCAGGACCAGACAGGCTGTACAAAAATTTATGTCCACAGTGAAACCGGACGTTGTTATAAATGCAGCTGCGAAAGTAGGAGGAATATGGGCCAATAAAGAATATCCATGGCAATTTTTATATGATAATCTGGAAATTCAGAATAACTTAATATCAACCTCACATCAGAATGATGTCCAAAAATTTATTTTTCTCGGCAGCTCCTGTATGTATCCAAAGTTTGCCGAACAGCCGTTGAAAGAAGAGTTCCTTTTGACCGGTCCGCTTGAACCTACCAATCAGTGGTACGCTGTTGCAAAAATAGCCGGGGTTAAGATGATTGAGGCATTACGCCAGCAGTATAATCGAGACTATCTATCACTCATGCCCACCAACCTGTATGGACCCAATGATAATTTTGATCTGAAAACTGCTCATGTGTTGCCGGCGATGATCCGCAAGTTTCACGAGGCAAAGGAAGAGGGGAACAAACCTGTTGAGTTGTGGGGTACAGGATCGCCTATGCGCGAATTCTTGCACGTTGATGATGTGGCTGACGCCGTATTTTTTGCACTTACAAATGATATGGAATACGATCTGTATAATGTAGGTACAGGCAAAGATATTATTATTAAAAATTTAGCCTTATTGATTCAAGATATCGTGGGACATAATGGTGAGATCCAGTGGGATATTTCCAAACCTGATGGAACACCGCGTAAGTTATTGGATGTCAGCCGTTTGAAAAATGCGGGGTGGACGTATAACATTGAGTTGGAAAATGGGATTCAAAGTACATACAATTGGTTTAAGGAACACTACGATGAGATTAGGGAGGTGAAATTGTAGGATGGTAGAATTGTAAAACTGTACAATCGTAGAGGATCAGTCCTCTACAGTTTTACGATTCTGCAGTTCTGAAAAAACTATAACATCGAATACACCTACTGTCAATGAGTAAAACAAAAATATAGTAATTCAAAGTGAACCAATATTATGAGCAATTCAGAATTTTACACGTATTCTTTTGAGAAGCTGGAGGTTTGGAAGCTAGCAAGAAAACTGAGAAAAGAAATTTATATTATCAGCAGTCGATTTCCTAAGGAAGAATTATTTGGATTGACGAGTCAGATTAGACGCTCTGTTAACAGTATCTCAGATAATTTAACTGAGGGTTCGGGTAGGGCAACCAACGTCGATAAAGCCAAATTTACGAATATTTCATACACAAGTGCATTGGAGACGATTAATCATTTAATTGGGGCTTATGATTTGGAGTATATTAATGAAGATGAATATATACAACTT
Source organism: uncultured Balneolaceae bacterium (assembly GCA_964590495.1). Classification (GTDB taxonomy): domain Bacteria; phylum Bacteroidota; class Rhodothermia; order Balneolales; family Balneolaceae; genus CAZPWQ01. The sequence continues at coordinate 7,310 of CAZPWQ010000008.1, forward strand.
CGAATAACTTTGGATGAGATCATTAACAAGTTGAATGCACTGTATAAGTATCAGCTGAAGAATGAAGAAAGTCTGAAGTCACGCATATGAAATTGGTAAAATACCAGATTTCTCTACAGTTCTACAATCCAACAGTTGTACTCGAATAACTGATATCTTATTTGATAAAGTTTTAAAACAGAAATTACACCTAATAAATACATTTGTGAGCCCAAAAAATAAAGTCGCCCTTATCACAGGCATAACCGGCCAGGATGGCTCATATCTTGCAGAACTGTTGTTGGATAAAGGTTATGAGGTGCATGGCATAAAACGGAGGACCAGCATTTTTCATACCGACCGAATCGACCATCTTTATCATGACCCACATTTCAAGGGTTTGCCGTTTTATCTGCACTATGGTGACATGACGGATTCGACCAACCTGATCCGGCTTGTACAGGATACTCAACCCGATGAAATATATAATCTGGCTGCCCAGAGTCACGTACAGGTGTCGTTTGAGTCTCCCGAATACACAACTAATGTTGATGCTATGGGCACTTTACGTCTGTTAGAGGCAATACGCATTTTAGGACTGGAAGAGAAAACAAAATTTTATCAGGCTTCTACATCGGAATTGTTCGGTAATGTTCAGGAAACGCCTCAAAATGAAACAACTCCTTTTTATCCACGGTCGCCCTATGGGGTTGCGAAATTATATGCTCATTGGATTACAGTAAACTATCGTGAAGCATATGATCTATATGCTGTTAATGGCATACTGTTTAATCATGAATCTCCTCGCCGGGGAGAGACTTTTGTAACCCGCAAGATTACACGTGCTGCAGCTCGTATAGCAGCCGGAAAGCAGGAAAAGTTATTTTTAGGTAATCTGGATGCCAGACGTGACTGGGGACATGCCAAAGATTTTGTACGCGGGATGTGGATGATGCTTCAACAGGAGGAACCTGAAGATTTTGTTCTGGCTACAGGAGAAACGACATCAGTGCGTGAATTTTGTGAGAAAGCCTTTAAATATGCGGGAATAGATGTCAAATGGCAGGAGAAAGGTGTTCGGGAGAGGGGGTTTAATAAAGAAAATGGTGACGAGATTATTGAAATTGACCCGAAGTATTTTCGTCCGACTGAGGTAGAAGTGTTAAGAGGGGATGCATCAAAAGCCAGGGAAAAGCTGGGATGGGATACTGAATACTCTTTCGATGAATTGATAAAAGAAATGGTGGAAAAGGATTATAAAGAAGTTTAAAGCTCAAAATATAAAGAGCATAAATCCGGTCATAAATGTCTTTTCTTAATAAATTTAGTTTTACTTCCGGATTTAAAAAAATACTTGCAAATACAGGCTATTTGTTTGGAGAGAAGGTATTCAATCTGGGACTTTCTCTTGTCGTAGGAATCTATGTTGCCAGGTACCTGGGTCCGGATGATTTTGGATTATTACAATATGCCCAAAGTCTTGTTGCATTATTTACCGCTGTTGCAGGATTAGGAACAACCAATATTGTGATCCGGGATTTGGTGAAAAATCCCGATAGAGAACATAATATACTAGGTACAACTTTTATGTTAATGTTTGGTGCCGGAATCACTACAGCACTAACAGTAATTATTATTGGCTTCTGGTTAAATGAAGAATCTTTAACCCGTTGGCTTATTATTATTGTTTCAGTAAACCTGGTGCTGCAGGCTTTTCAGGCATTTGATTACTGGTTTCAATCAAGAGTATTGGCAAAATATTCAGTTTATGCGCGTACCGGGGCACGAATAATCGCTTCTATTTTCAAAATAATATTCATCCTGTTCAGCTTAAGTGTGTTATATTTTGCACTCACCGTCGTAATTTCGGGATTGATTTCGGGAATAATTTGGATGTATAATTACAATAAAAAGGAAAGCAAGACTGCGAAATGGAATTTTGACCCTGAATATGCAAAGCAACTGTTAAAGGATGCGTGGCCTCTTATTTTATCTGGAATATCCGTTGCCATTTACATGAAAATAGACCAGGTCATGCTTAAAAATATGGTTAATGCCAATGCCGTTGGTAATTATGCTGTCGCAGTAAAAATTTCTGAATTGTGGTATTTTATTCCGGCAGGGATCGCTTCTTCAGTATTTCCGTCTATAATAAAATCAAAAATTGAGAGTATCGAAAAATATCACAGACGCCTACAATATTTATATGATATTATGGCTGGAATAGCGATTGCTATTGCCATACCCATGACATTTTTAAGTGGATTTATCATTGAGCTTCTTTTTGGATCTGATTATAGTTCAGCAGGTGGCGTACTGGCTGTCCATATATGGGCAGGTCTTTTTGTTTTTCTGGGAGTAGCCCGGAGCGGGTGGATTATCAATGAGAATTATCAATGGTATGGAATGGTGTTTACTATGGCTGGAGCCGTTGTCAACGTACTTTTAAATGTATGGCTGATTCCTCTTATGGGTATTATGGGTGCGGCTTGGGCTACGGTTGTTTCAAATATCGTTAGTGTGTGGATAATGGCAATGTTCTTTAAGCAAACCAGAATCTCATCTTATATGTTTGGGAAAGCAGTTGTTAAGTCTCTGACTATTTTACCTGTATTAAGATCTTTTAAAAATATTTTTGAAGATGGGAAGAAATGATAAAGCAGTTAAAACAAAATATTAAAGATTAGCTTTTAAGGTAGCTTTTCGAATACTTTAATCTATCCACATATACATGGCCTTCATTATGTGACTTGGATTGAAAACTAGAAAGCATCTGCGCTTTGAGGATGGTTCATTTTTAGAAGTAGTGCAAATGATGAATTTAAATAAATCATTACTTAGTTATCGTTTATTATTAAAAACATGAAGAAGTATGCTTTACATCCACCAGTTGCTGACTGGAATTACAGAGGTAATATGTCAGTCAGAAAAAGAAAGCTTGGATAATAAATATTGATTGACCAGTACTGCGGTTAGTTTTCAAATTGAAGAAACAGGGAATATTGACAGAAGAGAATGTTTGATTTGGTGTATTTAAAATAATAAAAGTATTTATACTCCTAAACCATTATTCAATGAAAAATGTCTAAAATAACAGGTTTCTTAATTACCAAAGATAAGGTAACTCCTCAAATTGATGTTTTTAATGTCGGACTTACAAAGGTGATATTAGAACATAATAATTACTTTATTCATTTATGGGGAATTGGTGATATCCAGAATTATAAAGTGAAAGGGAAGTACTCTTTATCCTTTCCTCTACACGACGATTTACTTGATAGAAATGTTTTAATAGAACTTGAAGATGAATCTATTGTTATAGAAAATGACTGGCTTGGATCTATTCCTATTTTCTATAACCTTGATGAAAAGATAGTCTCTACAAATGTCAATTTCTGCCTGACAGGCGACAAGTCTTTTGACCGTGAAGGTATCATAAACTTTTTTCAATTCGGATATTCCGTCTTTGAACGTACACCCTTCGGCACCGTAAGGTTTATGCGTTATTTTTCCTTCCTTAAACTTACAAGTGATGAGATTCAAATATACTATAAAGATGACCCGGTCTTGGAAAAGAATCTGTTTGATACCCAAACGACTACTGAGGAAGTACTTTCGAAAGTAAACCGTTACGTCCAAAGGGTAGAGGAGATTACACAAGGGGATATCATTCTCCCTACTTCAGGAGGTTACGATTCCCGCTTACTGAACTGGGCAGTATCCGATAAGACGAGGATCAAGAGTTTTACCTATGGTATCAGCAGGGATCAGTCTAAAAGTTATGAGGTGGTACATGCGAAAAAAATAGCAGAAATATATAATACGGAATGGTCGCAGATTCAACTGTCAGACTATCCTCGATATATTTCTGAGTGGCATCAGCTGTATGGTTTTTCAACCCATTTGCACGGTATGTATCATATTGAGTTCTATAAGAAATCGTTTGCGGAAAATAGGATTTCCGCTGATGCTACCTTTCTGAGTGGCATAGTGGGTGATATCTGGGCTGGAAGTATAGATCACCAAAAGCTTGACAAACCTGAAGATGTTTATCTGCTGGGATATACGCATGGAATGAAACTGGATGACTCAGCCCTGAGGGAGAAAGACAAAAGCAAGTTAATGAGACATTTCTTTGAAGAAAATATGGAGCGACTCCAGGTACACCAGGTTCAAAATATTTTTACCATTCGATTCAAACTAATACTCATATCTTATTTGGTCAGGCTTCCCGAAGTCTTTAGTTTACCCGTGTGGACACCGTTTTTAAATTTTGATATCGCTGTTTCCATGTTGAGGCTTCCCAATCAGCTCAGAGAAAACAGGAGTTGGCAAAAACAGTTTTTTTCTGAGGCCGGATTGGATCTGGAAGCTATGAACCTATTGAAATCCAAGAGGAATGATCTAGATTTTACAATTGCTAAAAAACACTCATTTTCCCCGGTTGATTCCGAGGTGTTTAATGGATTGGTCAGGAAAGACAAAATTGAAAATATAAACAGCTCTCTGCAGAACTTTAGCAGCAGACATGAAATTAAGCAAGTTTTGCTGAAAACACCTATTGTTGGTAAGTTGTGTAGAAAAATGGGGCTAAAAAATGATTTCTTAAAAGCGTTGTATGGATATTACGTTTTAAAACCAATAGAAATGAGTTTAAAATGAGTAGTAAACTATTTGCTTGTGGTGATGTTGTTAATTGTAAAACTCGGAAAAATTTTATTGGTAATTCGCTTAAACAAATAATTCGGGATGCAGATAGCCAAATCATTACTCTTAAGAAATAAGTGTTCAACAAAAGATATGCTGCTATTGTTGCATAATATCCGAATTGAAACACAGATACATTGTACAGCGTGTTTTGAGTGAAAAGTTTAAAAAAATTTGTAGTCTGAGTGAGTATATTCAATACCCCGATTTTATTTCTGGTTTTTAATCGTCCCGGTCCAACTCAAAGAGTTTTCCAGTGCGTTAGAAAAATTCGTCCGTCCAGGTTATATATAGCCGCTGACGGGCCGCGTAGAAACTGCCCCAAAGAAAAAGAAAAATGTAAAGAAGTGCGTGCAATCGCAACTGATGTGGACTGGGATTGCGAAGTGAAAACGCTTTTCAGAGAAGAAAATTTGGGTTGCAGGATAGCTGTTAGTACTGCAATTGACTGGTTTTTTGAAAATGAGCCGGAAGGAATCATCCTGGAAGATGACTGCTTGCCTGACCAAAGTTTTTTTATATTTTGTGAGGAATTACTACAGCGATATCGTAAAAATGAACGGGTTATGGTTATTTCTGGAAACTATTTTCATGGTGATTATCTTTTACCATCCTGCAGTTACTTTTTTAGCCGGTACAACCACTGTTGGGGCTGGGCAAGCTGGCGGAGGGCCTGGCAACATTATGAGCCTAAAATGAGCTCATGGCCTCGGTTAAGAGGGACAGATTGGCTAATCAATCTTGGTGATGGACATCGTGATTTTCAACGATGTTGGAGTAGAATTTTTGATATTGCCAAGGAGGGAAAGGTTGATAGTTGGGCCTATCGATGGACATTCTCCTGTTGGGTTCAAGATGGTTTGTCTGTTCTACCATATAAAAATTTGGTTAAAAATATTGGTTTTGGTGAAGATTCGACTCATACAAAAGGTGATGGAAAGTGGATTGGTAAAATTCCTTTAGAAACAATGCCTTTACCGCTTGTGCATCCCCGGGAAATTGAACCGAATAAAATTGCTGATAGATGGACTGATCTGAATGTTTTCAATACCAAAAAAAGGTTATTAAAAAAGGTTGTGAGCAAAATAAAGGACTTGCTTAATTACAGATAACTTTAAAAAAAGAATATGCTTAATTGTATACTTTGCAAGTCGGAAGATATTATTAAAGTTGAATCTTTAAAAAAAGAGGATCTTAAAACTCTTTATAAAAAAAAATTTGGTATTTCTGTCGCCCTGAATTCAGACCCTATATATTTTTATTCTTGTTCAAATTGCGGTCTGAAATTTTTCTACCCAATTGAGTCTGGTGACGAATCGTTTTATGAGTCACTTCAAAAATTTGATTGGTATTACATGCAAGATAAACCAGAATTTGAAATTGTGATACCCTGGCTTAAAGAAGCAGATTCAGTACTTGAAGTTGGGGCAGGGACCGGTTCATTTGCCGAATATGCAGAATTGAAGCGATATACAGGTTTGGAATTTAATGATGCAGCAATTTCCGAAGCTTACCGACAGGGAAGAACATTATTAAAGGAAAGTATTCAGCAACATGCTTCAAAAGGGGGACAATATGATGCAGTAGTTTGTTTTCAAGTACTTGAACATGTTCCCAATGTTCAAGAATTTTTGAAAAATTGTATTGATTGTGTAAAGCCGGGTGGTAGACTCATTGTAGCAGTTCCTTCACACGATGGATTTTGTGGCTCAACAACAAACAATGCCTTGGATATGCCTCCGCATCACATAACCCATTGGTCTAAACGTTCATTAGAGTCAGTTGCAGATATATTTGGAGTTATGTGTATTAGCATTGAACATGAACCTATCGCCTCTTATCATTTTGATTGGGCTCAGAAAACCCTAATGCTGAAAAAAATTAAAAAAAGATTAGGTATAAAGAATAAATTGCTCGACTTGAGTATGATGCATCAAGTACTTTCTAAAGTTGTAATTTTACTAAGCTATATAATAAATATTGAGTTAAATGGTGTTAAAGGTCACTCGGTAATAGGAGTTTATCAAAAAGAATCCTGATGTTTTTATTTGGTAAGATTAAAGAACAGGTTTCATGAAGATTCTAACAGTAAACACAATGGATATTACAGGAGGAGCTGCACGTGCTGCATATCGTTTACATCGTGGGTTATTGGAACAGGGAGTAAATTCACGTATGCTTGTCCAATTCAAAAAGTCAGATGATCCTACAGTTGATACTGTTTATTCCGATTCAAGATTAGGTAAATTATACAGTCATTTGCGGCCCTCCACCAATAAATTATTGCAAAAATTGCAGAAGACATCTAATCCTGCATACCATTCAGTAAATTTTCTTCCCTCTGGGTTACAGAGAAAAATTAATAATTCTGATGCCGATATTGTACATTTGCATTGGCTTGGCGGAGAAATGATTTCTATAAAAGAGCTTGCAAAAATCAGGAAACCGATTGTTTGGACGTTCCACGATATGTGGGCATTTAGTGGTGCCGAGCATTACCATGATTTGCATTTTCCTGACAGAGCTAAAAAAAAATATAAAAAAGAAAATCGTCCCCACACATATTCAGGTATAGATATTGATAGATGGACATGGTTAAGAAAAAAGAAATATTGGCACGATAAAAATCTTCACCTGGTAACGCCAAGCAACTGGCTTGCAGATCATACCAGGAAAAGCGAATTGTTGGGTGGTAAAAATATTCAAACAATTCCAAATGGTTTAAACTTGGATATTTATAAACCTATTTCAAGAAAACGGGCCAGGGAGATTATAAATATTACCGATAACAATGATACCAGGTATATAATATTCGGGGCAATGTCTGCAACAAGTGATATAAGAAAAGGATTTCAAAAATTAAAGGAAGCATTAACAATTTTGGAAAAGAATACCAGTGCGCATCATCAACTGCTCATTTTTGGTTCAGAAGGTTATAAGCCTATCGATTTCGGATTACCCACCACATATTTGGGATATCTTAATGATGAAGAAACCCTGGCATTTGCTTATTCTGCAGCGGATGTGATGGTTGTACCATCCCTGCAGGATAACCTGCCAAATACAGCTGTAGAAGCCATTTCATGTGGTACCCCGGTAGTTGCTTTTAACACTGGAGGCTTGCCGGATATAATTGCTCATAAAGAAAATGGATATCTGGCTGAACCTTATGAAGCTAAAGATTTGGCGGAAGGTATTGCATGGGTTTTAAAAAATGATGAGCGTGTTGATAGATTATCCAGAAAAGCCAGACAAACCAGCAAGGAAAAATTCGATATAAGAAAAATAACGCATCAATATATGGACTTATATTCGAAGATATTAAAAGAATAAAGAGAATAATGATAGATCGCATATAGAAGGGAAAGAATGTTAATTTCAAAAAAAAATAAATTTTTTTTTATCCACATATATAAAAATGCCGGCACCAGTATTACCCACGCCCTGTTGCCATTTGCAGCCAATTCATGGCAACGAAAAATTAATTATTCCCTTAAAAAGTTGCCTCTTCCTACCCCGCGTTTTTATCCACAGCCTTTTCATGGTCACATCAAAACATCAGAACTTATAAATGAAATAGGAGAGAAAGAATTTAATTCTTATTTCTCTTTTGCTATTGTACGCAATCCATGGGATTGGCAAGTTTCACTTTATAAATACATGTTAAAAAAAAAGGATCATTTTCAACATGAAATGATAAAAGAGATGGAAGATTTTGATGAATATATCAGATGGCGTTGCCGTGAGGAGGTCGTTTTTCAGAAAGATTTTATTTGTTCTGATAATGGCGAATTACTTGTTGATTTTGTAGGAAGATTTGAAAAGCTGAATGCTGATTTTCAGAGGATATGTGATCATATAGGAGTTTCAACAACACTGCCCAAAATGAATGTCTCGAATACTATTCCATATCAGAAGTATTATGATGAGGTAACGCGGGAACTCGTGAAGAATACATTTGAACCGGATATTTCTCTATTTAATTACGAATTTTAATCCCTACGGGTCCGATGTTATTTGGAGTTTATTATTTCGACGTTATTCAATAATCAATAAACCAATGAAACTTTCAATAATAACGGTTTCGTATGAGGATCTAAACCGTTTTAAAAAAACCTTTAAAAACATTACGGAAAATTTGCTTGCTTCAGATTGCAGGAATAACGTTGAATACCTGATTAAAATTAACAGGGAAAGTGATGAGTATCATTATCTGAATGAGGTTGAAATACCCGATGTAATTAATATTAGAGTTTTATCTGAAAACGACCATGGAATATATGATGCCATGAACCAGGCTCTCGAAAAAGCGTCAGGAAAATATGTTTGGTTTATAAACAGCGGAGATTATATATATAGTGGAGCTATAAACAAAGTAACCCCGAAATTAAAGGGATATGATTATTACAGAGGAAAATTTATATATAACGAACAGGTAAAAGAGCAGCAGGTTCACTCAATATTGAAGTATAGTTCAATATGCCATCAGGCAATAATTTCCAAAAAAGATAAGACCTATTTTAATACAGAATATGAGCTTGCAGCCGACTTCCATCTTTTTTTCAATAAAAGATTTGTCGAGCTGAATATGATTCTATGCGTGTATGGCAATGACAGAAAAGAAAAAGCTTACAGCAGACAAATATGCAAAGAAAAAATTGAGATATTCCGGAAGTTTGAATCAAATTGGTTTTTAAAATCAGTGAATATATTGGCTCTTAAATTGATAATTCTTAACAGATATAATTAAAAGGGCGTATATAAGGCGTATATAAACAGAATTAAAAAATCTACCTTTCCCATATGAAGAATGTCTTACAGGCGGACTTATAAGTCAATTACTGATTGATAATTTAATACCGTGTAAATTTAAATGATCCAGAATAAATTGAAAATTGCTGTTATCATTAAAACCTGTCAGGGAAGACCATCAGTGTTATGGGCGGTAAATTCCGTTATACATAGATTAAAGAAGCATGATTTTCGAATATATATTTCAGATGAAGAACCGCTGGATGACTGGAAAAAACAATTTTATGATTTATTAACTGAACAAGGTCACTATATTGAATTAACTACAAACGAGATCAGTACCGGTTTAGCAAGAAACAGACTTATAAAGAAGCTGGAGGATGAAGAACTTGTTCTGAGAATGGATGACGATTTTGAACTCGGCGGCGAATTTTGTTTTTCGGCCTTGGAAACAATTCTAAACTCAACAAAAGAAATAGGGTATTGTTCAGATTTTGAACGTCAAATAGGGGATGGTAAAAGTATCCGTTCCGGAAGTATTCGTCCCGCAGGTGGGGATATAGTTTTATCTCCTCCGAAGTTGATTAAAAAATTTCACAGACCTTGGCGCCGGCACAGGCGAGAATCCGGTATACGTTTTTCTCTGGCTGAACATACCCGCAATTTACTTCTGCTGAAACGAGAAGTAGTTGATAAAGTAAGGTGGAACCAACGGTTATTAGTTAAGGGAGAGCATCTTGACTTCATGATGTCTATACGCGAAGCCGGCTACAAGGGGTCTTATACCCCTGATTCGGTTCATTATCATCGAAATGATTTAACTGCTGTACGTCATAACAACAAATCATCTTTAACGACGGAGTATCGTGGTGAAACAGAAATGAAAGAAGTATATAAGGAACGGTGGAATTGTAACAGGATAGTAACAAAATATCCGCTATCATGGTATTTATTGGAAGCGGGAAGAAGATTAATTACTATTTAAATTCAGCAGTATTTATACTTTTATTCATTAGATCTGTATACTAATACTTAAACAAGATCATGAGTAAAATTGTAGAAGTTACGGGAGTACCGTGCGCCGGGAAAAGCAATTATATAAGAAAATTCTTTTCAAATAAAACGATTATTAACGGCTATTACATAAATACTGCCTCATCGTATCGGCGCATTTTCTACTCATTAATTCGATTGCCGAAAATATTGGTAAAGAATACTTTATCTTTAAAATCCTTTTATTGGCTTGTAAGACAATCCTGGAAATATGAAGAGTCCACTTTATTTCGTTTGAATGCATTAAGAAATAGCCTCTTAAAATTTTCACTGGATGACAGGGATACATTAAATGGTGCTATTGTTATAGATGAAGGTATCAGCCACATTCCCTTTGTATTACAATTACCAAAGGATAAGATATATCAGTTTATTGAACTGTTTGCTGACTGGTTCCAAAACAGGCAAATTATATTTTTGTCTCCTCCATCCTCAAAAGCTCTTCATAAAAGATTAATTGACCGTGGACACGGTAGAGCTAATACTCCTGATGCTATTAATAGACTGGTTGAAGAAAATCTTCGGGTAAGCGATCAATACAGACAGGCACTGGTAAAATCCAACTTAGATGTACGATTCGTTGAATAATTGATTCATCACAATATTATTTACAGATGCTAAAAACGTACCGAGCTCTTTTTCGGGATTTAAATAATCAAATTAGGTATGCGGCCTGGAAAGATTGTCACAAATTAAAGAGTTATTTAAACGGTGAAGGCGATATTGACTTGTTAGTTGATATTAATCAAAGAAAAGAATTCATTCATCTGATAAAAGAATTTGGTTTTATTCCCGCCGGTTACACGATATTAAAATTTCCTGATGTTGAACATTTTTATGGTTTTGACGAAGATTCAGGAAAAATATGTCATTTACATATTTATTACCGGATGACTACAGGGGCAAGTCATTTAAAATCTTATGTGTTACCTTTAACTAAATCTGTTTTTAAAAATCGATTTTTAAATGACTATGATGTTTATGAGGCTTCATTTAACGATCAGAGCGTAATCTATACCATTCGTCATCATCTGAAAAAAGCCAGTATATTTGGATCTTTACTTTGGTACAGAGAGAAAGATAACTATAAAATAGAATACAACTATATTCAGGAAGGCCTGGGTTCAAATGATGTAAAGGATATTAAAGAAAATGAAGGGCGTGCCAATGACTATTCTGATTTCAATTCATTAACAATGGATTGGAGCCTGAATGAATACTTTAAATCGTTAAAGTTTGCTCGCTCATTTTCAGAATTTAGAAGATTCAATTCGCTTCAGTCGCTGTTAGCAAGCCTTAAAAATATTATAATACTGCTGTTTATCCGATTGCTAAACATAAAGAAAAATTTTAAAGAGGGGTCTGTAATAGCCATTGCAGGAGTCGATGGCGCGGGCAAATCAAGTATGGTGGATGAGGTAAACAAATGGCTGGGAGATTATTTTAACGTGAAAACTATGCATATAGGACGACCATCTCCAACGATACTTACAACCCCCGTGAGAATCCTTTTATTTTTCCGAGTATTGATTACGGGCAAGAAGGGACTGGAAAAGAATCCCAATAGCACCCACGATCAAAGTGCCAGGAATAGCTCATTATTGTTTGGTTTAATCTATTCATTCAGATATATAGCCCTGGCTTATGAAAGATATCGTGTTTGCATCAAAGCGAAGCAAGGGGCAGATAAAGGAGGAATTATTATTACTGATCGTTACACTACAAATAGTCAAGGCAAAATGGACAGTCCCCGGATTGGAACAAATAATTCTGGAATAATTGGATTATTGGGTAGGTTAGAAGAAAATATATATAAGAGAATTCCTGAATCAAACTCCCTTCTTTTTTTAGATGTAGATGTAGAAGAGGCAATAAATAGGAATCGGAAAAGAAAACTCCCTTTTAAAGAGTCCGATGATGAAATTGAAACACGGCATAAAGAAAACAAGAATCTATCTTATAATACTGCAAAGATAATTACTATTGATGCCAATCAACCATATACAGTAGTACTGTCAAATATTAAAAGAGAAGTTTGGATCTCACTATTGGATAGCTGTGAACGAGAAAAAATAAAAATTTAATATCTATGCCACAAAATTTAGCGATTATCAGCAACAGCGCTTTTTCTGTAGTTAATTTCAGAAAAAGATTGATTAAAGATATAATTGCTAAGGGCTGGAAAGTCACGATTCTTGCACCGGATTTTAACAGCTATTTTCGGGGTATCCTAAAAAAAATAGGGGCTGTTCCCGTTGACATACAAATGGCTCGTACAGGATTAAACCCTATGGGTGATATCTATTCGTTTGTTAAGTTAGTCCGTATTTTAAAATCTATAGCACCCGATATCACCTTTTCGTATGGTATTAAGCCGGTCATCCATGGTTTAACAGCCTCCAGAATGGCTGGAATTCCCAAGCGCTTCGGTATGGTGGCGGGTTTGGGGACCTTGTATGTTAATTCGGATAAAAATCCCACTGTCAAAAGCAGATTTTTAAAAAGTACAGCCAACTTGCTTTATAAAATCTCCATTAAGTCAGCGAACAAAGTTTTTTTTCACAATCCGGACGATATACGGCTGTTTGAACATAAGAAAATTATTGAAAAAGGTAAGTCCGTATTACTGAATGGCTCGGGAGTAGATATCGAGTATTATCAAAGCGATCACTTTCAAACAGATCCGGTAACCTTTACACTGGTTTCGCGGCTGATAAAAGAAAAGGGAATACACGAATTTGTTGAGTGTGCCCGGTTTTTAAAGGAAAAGTACCGGGATAGAACCTTGCGATTTATACTGCTTGGGGATACGGATTTAAATCCCAATAGTGTCGAAAGTGATCAGTTATATAAATGGGTGGAGGATAAAATAATCGAATGGCCGGGACATGTTGAAGAAGTCAAACACTGGCTGGAAGAGACGAGTGTATTTGTTTTACCCACTTATTATCGTGAGGGAACTCCAAAAAGTATATTGGAGGCGATGGCTATGGGCAGACCTGTTGTAACCACCGATTCTCCCGGCTGCAGGGAAGCTGTGAAGGATGGAATCAATGGATTATATGTACCACCGCGGGATTCAGAGTCAATAGCTGCTGCCTGCGAAAAGTTTATCCGGAATCCGGACTTAATTGAGAAAATGGGCAGGGAGAGCCGTAAAATTGCAACTGAAAAGTATGATATCAGGGATGTAAATGAACAAATGTTATCGGTAATGGGTATTACGTGAATGGAACACAGATGAGGCAGATTGAGAAGATTACCACAGATTTTAATTTTATTAAAAGTATTCCCCCAATGTCATGCTGTCCCGAAAGCTTTCGGTGTTAGTTAGAAAACCGTTGAAACGGGTTTTATTTTGATAATGCCATTCCCGGTGTTAACGATAAGTATAATGAGGATAACCGTTTTAACGGTTTCCTTATTACTTGAATTCACATTCAATAACATATGAGTTTTCGGGATCAGCATCTATAAGCAATTGTTCTTTAGAAGCTTTAAATACATCTTTGTAATAGACCCTGATCCGCCGGCTGGCGGACAGGGTGACACCTTGGTTTCATAAAGCCCTCTTAAGAGTATTTTTTTAATTGATATTAATTTATTTTAATATACTTCAGTATCATCTGCAGTAGGGTTCCGGTTTTAACTAGTGTAACGATTAACAAATAAGTAGACTAATTTGCGGGATATTATAGATAGAATAAGGCAACAAAAGGTCCCCCTTCGAAGGGGGTTAGGGGGATGTCAGGAAAAAGCAGTAGCGTTGATACAACTCTATTAATTTATCAAATTAGTAATCATTACTCTAGTACGGGACTGCAGTTAATAAAAAATCACCGTAGAAATGGGAAAATATATCGCTGAAGTAATAAATCGCTCGTCAGCGGGCCAGAGTAGTGGGTTGGCTTCCAGGATCAGGATCCAAAATCCAATCTGGGGTTTAATCTGGTATTTTCTGGGCTTGCCGGTCATTTTACTGGTTTCCTCTTTTTTTTCGTGGGGAGAAATAATCCTGCCATTAAGATCAATCCCCATGATTTTGATGGTGTCGGTGCTGTATATTGGAATCTGGGCAAACAGACATCAGTCCGATAATTATCGTTCTTATCGTGCATTCGGACTTTCAGCCTTTTATACAACGATCGGTTTTTTATTAATCTTTTCAGCTCTTGCCATTGTACGTACCTATTATTCCCGGAGTTTTTTGTTAACATCATATATTCTTACACTGATATGGCTTGCCTGCGGGATGTTATTTTTCCGAAATTCTAACTACCGGCAATTTCTGATTATTGAGGGAGGTGTGGCAGATAAATTGAAAAAACTGTCAAAGTTCGACTGGCAGTTTGTAAAGAATCTCACACAGGGTTTTGATCTCATACAGTATGATGGTATTGTCGTCGATCTGCATGCCCATAATAATCCGGGGCTTTTAAAAACTTTGGCAAATTCCAGTTTACAGGGGATTCCGGTTCTGCACGCTGCGGCTGTGCTTGAGCAGCATTCGGGGCGAACCAACCTTGAGTATCTTGCTCATGAAGGATTATACAAACTGGGCGAACGGCATACCTACAGTTATTTAAAAAGAATATGGGAGATATTGCTGATTATCCTGCTTTCCCCGGTGATTATTCCGGTGATGATTTTAACTGCAGTTGCTATAAAGCTTGAATCCGATGATCCGGTATTCTTTAAACAGCAAAGGGTGGGCAAGGATGGTAAACTTTTTACTTTGTATAAGTTTAGAAGCATGAAGGAGAATGCTGATACAGAAGGTGCACAATTCGCACAAAAAGAAGATGACCGTATAACAAACACAGGTAAATTCATACGCCGGTTCAGAATAGATGAACTGCCTCAATTCTGGAATGTTCTCAAAGGTGACATGAGTCTCATCGGACCGAGACCCGAACAACAGGAATTTGTTGAATCCTTTGAAGAAGAAATCCCATTCTATTCCTATCGTAATAAAGTCCGTCCCGGAATAACCGGCTGGGCCCAGATCAAAAACGGGTATGCGTCTGATCTTGATTCAAATCAAAATAAACTGGAGTATGATCTATACTATGTTAAAAATCTTTCCCTGTCCCTGGATCTGCTTATTGTATATGCCACACTTAAGACAGTCATAACCGGTTTCGGTTCAAGATAGATTTATTCAAAATCTTTAAAGATGCAGTAATCAGGTGATTTTCCTGTAACAAATACCCTTTGAATCTTTCTTGTTTAGTAGAGATATGTCCTTATACATTTTTTAGCATATTATTTATGCACAGCAAACAGACATATAATTCAGAGAAATGATTGATGCTGTAACTTTTATTTAGAATTATGGGACAACAACAGTTATTCGCATATATGTTGGTTATTCTTATAGTAGGAGTGGCAACTATTGTTGCCATTGATACAATGAAAGAAAGCTATGAGAATTCTAACGAGGATGCCGTTCGCCAGGATATTTTATTTTCAATGCAGGAGGCCCAGCAGTATTATCTGACCCATGAAATGATGGATGGCGGAGGTCGGAGCTTTGACGGATTAACAATTGACAGGTTTACACTAGGTGACAGCTCTGACAGCGGTACCTATGCTGTATCAGGTAATGGAGATACAGTTACTATCGAGGGATGGGGAAACTATGAGCATATCTATATAAAAGCAGTGGGTACAATGCATTCAGATGGGAAGTTATCTATTGAATGGACATATGGAGTTGAAGAAGAGGAATGAGAAATCCGAAAGGGCAAATCCTAAGCACGAATGGCCAAAAACTTGTCCGCCTGCCGGCTGATTCGAAACATTCGAGATTATTGTTTATCACTTGCTTCGTTTATTAAATAGAGCCATTTTAAAAATTAAGCTATATAGTTCAGTTCGGCAGCTGTTCGAATTTTGAACATTCGGATTTCAGATTTATAGGAGTTGTGTCTGTGCAACAAGTTATGTAACATTTGTAGTAATAATATCATCTTAAAATCAGAACGGGGTACATAAACAGCCTCACGAGAATTAAACAGAATGTAGAACATGCCACAATTCAGATTAAAAGCAGTTTCCCCAAAGGGTAAGCTCATTCAAACGGAGTTTGAAGCAGACACCAAAAAACAGGCGAAGAGCAGGGTCGATAAGCTGTCGCGGAAAAACGGCTTCAAGGTTAAGTCAATTGATCAGAAGCAGACGTTTCAGTATAAAGTTCAAAAAGGGGCAAAAGACCCGGTCCAGGGGGAGCAGGAAGCTTATACCAAGGAAGAGGTAGAGAAAGCCCTTACAAAGCTGGGGTTTAAGGTAATCAGCGTCCAGAAGAAATGGTTTGATTTTAAGGGAGGTGTGCCCAATGATGAGGTTGTTACTTTTATCAGGCTATCCGCCGACCTGTTGAAACAGCAGCTCAGCTACGACGAAATTCTGGGTTTGCTATATGAGGATACCCAGAATACCCGTATGAAGGAGGTCATTAAACAGATCCAAAAGGATCTGAAAGATGGAAAAGAGGGCGAAGAAGTATATGCCAAGCATAAAGATGTTTTCGGTAAATTCGCCGCGTTTATGCTCGGTGTAGCCTCTACCAGCGGTAATATGGGCCAGGTTTTTGAAAGTACCGCCAAGTTTATGGAGCGGGATGCGGAATTTAAAAAGAATCTGCGTCGTTCGTTGATGATGCCTACTGTCACTGTATTGGCTGTTATAGGTGTTATTCTCTTTTATGTGGGATATATATTTCCTGCTACGGCGGAGCTTTTCCTGGAGTATGGCCTGAAATTGCCTCCTATGACAGCGGCTACTCTTGATTTGAGTTACTGGTTACAGGCAAACTGGCTGGCGATTACATTGGTACATGTTATTCCTCTCGCCGGGTTTATCTGGTATGTTAAAACACCCAAGGGAAAGCTCTGGCTTGACAGGAATATTATTAAATTACCGGTCCTGGGTGATCTGATGCATAAAACCAGCATCGAAATTTTTGCCCGGGTATTTTATACGCTGTACAGCGGGTCGGGACAGAATATTGAAGTAATAAAAGTCGCCGCGGAAGCGTGCCGGAATAAGTATATGGAGAAGCAGATTAAGGAGGTGGCGATAAAAATGATGCTTAAAGACGGGGCGGGCTTGGTAGAATCGCTTGAAGCCACCGGTGTATTTACCAATACAGCCATCAGCCGTTTTAAACTGGGAGCAGAGTCGGGTGCACTTAAAGAAAATTCTAAGCAACTGGCGCAATATTATGAAACCCAGACAACTTACCGGATGGAGTCGGTGATCGATATGATCAACCTCTTCATTAACTTGTTTATTATGGTTGCATTGATAGCTATTACCATTGTTTCTTCCGAATCTGCCCTTATCGAGATGGATACCGGTGCAGGCATGTAAAGGGAATTGATATGGATTAAAGATGATCAAACAACCCCCTTTAATTCCCCCTTTGTTAGGGGATTTTCGTGGGCGGTTCATATTACGGAACCTGCTAAAGTTTTGAACATTTTGTTATTGTACATATCAAACCTCGTTCCGTACTTCCGGTGCGGAACGCAGATTTGTGACCTCCGGTCACGGAAGGCTGATGAATACTATATCAACTGAATCTAGTTTCCGGAAAGCCGAGCAACAAGAAATCTGCCACCAGAGGTGGCGGGACAGTCGTACCGAACCGGAGGTTCGGCACGAGTGTGGCCTAATCGCTGATCTAGCAATAATTTGCAATAATTAAGATATTGAACAGACCCAATTTTGATTCTATGGTTTATAGATGGCCAAACAACTTGGGGTGACTATTAGTGCAGGAAAACTATATTATTGTACCTTTAACTGAATAGTTTTATTCTAAAACATGCCCTTTATTAATTGCTTTTGAACGGGATGAGTGCTCTGGTACGTATTATAAAATAGCTGATAAGTTACATTTTAATGAGTTCGGCCATTGGGTTGAAAGAGTGACTGGTGTTACAATCAAAAAATAAGTATAGTGGATACTGTTTAATCAACAGCTCCGGGGTACTCAGCTACCGATGAAGAGCCTGTTATACGGGAGCGGAGCTCCCTTGTAGCTTATTTATTATTGTTTAATCCTCTGGTTGGGGCTGTGGCCAATAACTGAAACTGACAATTGACAACTGATCACTGACACACTGACCACTGAAAATGGGTAAAGTAAACACTCGAAGACATATAGGAGATTTGCTTGTCAGTCGTGATATTATTGATGACAGGCAGCTTGACGAAGCGATGACTATTCTTCGTGAAGAGCCTGAAACCTCAAATCGGCGTCTGGGTCAGATTTTATACCAGGATTTAGGACTGGATCGTCACAAAGTGATGAAAGAGATTGCCGGGATCTATGCTTTTGATGAAGTTTTTGCTGATAAGGACCAGGTTTCCGGTGATATAATAGAGGATATAAAGAATAATATTGATGATTTACCCTCTGAAATTATCGATGAGCTTGTCCATCAGAAAGCTATTCCGCTCTATAAAGACCAAAACGAGCTTACTATAGCGGCTGCTGATCCGTCGGATCCTCTGCTTACCAATATTCTCTCTAAGCTGAACTTTAAGCAGCACGAAATTTTATATTGTCGTTATGAGCTTGTCGAAAACATTTTGACCCATGTTTACGAGCAAAAGAATGAATTTCTGGATCTGCTCGAAGAGATAGAATATGAGGAGCCGGATCTTACAGAGGAAAGTGAAGATATTAATGAGGAGGAAATTGATGCCGAAATCAACCAGAGCATGCTCAATTCGCTGGTTGAGGGGATGCTGGTTGAAGGAGTGCGGCGGGATGTCAGCGATATTCACCTGGTGCCAAGCGGTCCAGCTACTACGGATATCCGGTTCCGGATCGATGGTAAGCTGCAACTCTGGCATCAGCAGAAAAATGTAAAGCCGGAAGCACTTTCGGCGGTAGTAAAGGATAAAACACGGAATGTGGACCGGTTTGAGCGGGATGCTTCCCAGGATGGCTTTATACAGCGCGTTGTCGATGATCACAGTATCCGCTATCGTGTTTCCATTATGCCGATGGTCGGTAAACAATTCGACCGCAAACTGGAGTCGATTGTAATACGTATTCTGGATGACCGGAAGGTTATTACCGATCTCAATGTTTTGGGCCTGCAGGAAAAAGCCAAAAACGATTTTGTTAAAGCGATTGAAAAGCCGTCCGGCATTGTCATTGTAACCGGTCCCACAGGCAGTGGTAAGTCGACAACGCTTGTTGCAGCCTTGTACTATGTAATTACTCCCGCTGTTAATGTCTTAACGGTGGAGGAACCCGTTGAGTACCTTATTGATGGGGCAAGGCAGCTTAAAATAAGCCATAATATGACATTCGATCAGGCAATGCGGGGTATTTTGCGTCATGACCCCGATATCGTGCTGGTAGGGGAGATACGGGATCTCAAGACAGCTGAAATTGCTATTAAGCTGGCCAATACCGGTCACCTTACTTTTTCCACCCTTCACACCAATGACGCTCCCAGTGCAGTTTCGCGTCTCTATAAAATGGGGGTAGAGCCGTTTCTTATTGCCAATGCGGTTAACCTGATTATGGCACAGCGCCTTGTACGGCGGCTCTGCAGCAATTGTAAGGAGGAGTATGAACCGCATGAGGAGGTAGCAAAAGGAATTGGTTTTAACGATGAGGAGATAGAACATACGACTTTTTATAAACCGGTTGGCTGTGATAAATGTACCAAAGGATATAAAGGCCGTACGGCTATTATGGAGGCTCTTTATTTTGACAAAGCCATACGGAAAATGATCCTGGAGTCAGGTACTGAAATCGATGAAGTTGCTATAAAAGAATATGCGATAAGCCAGGGTATGCTCAGCCTGCGTGCCTCGGGAAGAGAACGGATAAAAAATGGTATTACTTCTATTGAAGAAATAGTTGCAATTACAATTGAAGATTAGAATACATTAAATGTTATCAAAATATCGAATAGATTCATGCATAGAATGAGCTAAATTTGTACTATGTAGTTTATTCGGGTGAAAAACAGAGACCATGTTATGTTAAATGACAATAAAGCAGATAAAGATACGACACCGGGATACATTCGTCGTTTTCTGAAAGAACCGCCTTTACTACTTAAAAATTTCCATTATGAGGATACGATGGAGTTTTTAAACCTTGGGAAGGAGGAACGGTTCCAGCAGGATAACGTCATAATCAATGAGTCCGAATATGTAAATTGCGCCTATTTAATAGCGGAGGGCAAGGTGTCAATCTGGAAGGATAATATTCAGCTGGCCACCTTATCTAAAGGAAATTTTCTGGGAGAAACTTTTTTATTCAGTAAAAATAACAGGATGGCTAAAGTGGTTTCGGAGGGAGACTGTCTGTTGCTGCGATTTGACCGGTATGAGGCGCTCAGCTTTTTCCGGAAGAAGCCGGAGAAGTTATTTAATATTTTTACGCGTAACATTATTGAGATACAGCAGAAAAAGATAAGCAACATGAATAATCAGCTGTTGATCCTGAAAAAGAAACTATTAAGTGATACTAATTGGGGATGAATAGTGCTTCAGCTCATGTCCCGGCGTAAGAAGACCCACCCTAAATCCCTCCCTATCCGCAAAACCACGGACAAGGAGGGACTTTAAAAGTGCTCAAATCTTCGAAAAGAGTCACTCCTTCCTTGTCCCGTGGGTTTACGGGATAGGGAAGGAGCCGGAGGATGGGTCTGAATAGTCCCGTATGTAATGCGGGGTAACCAGTTCATCAATGACAGACACCCCCAGAGGGGTTGAATAAAAGAGATTTTATATTAATGCAGATATTTTTTAATCAGAGGCAACCTCATGTTCCTTCAACAGTGCAAACAATTCCTCTTTCACCGGAGGTGTCTCATGGATATCTTCTTGTAAGGATCCGACAGAGCAATCCTGCAGATTCAACCCATTTCGGGTTGATTATCTCACTCTTAGAATGTGACCCCCAGCTTCCTAGGGGGCTATTCACGTTCAACTTCTTCGGAGTTGAGGAGATATGACAGCTAATTCTAAAATTCCAGCTGGTTTTCGATTACCGTCACACTTCCTTCTCCCTGTGGGGGAAGGACCGAGGGTGGGAGCGAAAAAGGCAGCGAATCAGGCACAGAGTACCCAGCGTGCCACCGCAGAGCGGATGGCACGAGATAAGTAAGCGATTATTAGCTTGAAATGTGAAGCACCGCACCGCAATACATCCTGCTGTTTTATCAAGAGCAAAGCATTGCGCAGCAGAGGGCGCAACGAGATATAGGTATTTTAACTGACAGCTGAAAGCTCATAAATGATAGCTAAACCATTCAAATAAATAGCAAATAAGATATGTTAAGCCTATGTGCAATAATCATTTACATCATGATATCCCATATCGGCATCTGTAGCTATTACCTTGTATAAAGTTTTACAAGTCCTTGCTGAATAGGTGCTATAATATTAAAATTTTTTAATATTATAGCATTTCTTATGTTTAACGCTATATATAATTGAAATTAAAGTCTTCATATTTTGACCAAGTCGCGGCTATATTAGTCTATATGCTCTATTACAGGAAGATGGCAAGGTGTTTTAACTTATTTAATAACAGAAAATCGGGATCCATAATTTTTATCGATTTTCGGGTAAAATCATCGATTTGATATATTTGATCTATAAAAATGAATATTTTAGAAGATATTTTGGGATAATTCGTAACAAAACGACGGTGAAAGTATCTTTTATATAGATACAGAGGAAATTTTATAAAAATACTTAGATAAGCAGATATCGGAATGGAGATTAGTGCACAAAAAAACAGAGTAGGGGAGATAGTAAATCCGCTCAAGGATCAGATCAAAGCTACCTCAAAAGGCATAGAACGCCACAAAGAGATCGGCCGGCTGATTGAAGATTTGCCTCAGGAGGTCAGGCTTGAACTGCAGGAAATCATAGAAAGATTGCTGCAGCGGATGTATAAGAATGATGCTTCCGACATCGATATGGGCGGTCCGGGCTGTGACGGGAAGATCTGGTACCGTGTACATGGTGATAAATCGCCTGACAAAAAACTTCCCGAACTTACCCTGACCGAAACCGATTTTTTATTGCATAATATTGTCACACCTTCTCAGCGCGAACATCTCCTGAAATCACGCAATCTTGATTTTTCCTACTCGCTGGGTAAAGCTGAAGAAAACGGTCTGGAAAAAAGGTACAGGGCCGATATGTATTTCGACCTGGAGCATCTGGCATTAAATATGCGCAAGATAGATAATGAAATACGGCCGTTTAAAAGTTTGGAGCTTCATCCCGAGATTGCCAAGGCACTTAGCCTTAAATACTTTAAATACGGGCTTACGCTTGTTACGGGAATTACGGGATCCGGTAAATCTTCAACTCTGGATACGGTAATTGATGCCAATAACCGCACAGTAGATTCTCATATTGTTATTATTGCATCGCCTGTGGAGCTGATTCACAAGCCGATCAAATCTGTGGTACGTCACCGTGAAGTCGGACGTGATGTCACCTCTTTTAAGGAGGGCGCCATACAGGCGTTGAGGCAGGATCCGGATATCATTGTTATCGGAGAGCTTCGTGACCCGGAGACAATCATGACCGCACTGGAAATTACGGATTCAGGTCACAAAACCTTCGGTACACTCCACACCTCATCAGCTATGGAAAGCATTGAACGTATCCTTGGTGAGGTTCCTACCAGGGAACAGAATCGTGTCCGTACACGTCTGGCTGACGTACTTACTTGTGTCATAAGTCAGAAGCTGATTCCGAGTCTGGATGGGAAGCGGGTTCTCGCCAAGGAGGTATTGGTCATAACCAGTTCGGTTAAAGCCGCTATACGGAACAACAATATTGGTGAAATTTACCAGATGTTGATGGAGGGTGGTGAAAAAGGTATGAATACCATGGAGCAGGATTTGAAACGTCTGTATGATGAAGGTAAAATATCGAAGGAAGAAGCGATCAATAATGCGAATAACAAGAAGAGATTAAAGCAGCTCTTATCCGACGTTAATTTTTAATTCGCTACACCAGGTACTCTGATGCTGGGAAATAAAGAATATATTGGTCTTACGGTCGACGAAGCTGTCATACAGATAGCTCGTATTCGTGTTGAGGGAAAACAGATAAAGCTTAAAAAGCTCGACCGTTTTTCTCTGATAGAAAAGCTGCGTTCGAATGCACAGCGTGAAAAAATGGAAACGAGTGAAGTTTCTGCTTTTGAGATGGACGAAGATGCTGATTCTATTTTCGGTCTGGAAGAGGACGAGGAAGAAGATGAGGATATTGAAAGCTCATTAGAGGATGAACTGGATTTTGATGCTCTCGGGGAAGAGGAGCCTCAGGATGATTTTTCGATGGATATGGTGGATGAGACAGAGACTCCACAATCCAATGAGATATTGCTCTATAATATT
The DNA here is from genome assembly GCA_964590495.1 of uncultured Balneolaceae bacterium. Lineage (GTDB taxonomy): Bacteria > Bacteroidota > Rhodothermia > Balneolales > Balneolaceae > CAZPWQ01. The sequence goes on from CAZPWQ010000008.1 coordinate 31,210, forward strand.
TTAACCGGTTTTGATTCTGATAATCTGAACCTGGGATTAAATATTCCTGCGGGCGATGCCATATTCCAGGTCATACAGGATACTGATTTCAATGAAGTAAAACGAAAAGATCTCATTGAAGATCTGGAAGATAAGCTGGAATCGATTTACGGGATGCGTAAATCGACCGATAACTATTCATATGAAATCCGGGAGAATGGCTCTCTGCTGCTTGGATCCGTTGATGAAGAATCGATTACCCTGCAGCTGGTAAACCGGGCCGGAGAGCTCTACAGTGGAAAACTTACTATAGATGAAATCATGCCGGATGAGATGATACTCGTCGGGCTGGTCAGGGCCAATTACAATCTCGAACCGGAAGAGATTACGGGTGTCATTCAATTCGGTGCGGAAACCAGCCGTATTATTTTTATGAAAGGTGAGGAGGTATGGCAGGTATCGCCAGTAATAAATGAAGGCACCAAGAAAAAATCATTTCTGAATACCATCTTCAGTAAACTGCTTTTTCAGCTTGATACCGGGGAAGTGCCGAATTTAGATCGCATTTTACTTGCCAATAATACCATCGGACGTGATGCCGTAGATTTTTTCCGGGATAATTTTCCTGATATCAGCGTTGAGAATTTTACTTTCAGACATGATTTACTTGATACGGGTGAACTTGACCCGAATTCCGTCGATAGTTTTACTACAACCATAGGAGCTGCATGGGTAGCTTCAGGATTCGACAAACAACATTTTCCTGATATATCTTTAATTCCGGCGTATATAGCAGACCGTCAAAAATTCTTTAAGCTCGAATGGCATGGGGTAATACTTCTTTTCCTCATTTTTCTGACACCTATTACCTTTAACTATTTCTATAATCAAAATGTGCAGCAAATCAGTGAATTGGAGAATAACCTAACTCACATTAATGCTGAAATAAATCAGGTTAACCCGCTGGTTGAGAGAACAAATGAGCTTAGCAGCGACCTTTCCGCACTGTCAGAAAAACTTGTTCTGGTAGACACGCTCAGCAATGGGAGCCGTGAATGGTCAGCTAAAATGGGAATATTGAATAGTGCTATTCAACAAACTCCCAATACCTGGATCACATCTATGTCTCAATCAGACAATGGTACTTTTATTGAAGGCTATACTTTATACAGAAACAGGATACCCAGTATGGTTGAGGAGTTTTATGATGCTACCCTGCTGAATGTTACAAATCAGGAAGTAAGGGAGCAGACGGTTTACCAGTTTTCCATTTTGATCAAACGTTTTGTCAGATCCGACAGCATATATTCGCCGCCTACTCCAGAGGGAATACAGGAATTAATTAACCAGTAACATTTAATATAAATGTCATACGGACTTAGAAATACTCTCATTTTGCTCGTTGTATTTGTCGTCTTAGCAGCCGGCGGAGGGGCATATATCTATCTTTACCAGCTTCCGGAAATCGAAGAACTTGAAAGCGAGATTCAAACTCAGAGTGCCGAACTGCGGGAAAAACAGCAGATAGCGAGTACATATCCCGGTTTGGTCGAACAGTTTGAAGAAGCAACCGAATTTTATAACAACTATGAAAAGTCGCTGTACAGAAATAGCAATGAAGACCGGGTGTATGATTTTATTAATAATTTAAATATCGGTCTGGCTTACACTGATTTTAATTTTTCTTTCCAGGATTCGACTCAGCACGATCAATATGGAATTATAACAATGGCAATAGATGGCGAAGGGTACTACCGCAATTTCGTCAATTATTTACGTCAGATTGAACTCAGCAGGCCTCTGAATAAAATAAGCGCTGTAAACATAACGCCGATTAATGAACTGGAGGAGTATGGAAAGGTACGGTTCGATTTTGTTCTCACAAGCTTTTATGATCGGGCGGCACTGTTGAATGAGGGAGAAGCTGAGGTTACTAATAACCTGGTGGCATCGGTTCACAATCCCTTTTTTCCGCTGATCAGGGATGTCGAACAGAATACGGATGAACAGATTAATGTGGAAAACAGTAAAGTAATAGCATTGAGCAGTAATCGCCTGTTTTTACTGGACCAGAACGGAATGTTGCAACGACTGCAGGAGGGCGACCAGGTTTATTTGGGGCGCTTATCTGATATAGATATTAGTGACAGACAGGCAACTTTCGTACTGAATAAAGGTGGGATTATTGAACAGGTTACCCTGCAGGTAAATAATGACGAAGATTAACGGTATAATTATGTATTACACAGATAATATGAAATCATTCTCAGTTATTTTTGTCTTGATCTTTGCACTTACTGCAGGAGTAATGGCGCAAACCCAGGATCAGCTGCCGGTAAGGGAATACACTAATCCGGAAGAAATGGTTACCTTTGACCGTACTACTCCGTTTATGCGTGTTCTCGATGTCTTAAACGAGTTTGCACAGGGGCATCGAGGCAAAATTATCATAGACAGAAGCAATATCAGTGGTGAACTGGGTATATCCATACCTCCCATGCACTGGATGGACGCTCTGAAACTTATTCTGAATGTTAAGCAGCGACAGCTGGTTGAACTGCCTGAATACTACGAAATTGTAAATATCGAACAAACCGGGGAGGGACAGCAGGTAAGCGGAAATCAACAGGCACAGGTGGCCGGGGCAGCCGGTGAGGACCTGATACCTACGTTAGGTACCCGTGAAGTGAGGATCAATGCTATATTTTTTGAAGGAAACCGCCGGGCTTTAAGGGAAATAGGTGTAGATTGGTCAACGCTTTCAAACAATGTACCTGATAATGTAACGGATTTCACAGGTGGAGAAGAGGGAGGTGGCGGTTCTCAGGATGGAGAGCTTCCATCCCAGGAATTCGGCGGACCCTTTGTACAGGTGAATTCACGGGGCGCACAGAACGTTTCGCAGAATGTATTTAACGCCCTTGTGAACGTCGGGCAATTGGGCAATACCGGCATTGAGGTTCAGGCACTGTTCAGTGCTTTCGAAGCGGATAACCTGGGAGAGATACTGGCTTCTCCTACAGTCAGAGTAATGGACGGTCAGGCGGGCAGGGTCCAGGTAGGCCAGGATTTTTCCATTAAACAGCGTGATTTTGCAGGGAATGTGACTGATAATTTTGTAAGTGTCGGTACCATACTGGAAGTTACTCCACAGATAATCGTCCATAATGATACTACTTTTATTCATGTCACACTTGAAGCTGAACGTTCTTCAGCACAACCTGACCCCGTAAGCACCATTATTAATAAACAGGAAGCACAAACGCAGTCGCTGCTGATAGACGGAGAGGCGACGGTTATCGCCGGTCTTTACCGTACCGAGAGATCGGAAGTGAGAAGAGGAATTCCAATACTGAAGGATCTGCCTGGATGGTTTTTCGGTCTTAAATATTTGTTTGGATACAATGCGGATGATTATCAAATGAGTGAATTGGTTGTTCTGTTAACAGCTTCGATTGAACCAACTCTGGAAGAACGCTATGCCAACAGGGGTAATTTTGCCAACAAATTTGAACTTCTCAGAGATGAAAGAATGAATTCCCGGAGAGAGATAAGACAGCGGGAGGATGCTTTTGACGGGAAGGTGATAGGAGATGACAAGGATTTAAGTACAAGATCAATAGATGATGAAGAAGAGGAACTCTCTGCACGGGTTGAGGAGGAAGAAGTTGAAGAAACTCAACCGGAAAATATAGCAGAAGAGCAGGATGAGGTTAAAAATGATATTGTTACCGATCCAGAAATTGATACACAGGAAATACCTCTGAATTTCGTTACTCCTCCGGAAGAAACAGATACCGCAGAAACAGGTGAGGATACCGGAATTGCTGATGAAGCTGATGATCAGGTTGGGGAGACGGAAGAGCCTCAGAAAGATGAAGAAGAGTCCGCTGAAAAACCACAAAACGGGGTTGCCGACTACTATATTATCGGCGGTTCGTTTGGTGTCGAGGAAAACGCCAACAATTTCAGAGATCAGCTGGTGAATGAGGGGTTTAATGCAGTAATGCTAAGTGTAAACGGAAAACATCTGGTGGCCTACAGGGGATATTCTGATTTGGATGAAGCAGAAGCCGGGCTGGCTGATATCAGGCAATATTATAATTCTGGAGCCTGGCTTTACAGAGTAAATTAATCACAAATCCCTTCTTGTTAGGCAAAGAAATTCCCCCTTAAAAAAGGGGGTGCGGCTTTAGCCGCGGAGGTTGTTTCTATAATAACGGCTTCATTATCGCGACAGAAATAATTGTAAAAAGAAGGTATAGTTGGATTCACATTCCCTTTTTTTGGATTAAGATGGTCCAACAACCCCCTTTAATTCCCCCTTTGCTAAGGGGGAATTTTGCCAGCTTGAAAATTATCATTCTGGGCCAGCCTGATAAATATCCAACCAATAGGCACGTTCCGTCAGGAACGTTTGGTGATTGGAAGGGGACGTTATTTCAAGTATTCCTAAATTGCTGATTACCTCTTTCTCAAATGAGATAATTGAGTTCCCTCCAAAGTTGTATACCCGCTCATAAGATCTGCTGTCAGGCAGGAATGAACGGGTAGAATGCCAATCAGATCACCGATAGAAAGCTTATCAAATAATTGTTTATTAACGGAAAGAATTCCATGCTCCTGCGAAATTTTAGTCAGGATACAATCTTTTAAAGGTTCTGACCATGTACCGTTATCTAAAGTAACAGCAATACCAAAATGGACCTTGTCACCGGTTTTCAGCCGGTCCTTTGAAAAATGTACGGCACCGCCGTGAATAGCTATTTCCTGCCGTCCGGGATACTTATCAACAACCGGACAAACCATGGCAACGGCAATATCACTATAATTACAGGCACCTATTTGAACCTGGGTCAGATCGTAAAATGCAAAGTTGCCCGGACTTATTTCATCGATACCCTCAAAATGTTCTCCTTTACTGCAGCACGGGGTATCCCCGATACACGTTTTAAGCGGTCCTTCTGCAGAGGAAAAGTGCGATTTGAGGTTATTCATCTGCTGCCGTACATCATTATGAAATCTTAAAATCTCCTCCTTTGACCGGGCGGAGTAGGAATGTCCGGGATGGGAATAAAATCCGGTAAAATGTAGATTATCCATTTTCGAGAGAGTCTCTATCTGTTGTTCAATGCTCGTTTTCTGGTCAGCTCTAAATCCCGTTCTTCCCGAGCCGGTATCTATTTCAATATATATATTAACGGACGTTGTCAGTTGATTATCGAGGTATGCAGCAGTGTCGTTTCTATTTACCAGAAGTGACAATGACACTTCCCCGGCCAGATGGTTTATTCGTTTTATTTCACGGATGTTGCAGGGAAATGCAATGGTAATATCCTCCCAGCCGTGTTCGGCAAAATATTCAGCCATATCTATGGATGAAACGGTAGCTTTCTGAATTCCTTCATCTCTGAACCACTGCCCGATATCGGCAGACTGGTGGGTCTTCATATGAGGCTTAAAGGTCAAACTATGACGTCTTGCCTTTTCAGCCATCCGGCGAATATTGGATCTGCATTTTCCTTCATCAATCAACAGGGCGGGAGAAGTGGTATTTGTCATATTTGCTATCTATTTGTTAACTCAAAAACCGTTGAAACGGTTAAATTATGACTCTATGCCGTTGACCCCGGGATCAATCCCGGGGTTAACGGGAGAAGGAAAAAATTATGAACCATTTTTAACGGTTTGACGGTGTAGCCGGTTACTCGATAGTGCCGGTTATTTCATTCACCCTATCCCAGACCCGGAAAATATTGCCAGAGCAGATCTTACGGATCTCTTCCTCTGTATAATCCCGCTCAAGCAGTTCGGCAATAAGATTGGGATAATCCGATGCATCTTTTAACCCGACCGGCAGGGTATTCCCAACACCGTCATAATCCGATCCCAAACCAACATATTCTACCCCCACCAAATCAACCACATGGTCGATATGATCAGCAACTTTTTGAACCGTACTGTACTCATAGTTCTCACTGAAATAAGTATCTGAAATTTCTTCACCTTCTTCACTCTCGGGATCAATACCTTTCTTTTCCAACAGCTGGCGGGCTTCTTCCTGTACTCTTTCGTAACTTTCGCTGGAGGTGCTGTCCAAAAAGTTGGATCCGAAATTAATCATAATAACACCCTCATTTTCAGCAAGTTGTTCAATCAGTTCATCACTCATATTCCGCTCAAAACCGGGAGTAAAATGCCTGCAGGAGGAGTGGGATGCTATAACCGGGGCTTCTGTTACTTTCATGACGTCGTAAAACGCATTATCAGAAATATGGGAGACATCAACCATAATACCTACCCGGTTCATCTCCCGGACCACATCCTTTCCGAAATCACTTAATCCCTGGTGGGTGCCGGTAGTATCATATGAGGAATCGCTGATTTTATTGTCTCTTGAATGTGCCAGGGTGATATACCGAATGCCGCGGTCGTAGAAATACTGGACATTATCCAGATTCGTGCCAATCGGAGCTCCGTTTTCCATTCCCATCGGAAGCGATATCAAGCCTTCGTTAAACTGTTCCCGTATTTGCTCAGGTGAGGTGGCGACGGCAAACTTATCCGGATGATCGTTTGCTATTCCTTCAACCATGTTAATCAGGCTATCGGCAAAAGCCTTGGCTCCACCTGTTTCCTGATAGCCGGCCGGTATGTAAATGGACATAAATGGGGCGTTTAATCCGCCTTCCTGTGCGCGGATATAGTCGAAATCTCCACTTGAAGTCAGTTCTGAGATATCCTCCCATTCATTATTCAGCCTGTAAGGAATATCAACATGACCATCGACTATAATAAACTGCTGAGACAATCTCTGGGCTTCCTGATCCTGGCGGGCGTCACTCGAACAAGCAACAAATAATGTTACTGTCACGATCAGAACAGACAACCTGTATATCAATTTCATTTTTTTCTTTTTTATTAAATGTATAGGAAACGGTAAAATAAACGATCCTCCATTGTAATCGCAATTAATCCGGATATCGCAGATATCTACAGGAACTCAGTACTCAGAAGGTGTTAATTCTGAATTCTCAATATTTTCCAGCAAAATATAACTTCTTAGATTTTTATTTCTTTGCAACTCTTAAAAAACCTTTTACAACATTTGGTAAAGACTTCTTTTATTCTGGATAAGGTAAACCTTTAGGGCAAAAAAATATACCATATCACATGATTACAAGTAATTTGATACTTAAGTATACAGTTGTTTTTGCAGTAATCTTTATGATATCAGGATGTTACGCAGGTCAAAATTCCGGGGAAGATTTGGATCCATCAGTACAACAGATGCTTTCAGAAGTATCGGTTGATACTATTGAAAGCAATATCAGGGAACTGGCAGGTTTCCACACCAGGCATACTACTTCGGATACGGTAAGTGATACGACCGGTATCGGTGCAGCGCGCCGGTGGATTTACGATACCTTCCAACGCTATAGTGAGGCATCTGATGGCAGATTACAGGTCGGATATGATCGCTATGTCGAAAGCGAGAACAGCCGGATCGATGAAGCGGTTGAGATTGTAAATATTGTGGCTATTTTGCCCGGAACCCAAATAGAGAGCAAAGACAGAGTTTATGTAGTAAGCGGACATTATGACTCCAGGGTCTCGGATATTATGAATGACACAAGTTATGCTCCCGGAGCCAATGACGATGCCTCGGGTACTGCAGCTGTGCTGGAACTGGCACGGATTATGTCGCAATATGAATTTGATGCAACAATTGTATTTATGGCAGTTGCCGGCGAAGAACAGGGATTATTGGGAGCCAGACATTACGCCAAATGTTCCGGTAAAAAGTGCCTTAATATTGCGGGGATGTTTACCAATGACATCATCGGGAATTCCCTGAAAGATGACGGAACGGTACATGATGATGAGGTCAGGATTTTTGCGGCGGGAATACCTCCCGAACGGGAGCTTTCCGATTACCACCGTACGCTGCTATTCACCGGCGGGGAAAATGACACGCCTGCAAGACAACTGGGAAGGCATATTTATGAAGTTGCCAAACGGTATATGCCTGATTTTAAGGTTAATATGATTTATAGAAGAGACCGCTACCTGCGGGGCGGAGATCATTCAGCCTTCCTGGATAAAGGATTTGCGGCTGTGCGTTTCAGCGAACCTCATGAGTATTATGAGCGCCAACACCAGGATGTAAGAGTGGAGGATGGTATTCAATACGGTGATCTGCCGGAATTTGTTGACTACGAGTACGTGGGGAAAGTAACACAGCTTAATGCTGCATCACTCTCAACACTTGCAAATGCACCAGCTTCACCCAGAAAGGTAGCTGTGGAGGTTCAAAAGCTCGAAAATAACACAACATTGCGATGGAAGAGCAATAAAGAACCTGATCTTAAAGGATATGAGATCGTCTGGCGGGCTACAAACCAACCACACTGGGGATTTTCAGAATTTGTGGGTGATACAACCCGGTTTACGATTGAGGGGGTTTCAAAAGATAATTACCTGTTCGGCGTACGCTCTGTTGATCGCTATGGAAACAGAAGTCCTGCCACATACCCGCTTCCTGCACGATAATTAGGTATTAATTAAGCCAAAATCATTTTTTATTCTTTGTTTATAGATGGTCCTACAACCCCCTTTTATTCCCCCTTAGAAAAGGGGGGTGCGGCTTTAGCCGCGGGGGTTGTTTCTATGGTAACGGCTTAAATGTAGCTGCAGTCATAATTGTGTATAGTATCCTTTTAGTAAGATATTATGTGTATTCTCCCGAACGGAAAGGCGGTGCCAGAATTTTCATTCCCTAAAAGTTCATATCTTATTTCGAATTCGTTCGTAATTTAGAAAGTAATCTTCAGGCATGAATTCAGAGAATGATAAGAGCGACAGAGCAGTTTCGCGGGATATCTCAAGTATGAATCTGCTTGTTCTGTCGGTCACTTCAGCTGTTGTATATCTGTTGCTGTCTTTAACGATCTTTTATTTTATCCACGGGTATTCCCCTGAAAGGGCTTTTGATCACGGCTATTCTGCTGCCAATCAGATTATAGCCGGAATTGCTGCCGGTTGTATTGCAGCCGTTTTTATAGGTTTTGCAATGAGCCGTCCGCCGATTTCGGATGTGCTTCACGATTTTTATATCGTTGAAGTTCTTACTCAAATGCGATTGACAGCTTTTGACCGCATACAGTTATCACTATTTGCGGGAGTGGGGGAGGAGTTGCTTTTCCGTGGTGCGATTCAGCCGTTGATGGGTATCTGGCTGACTTCTGTACTTTTTATCGGCATTCACGGCTATTTTAAATTTAAGACCAGAGGACATGTTTTATTTGGTGTCATGATGTTTTTACTCAGTATTGGATTGGGCTATATCTTTGAAACCGCCGGATTAATTGCGGCTATGGCTGCCCATGCGGTCTATGATGTAATTATGCTTAAACTGGTGCAGGATGAGTAACAGAGATGATAGATAACCGGCTGAAGGTGAGTGAAAATAAGGCCTGAAGAGTCGCAAAGTTTACAAGCTGATGTATAACTGACAAATCTGTTAGTCATCGACAGGTTTTTCCACAACAACATAAATATTTCTGCCGGAACTTTTTTCATTTTTAATTAATTTGAAACCTGCCTCATTGAGTTCTTTTATAACAGTTTCGGCTGTTACCCCATGCTGGCCACCTCGGTCCCGTCCTTCGGGATCTCTACTCTCCGATTCCCGTGGCTCGAAATCTATAACAGCAAGACGTCCTCCGGGTTTCAGCGACTGCCAGAGACTCTTGTTCATGGTTTCGGGATCGGTAAAATGATGATAAACTCTCCGCAGGAAAAGGGCATCGCAACATTCTTCAGTAAGATTGGTTTGCTTCGGATGGCCTTCGATCACCGTTATATTGTCGGAATAAGCCGGGGCTGATCTTACAGCTTCCTGAAGATCCTGCAATGATTCTGAACCAAGTTCCGAACTGTATATATGTCCGCCGGGACTTACATGCCGCACCAGTGCCAGGGTTTGATCGCCGTCTCCGGCACCGATATCGGCTACAACAGAGCCTTCCTCCAGCCCGAGGACATCAATAAGCCATTCAATGTCGGCGGAGTTCTGGGCGAGAGAAACTGCGGGTAGTGCTGTGACAATGAAGAATATAAAGAAAAAGTGTCTGATTCTGTCAAATGAAGCAGATCGAATGTAATTATTATTCATCTTTCCCACCTATTACTGTCTGAAGCAATTTCAATTAACGTGAACTCGGGTTAAGAGGGATTTTTATTTGTCATACCTCTTTTGGACTCAGAGCTTTCGAAACACGGATGCCCCGATGCATCGGGGCCACTCCGTCCGGCCGGGAACGCCGGACTCCGGTCGAGATGACGCCGGAATTTGAATATTGGCTACAAATAGAACCAACGGCGTCATTTCGAGCGCAGCGGTGGTGCTTTTACACCGCGAAGTCGAGAAATCTCATCCATCTTTTAAAAGTATGTAACTTGAAAAGTCACCTACTCCTTAACCCGAGTTTAGTTTAATTAGCTGTAAGTTAAAGGAAAGATCAGTACAACAAGAATAACAGAATAGCAATTTATAGAAAAATTTTGATCTATCTATAATATTATACATTTTAAAGAGCGCTCAAGTAGCGTCTCTCTTGATGAATAGTCAGGGCCTCATATCTGATAGGTGTGAGGCCTTCTTTCTTTTTTACCCGCATATCAAACAATAGTTCCATATTTATCAAGCGGCAATCTGTGAATATTGCAGGTTTTCGGCTGTATCTCATTCAGCTTAGCTTCGGGATTGACAATGTAGGTGGTACTTAGTTAGCTACTCTTTAACAAACCACGTGTCATTCCGACCGCAGCATCGGCGGGTTTCCC
>CAZPWQ010000008.1:42136-58690 GCA_964590495.1 uncultured Balneolaceae bacterium
AGCTACTCTTTAACAAACCACGTGTCATTCCGACCGCAGCATCGGCGGGTTTCCCTATGCGGAGTGGAGGAATCTCATCCATGTGGCAGAGGCAACTAATCGAAACCTTTCGTTACTGGCAGCCAACTCAGAGCGGATGAGACGTGTCCGACTCCCGGCGCGATCCCTCCGCTACAGTCCCGATAAAAAACATCGGGACTTCCGGTCGGGATGACATCGTGGGTGGGTTTTTATTAGCTGCTCTCATTCAAAACGGCGTCGAGAAATCTCATCCATGTGGCAGAGGCAATGAACAGTTACCGACTTCTATTTGCCATAAGGACAAACTGCCTGAAGTACGCAGCATATTCACCAAGAAGTTACAGATTTTTAACTCTCTACCAATATCTTCACAATTGTATTGTCATTTCTTAATTGATTATCACTATTTTTAGAGAGATTAATATTAACTTAATAATCTCTCCAGGGAAGTATCAAAACGATCAAATAAGATGATTTATGCTTATGACATATAAAGCACCCACAAAAACCGGTTACTATGGAAAATTCGGAGGCAAGTTTGTACCGGAAATTTTAATTCCTGTACTGGAAGAACTTGAAGTGGCTTTCAGTAAGGCCTGGGATAATGATTCTTTTCAGGATGAATACCGCCTCCTGTTGAACAAATATGTAGGACGTCCCACAAAGCTCACTTTTGCCAACCGGTTGACGGACCATTACGGCAAGGCGAAGATTTACCTCAAGAGGGAGGACCTTTGTCACACCGGTGCACATAAAATCAATAATGCCATAGGACAGGTACTGCTCGCACAAAAGATGGGAAAGCAGCGGATCATTGCTGAAACGGGAGCCGGCCAGCATGGAGTGGCTACAGCTACCGCATGCGCAAAGTTCGGAGTGGATTGCATCGTCTATATGGGTGAAGAGGATATGGAGCGTCAGCAGCTGAATGTGGACCGAATGCGGCTATTAGGGGCGGAGGTCCGGCCGGTAACCAGCGGATCCAAAACATTAAAAGATGCCACCAATGAAGCAATTCGCGATTGGGTCACCAATGTTGACAGTACGTTTTATGTTATTGGATCGGTCGTAGGACCTCATCCATACCCGATGATGGTCCGGAATTTCCAGAAGGTGATAGGAGAGGAAACCCGCTATCAGCTCGAGAAAGAAGAAGGCCGCTCTCCCGATTATCTGTTGGCCTGTGTAGGCGGCGGATCAAATGCTATCGGCATTTTCTATCCCTTCATTGATCATGAATCGGTAAAAATGTTCGGACTTGAAGCTGCAGGACTCGGAGCCGATACCGGCAAGACAGCTGCTACATTGACTATGGGCCGGCCGGGAGTACTGCATGGATCGCTCAGTTATCTTCTGCAAAACAGTGAAGGACAGATCCAGCTTGCACATTCGATCAGTGCAGGTTTGGACTATCCGGGTATCGGTCCGGAACATTCCTATCTACGAGACACAAAACGCGTGACTTATGCAGCAATCACCGACGATCGGGCGATGGAAGGTGTTAAACTTTTATCAGAGCTTGAAGGAATCATTCCCGCTCTGGAAACAGCACATGCGATTGCATATTTGGATGAGCTGATGCCAAAGACAACAAACGACGAAATCGTAGTGATCAATTGCTCCGGACGTGGTGACAAAGATATGGGAACAATTTCAAAAAATTTGGTCCCGTGATATTTTTTTTGGCATCTTCGCTCTGCCATACATTCCGAACCCTACTATTCATGTTCTTCTAAAAAATTATTTATAATGACTGATACCAATCAGAAAAAAAGAATTCAACAGATATTTGATAATCGTGACATCTCATCAAAGGTGATGAGTCTCTTTTTAACGGCAGGCTATCCCGATGTCGATTCTACGGTTGATCTTATCCTGGGGTTTGAAAAGAACGGGGCGGATATGATTGAACTTGGCATGCCGTTCAGTGATCCCCTGGCCGACGGACCGACAATCCAATATTCCAGTACAGAGGCTATCAGGAATGGGATTACAATGGAAAAAATATTCAATATCGTAAGAGATATCCGGAAACAGTCGGAAATACCTCTCATTCTGATGGGCTACATGAATCCGGTATTGCATTACGGTGTTGAAGCATTTTGTAAAGAAGCTTCCGGGGCAGGAGTTGACGGTCTGATTATTCCTGACATTCCTATGGAAGAATCCGGCATGATCAGCAGAGAAGCGGCGGAATACAGTTTGCCGATAATCTATCTTGTGGCTCCCAATACTCCCGATGAACGTATGAGAGAAATAGATTCAAGATCGGAAGGATTTGTATATTGTGTGTCAGTGACAGGCGTCACTGGAGCACGCGGTGGAGACGAAGTAGCACGTTCTGTGCAGCGGTTTATCAGTCGTGTCAGGAAAAATATTACACGCAATCCCAAGATGGTGGGTTTTGGCATTAAATCTCATGAAGATGCACAGCTAATTGCGGCAGATATGGACGGATTTATTGTCGGGAGTGCACTCATTGATACCATCCACCAATTTTATCCCGACGAGGGATGGAAGGATCGGGTATTTGCTTTTGTTAACTCCTTGAAGTATGGTAACAATTAATTATCGATGCTGTGAGAAGATTTGGGGAGTTCCGATTATTGAACAATGCCTGAACGGACCAAGCCACAGAAGCACTAAAACACGAAATTTAATGTTGTAATAATTCAATAGTATTTGTCCGGTAATCAATTTCTTGTAGTGCCGTTAAACCGTTATTCTAAATATATTCAGTTGCAAATATTCACAAAGAAAAACCAATAGAAAATCCATGAAATCATTTTTTAAAATCAGCTTTTTTCTTATAACTGTTGCCATCTGGATAGGCTGCGAAGGTGATTATCGCAGAAATGCTGTCGGTGGTTTGGGAGAAGCCGTAGTCGTGATGGATTCCAGCCAGTTTAAAAGCGAAACGGCAGATGCTATTCACAATACCTTTGGTAAGTATCTGAGAACTATGCCGAATGCACAGCCCATGTTTGATTTACGGTTCAGGGACATTAAGAATAATGATCAGTTGGAGCAGATAAAACGTAACAGGAATCTTATTATAGCGGCACCAATAGATGACACAACCAATGTCGGTCGCTTTATCCGGGCTATGCTGAGTGATGAGGTCGAAGAGTCGGTCAGAAATGGTGAGTCTTTCGCTTTCCCGCTGCAGGACCGCTGGTATCGTGATCAATGGACTATTATCCTTACAGCTCAAAATGATTCGGTTTTGGCTGAACAAATACGTAATTCAGAAAAGACACTCACCAACAGGTTGATGGAAAAGGAGTTTGAACGTTGGGAGGAGGAAATATATGACCGCGGTGAGCAGGTACAACTTTCAGACACTCTTTGGAATAAAGAAGGTTGGAAAATTCGTATTCAGCACGATTGGATCAAAAACATTGATACTACCTTTACTGAGAATGGTAAGACAAATCATTTTTTAACCATGCGCCGGTCGCTCCCGAATAATGATCGCTGGTTTTGGGCATGGTGGCAGGAAGATTTCACGGATATTACACACTTAGATAATGACTGGATCAATGCAAAGCGGGATTCTCTGATGAGAGAATTCATTCGTGGTACCAGAGACAGTTCCTATGTAACGACGGAATACCGGAATCCGGTTGAGACCGAATCTTTTGAGATGGATGGAAATATTGTCTATGAAACCCTTGGTACCTGGGATATGACCCATGATGCCATGGGAGGTCCTTTTGTAAATATGACTATCTATGATGAAGATACACGACGTTTGTTCATACTTGAATTCGGACAATTTGCGCCAAAGTACAATAAACGACGTTTTGTACGACAATTCCGTACTATGTTGCGTACGTTTGAAAGTGATTCAACCTGGGCGCCTGCTGACACTCAAGCCGTAGCTGAAAATTAGTGTCTGGTGTCATTTCAACGATGATCGTTTGAGGTTTCACTCTGTAGCCTCGAAAAAGAAAGTCCCCCTTAAAAAAGGGGGTGCGGCTTTAGCCGCGGGGGTTGTTTCCAGGAAAAAGCTGAATTATCACGATAAGAAAAACCCTCAGGGTTTCACAAACCCTGAGGGTTTACCAATAATTTGTTAATATGAAGGTATAGTTGAATTCAAATTTGCTTTCTTGGACTAAGATGGTCCAACAACCCCCTTTAATTGAGATTGTCTAAAAAGTCTTTTTGCTTTTCGAGAACTTAAATTTTTTAGGTGTAGACCTCCAAGGTTTCAGAAACCTTGGAGGTCTCCTCGAAAACAACATTAAATCTTAAAAAATTAACCGTTATTTATAGGGATATGACTTTTTAGACAGCCTCACTAATTAGTAAAGCCAAAAAAGCAGGATAATGAGGTGGTTTAGTGGCTATAGCATCAAATAAATATTTACTCATTTAAGAATCGATAAATCCGAAGTGCCATCCTCCAAAAATAAATTTATTGATGAAGCTCTGGCTGAACGAAAGCGGGATCACCGTTTGCGGTCCCTTACTGAGTATAATCCCGCCGGGACCGTTACGATCAGAGATAACAACCGCGAGATTTGCAACTTTAGCGGGAATGATTATCTGGGGCTGTCAAAACATTCTGCAGTTATAAAGCAGTCAAAATCATATGCAGAAGAATTTGGCGCCGGCTCTACAGCTTCACGCCTTATCAGCGGTACATATTCCATCCACCGCAAACTTGAAGATCATCTTGCCTCAACATTCGGTCGTGAAGCGGCACTTATTTTTAATTCGGGGTTTCAGGCCAACAGTTCGATTATCAGTACCATTGCTGACAGACATACTCTTATTTTAGCTGATAAATTGAGTCATAACAGTCTTCTACAGGGTTCACTTTCAAGCCGGGCGGTATTCCGCCGGTTTGATCATAACTCTGTTTCTGATCTTGAACGCCATCTCAGGCAAGCTGAACAGGAAGAGCATTCACGTGTAGTTGTCATTACGGAATCGTTGTTCAGCATGGACGGTGATCGCAGCGATCTCAAAGCGATAGCAGATGTGGCAAATCGCTATGATGCGTGGCTTTTTGTTGATGATGCACATGCAGTGGGCGTCTGGGGCGAAAACGGGCTTGGACTGGCTCACGGAATTAAAGGAATTGATATGGTGCTTGGTACCTGCGGAAAAGCATTTGGAACCTTTGGGGCTTTTCTTCTCTGTTCCTCGAAAATGAAGAAGTACCTTGTTAATTTTTGTCCGGGTTTTATCTATACCACATCATTACCGCCTGCAGTGATCGGTGCGATCGAAGCCTCCCTTAAATTAATTCCGACGATGAACGATCAACGTATGAAACTGCACCGGCATATCAGGTATATGAAACAACAAATTCATGACATTGGATTTGAAACAGGAGATTCAACTACACAGATTATACCGGTTATTGTCGGGACAGATATAGAAGCTCTCGATTTGGCTGATTATCTGTACAGGAAAGGCTTTTTAGCCACCGCCATCCGTCCGCCGACCGTACCCAAGGGTAGTGCCAGGATACGTATAACCTTGTCAGCGGCTCATAACAGGAAACAGATTGATAACTTTTTGAACGTATTAAAGGAGTGGAAGAATGGCTGAATGCCGATTTTTAACATACCACGGCTGGGGCTTTGATTCTCGTTGCTGGCAACACTGGCAAAAGCTTTTGAATGGATTTGGTGAATTCGAACACTATGACCGTGGATATTTCAAAGATTCTGCTGAACCTGAGTTAAAAGATAATAAAGAGTTCCTGATTGTTTTTACTCATTCCTTTGGGTTACACTGGTGTAAAGAGGAAATCATCAGAAATACAGATATACTCGTTATTTTCGGAGGATTTTTGCAGTTTCACCCGCAGGCGGCCCAATTCAAGCGGCGATCGCGTTTGATGCTTCAACAGATGATCAATGAGTTTGAAGTACAACCGGAGAAAGTGCTGAAAACTTTTTATCGCAACTGCTATGCTCCAAAGGATGCCCCGGATATCATTATAGAAGATCTTAATCATAATCTTATGTTGAATGATTTAAAACTGCTTCATAATTCTAAACTGGATATAGATCTGCTTAAAAAAACCCATAGAATCTGCATCTTTCACGGAGCTGATGACTATATCATCCCTAAAACAAAAGGGCGAGAAATTTATAACCGTCTGCAAAACAGATCTCAGTATTTTGAAATTAAAATGGGCGGACATGCACTGCCTTTTTCTCACTGTGAACAATCTTTCGAGTTTCTTAAACCCCAACTTGAAGAGTATCTGAATGGTAAGTGATCATATTATCAGGAAATTATCCCGGAAATGTCGAACCAGTTAAAACTTCAAAAAAACATCAAACATAAAATTGCGGAAAAATTCGGTCGTGCTGCAGCTTATTATGACGAGCATGCAGACATTCAGAAAGATATTGCCGGTCGGCTGATAGCTTCACTTCAGCCATGGAAAGACATCATACCAGCCGGTCCTGTTATTGAACTGGGTTGCGGTACTGGGTTTGTAACTGAAGGATTGGCAGAGATTTATCCGAAACGCAATATTATTGCGACTGATCTTTCGGAGAAGATGGTTGAACTGAGCCGGAAAAAACTACAGCATCATAAAAATCTCTCTTTTATGCAGCTGGATGCAGAACAGCCCACACACCATGAGCCGCATTATGCGATGTCGGTCAGCGGTTTTACCGCCCAGTGGTTTAAAGATCCGGCATTGACACTGGGCAGATGGCTGGAGGCGACAAAACCGGGCGGATTGCTGCTCGCATCATTTCCCGGTAATGAAAGCTTTCCGGAATGGAAAGAACCGTGCAGGAAACTTGGCCTTCCTTTTACCGGCAATACGTTACCTGATACCGAGGAAATGGTAATAAAATTATCTGCCGGTCCGGCACAGGTCGACTTTTACGAAGATACAGTTACCCAAACTTTTGGCAGCGCCCGGGATTTTTTCAGACAGCTAAAACACCTTGGTGCGGGTACTCAGAAGGAGGGACGTCCGCTCAGTCCGAAGGAGTTGTCCCTGCTGATCGACCACTGGGACGACTCCGCCGGTGAGGAGGTGAGAATAAGCTATCATATCGTTTTCCTGGCTGTTAAACGGGATCTAGATTCTTAAGAGATTTATAAACTCCTTTTGATTATTCGGAATGACAATGCAGGGGTATTTATTATCACCCTCCCCACCCATGGCGTCATTTCGAGCGCAGTCCCGGTGGTTTTCCGAGACGGAGTCGAGAAATCCCATCCGTGTTGCAGGGGCAGCTGAAATGATTTCCGGCTGTATTCCCTGGACAAAGACTAGTTAGCCCGGACAAAGGTTATTTAATCACTACTGCCCGTATATACAATTCTCCATATTTTCCCTCTGACAGAATCGGATATATAAAGGGATCCGTCATTTCCTGTTGCCAGTCCAACAGGACGATATTCCGCCTCTCCGGGCGAGCTAAGAGTATCGGCACCGGCAAATCCATCAGCAAAAATTTCATAGTCACCGGATGGGTTTTCCCCCTCAAAAGGAACAAAGGCAACTTTATATCCTGCCTGTGGTTCCGGTGCACGATTCCAACTGCCGTGGAAGGCTATGAACGATCCGTTTTGATATTCTGACGGGAATTGGTCGCCATAATAGAACAACAGGTCATTTGGAGCCCAGTGCCCCGGAAAAGCCGTAATCGGATCTTCATATTCTCCCTCTTCGGCAGGTGTTTCACCATCTCCGCCATATTCGGGATTTACCATTTTTTGATCTCTTATCGGGTCGTAGTATGTGAATGGCCATCCGAAATTATCTCCGTCATTTACCAGGAAGAATTCCTCTGCAGGTTTTTCGGCATTATCTTCCACTGTATAGAATTCGGGCCATAACTGGTTAAGCTGATCCCTGCCGTGCTGTAAGAGATACAGATTTCCGCTATTCTCATTCCAGTCGAGTGCTACGGCATTTCTTATACCTGTTGCGTAACGGTGTCCGTCACCTTGCTGGGTTTGTTCCGTTGTATTGGCTTCAAATTGCCATATACCGCCCTGACGTTCCAGCTGGGGGCAGGGGTCCAGTCCGGGCGACTCAGGGGTTCTGGGCTCTTCCTGGCAGGCATTGGAGGGAGCACCGACATTGACATAGATGTTACCGGATTGATCAAAGGTAAAAGATTTTGCCGCATGGGAGTTTTGGTCGGGGAAACCCTGTATAACTGTTTCCGGTTCACCGGATGGAACCAACTCATCGGAAGACATCTGATATCGCATTACCGAAGTATCAGAACTGAAGTAAAGGTAGTCATTATGGTAGTGGATACCCGTTCCGGTATAATCACCAAAATATTCAATTTCGTCGGCAATACCATCATCATTAGTATCTCTTAGTGCAGCAATACCATTTCCTTGATTAAGCTCAGCGAGAGATACATAAATATCACCTTTATCATCAACAGTAATATGACGGGCCTTACCAACGCTGTCGGCTACGACTACCGCCCGGAAACCTTCGGCAAGTGTTATTCCACCATTGTCATCCGAGAAAGAGAGATTTTCGTATTGATCCGGTGATTCTCCACCGCATCCTGAAAGCAAGAAAACAAAAGCAGTTATATAAGCAATATGTTTTAAATACATTGGATCTTATAATTGGTTAAAATTGTACCAGAAATTTATTCTTTAAATAAAAATAGTTATTGTTAGGGGCAAAAAAGTAACTCAAAGTTTTTATTTGACTTACTGATATGTTATGGGGTAAAATATTAATTTAAAATAGTAATACAATGTCAAATTTATCCGGGAAATTTTTGTGGTTGTCGATGCCTGTTATAACGTTTTTAATCTTGCCATTGTTACTCAATGCACAGTCGCTGGTTCAGGAAAATGAAGAACCGGAAGAAATTACCTCCGGATTTCAATTTACCGAAGGACCTTTTTGGCACTCCGGCGGATACTTGCTTTTCAGCGATATTCCGGCAAATACGATTTACAAATGGGAGCCGGGTTCTTCTGAGTCAACAGAGTTCATGAATCCTTCAGGACATTCAAACGGAATAACATCCGATAATAATGGAAACATTATTTTAGCTCAACATGACGGCATGATTTCACAGATAACTCTCGATAAGAAAGTTGTTGTACTGGTACGATCCTATGAGGGGAAGCGCCTGAACAGTCCCAATGATGTTGCCGTAAGATCTGATGACTCTATTTATTTTACCGATCCGCCGTATGGTGTCAGCGAAGAGGAAAAGGAGTTGTCATTCAGTGGTGTTTACAGGTGGAAGGATGATGAATTGACACTGTTGTTTGAAGGTTTTGATCGTCCCAACGGAATAGTATTTTCGCCGGATGAAGAATATATTTACGTAAATAACACCTCGAGTGGAGAAATAAGACGTTTTGAGGTAACGGAGAACGGAGAGCTGCAGAATGGACAAAAATTTGCTGAAGTGGGGGAGTCAGCTGACAATGGAGCAGCTGACGGCATGGCTGTTGATAACGAGGGGAGAGTATATTCTACGGGTCCCGGCGGTATTTACGTGTTTGCCCCGGACGGTGTTGAAGTTGAGATGATAGATTTACCGGCCCGGGCAACGAACCTGGGATGGGGCGGTGAAAACAATAATCATTTATTTATCACAACACCCGCAGCTGTTTACCGACTCAAAATGAATACTGAGGGTGTATACTAGTATTATGTCAAAACTCATAGTTGGATCATTTTAGCCATTTTGGAGCATCCGTTTTGAATAACATTTTTATTCTAAATCCCGCAGGGATTAAATATGAATAGCCCCGTATGTAATGCGGGGTAAACTGTTCATCAATGACAGACAACCCCGAAGGGGTTGAATAAACAAGATCTTGTATTAAAGCAGATATTTCTCATCACAGGCAACCTGATGTTCCTGCCGATTCAACCCGCTTCGGGGTTGATGATCTCACTCTTTGAATTTTACCCTCCAGCTTTGCAGGGGGCTATTCACGTTAAACTCCTTCGGAGTTCGATAAATTATTACAGTTATAATGGATAAAAACAGATCCCGGAACTCAGTTGGCCAATGAAGATTGCCGGCGGTCCAATTTACGCTGAGCCATATAGGACAAAAACCAGATGACAGCCCAGCCGGCACCGGTATACCACCAGCCGGAGTATAATAATATAACAGTATTGGTTCCGTACAACAGGTGGGAAAGCCAGACCGGTGCTTCGGTTTTCGTCTTGTTGAGAAGGTTAAGAGTATCATCTCCAACAAGTATGACAGCCTTTGCAATGAGCAAAACGACTGTATATCCTGCTATAATACCGCTGAGGATCGGAGCATCAAGAAAAACTGCGATTACAATCAGAATCGTTATGAGAATATCTACAATGGAGTCTTTAAGCCAATGCATATATAGGTAAATTGGTGAATCTGCTGTGATACGTTTCCATTATACAATATACCTTT
Organism: uncultured Balneolaceae bacterium; assembly: GCA_964590495.1. Classification (GTDB taxonomy): domain Bacteria; phylum Bacteroidota; class Rhodothermia; order Balneolales; family Balneolaceae; genus CAZPWQ01. The sequence continues at coordinate 52,558 of CAZPWQ010000008.1, forward strand.
GATATTTGCAGAACGCACTTGGGTAGAAAAAAAGTCGGCTGAAGTATCCCGACGCCCAGCTACTCACGTGGTGCGACCTTTCAGTCATGATTCTCGGAGATCCTTCGACTGGCTCAGGTATTACCCCAGTTTAAGCTTTAGTGTCTCAGGATGACACCTGTGCGGTACAATTATTGATGTACTGATTTATTTAGGATTGGTCATCCAACCGCCGCCCGTCTATTGCCTACGAATATTTTCCTTACAACAATTCAAAGACCGGACTTTTCAACTGCATTATAGTTTATAAAAATCCGAACAAATTAAAGAATCGTCATATTATTTATCCATAGAAGTTCACTGGCATCGCTGCCTAAATCTTTACGGGAAAGCGATGTTTTCAGCTCCCAACCTTGTTTCGATTCTGCATTTACAAGATAACCTTCAATTTTAACAATATTTCCTTTCCGTAAATCCATTACTTTTTCTTCGATAATACCATTGGAAGGAATTAAATGCATGTTTGCAGCATTTCTCCACATTTCCTGCTGTTTGATAGGTGGTTTGGTCATTTCCCAATGAAATGAGCGTTCAGATTGCCTCACCATCAATTTTTTCAGGTTTCTTTCATCAGACATAGGTCCCCAACCAAAAACTACATCAGTGGGGGTTAATTCTGTAAAAGTGTCGAAATAATAATCTTTTCGAGAGAGCACCCTTACCTCCATATTGATTTTAGCTTTGGGCACAATCTTAAATGTTTTATACCTGAATGAATTGATGTCTCGAGCGGAGGTTTGTTTGGGAGTTTCGGGTGCTACAATACCAGGTCCATGGATGACGGGTTTTGTTGTCCAGTAGTAATAGGTGCCGCTGAACAAGAGAAGAGCAAAAAGTATGTGTTTTATCATGATGTCCTCAAATATTAAAATAAACATTGTTTTAAGTACAAGAGGAATTTGTACCCATACTTGTTACATAATTTTTTAAATTTTGTTTCCTGATTTTAATATAAATTCTTACAAAACAAATATATAGCTCAATTTTTTATCCGTTTTCCACCTCGTGAAGGCCGATTAGCCCGCATTTCACTTCAGGAAATAAAATAATACCAGCCGGTATTCTCATTAATATAGCGTGAGTCATCTTGCTTGATTGCACTTTAGTGCTCTCTGGCTATATCACCCCCGAAGGGATGCCCAGGGCAAAAGCATCACAAAAGATCACAAAGGACCGCAGCCCCGATGGATCGGGGGTGTAACTCTGTGCCTCCTTCGCGTCCCTTTGTGTAACAGCTCTAAAAGCAATTGATAAAGAGATTGGCAGTTTAAAAAAATCAGAATTGAACCGATATACCTGTTTGCCAGTTTCTGCCGGGTGCCGGTTCATAATATCGTCCGCCAAAGGCATTTACCACGATAGAACCATTGTACCGTTTATCAAAAATATTGCGGACATTTAAAAAAGGATTAATAGTGACATTGGAGCCCGGAAAATTGATCTGATAACTTATTTTTGCATCCACCACCGAATATTTGTCGTTTTGAGATGTATTCAGATTATCAGTCGTATAACTGCTGATATATTCATAAGACGCTGATGAGCGGAAAAAACCCGGATTCCAGACCAGGCTCGAATTAAGACGAAGCTCGGGAATTCCCGGTACTTTATTTCCACGTAAAGAGGTACCGTCGGGTGTAGTAGCTTTTTTAAATTCAGCCCTTGTTACATTACCGACAACTATCCATCGCCAATTATGAGCCGGATGGATAGTTAGTTGAGCTTCAATTCCGCTGTGTACCGTTTCTCCCTGGTTTCTGAAAAAAGTTTCTGCAGATTCCAGCTGAAAGGGGAAAAGCAGGTCATATATCCATAAATTAAACAAAGCCACATCATAATTCAGTATATTGTCAGCAGTTTCACCACGCATACCTATTTCCAAACCGACGGTTTTCTCCGGTTCCAGTTCCGGGTTAAAACCGTTACCGTCATCAGGACGATTTACAAGTTCGGTGGTTGTCGGTGCTTCAAACGAAGTGCTTAAATTTGAATAGAAGGTTACTAAACCCTGATCATAATTGAATCCAAGGCTGGGACTGAAAGCCTGAAAGGTACGCTTTCCGGTATTTTCGACTGAAGGTGCATCTGTAGAAAATGTTAACCTGTCATAGCGCAATGAACCAAGAATATTAAAATTCTGCAGGGAATACGTTCCGGTAGCAAATAAAGCCTGATTCCAAACTTGTTCAACCTGATCGACAGTAACTGCACCTCTCACACCACCTCCGGCGTTTTCAAATTCCGTTCGATCATCGTTTTGGAATTTTGCTTCAGCTCCAACATTTAATTGCAGGTTTCCCCACTGGTTATCCAGCGTCGTACGGAATCCACCCGCGAGACGGTCAACAGTAATAATGCCAAAAGTAAGGGGATTGCTTAAATCTCTGTAAATTCCATAGCCGGCTACTGTGAGTAAACCTGCAGAGGTATCAAGCAGATAACGGAGCCCCGATTGTCCCTGTGTTATGCTTTTACCTGCTTCGGCTTCTACAAATCCCTGATTTGCCATTGCCGGATTTTCTGCAGCCTCTTCTGAGGTTAGTCCACTCGGATGTTGTGCAAAAGGCATATGAATCAAAGCACCCATATAATCCAATTGACTCGTTGAGGTCAGTTTAACTGAACCGTTCACACCGGAACGAATAACTTCTGCAGAACTGTAATTCCGGAAACCATCCTCATTAAGATATGATGTATACGCGCTAACGTCATGATTGCCAGTAGAATAGGAAGCTTCTCCCTGGACTTTTGTAAAGCCAAACGAACCTGTCATTGTCTGCAGTCTGATGTTAGCTTTATCCTTGGTATAATTTGGTCTTGTAGATAAATAGAGAACTCCGCCACTACTGTTACCCCAATAAGCACCGGCGGGACCACGTATTACCTCTGCTTTTCGTATAAAAGATGGATCAATAATATTTAAAACAGATTGGCCATCTGCCACTGTCAATGGTATTCCGTCTAATACAACCTGTATGCCACGGACACCGAAAGAAGCTCTCCAGCCGATTCCTCGTATTGTCATCTGTTCTCCCAAAGCATGATTCTGGCGGTTATTAACCCAGATTCCCGGCAGTTCATTACTTATACTTGTCAGGGAAAATGCAGCATCATGATTAATTTCCTGCAGACTCCGGTTTTTAATGCTTAGAGCCAAAGGAGCGTCTGCCGCACTGATGTTAGACCGAATTGATACTATTTCGATGGGATCCAGATCAATTATCAGGCTGTCATTTCGATCCTGGGACTGTACCGGTTGTGATATTAAAAAAGCTAAACAAATTATTATTGCTGACGTAGTGATGGTATGATGCATCCAAATTATATGCTTTGGTTTCTAATATTGATTTGATAAAATAGGACATAAATTACAACTGATCGTAAAATACGTGCTCTATTATATAAAATATGTAGTTGTGTTATTATAATGAGTAAGCATATAAAACATATCTTTACAAATTATTTTGAGATTGCCGTCTTTTTAGCCGGCTTGTTATTTATGGCTTTATTGGATCCGGTTACTGACTATAAAAGCAGCTGGTGTCTGTATGAAATCGTCGGGATAAATTTTTGTCCGGGAGAAGGATTGGGACATTCTATCGCATATATATTCAGAGCTGATATTTATAAGGCTATGGAGGCAAATATATTAGGGCCTTTTGCAATCATTATTCTAATTAGTCGTATTGGTTTCTTAGTACGAAAAAATATCGAATTTAATCTAAAAAAAGATAATTAACTATGGCCAGGATGATCGATTATATACCGGAATTGGAAGGGGATGAAGCAGCATATGTTTCAAAATTAATGCAGCCGATGGATGACGAGACGGCGACCAGGTTTGCCAACGTATACAGGGCCCGCAGAAAAGATCCACAGGTTATTTTGCTGACTGCGATTATCGGCTTTTTTGGTGTTGCGGGTATTCATCGCTTCATTATTGGTCAGATAGGAATGGGTATTTTGTATCTGTTTACCGCCGGACTCTGTATAATAGGTACGATTGTTGATCTAATTAACTATAAAAATCTTTCCTTTGAATGTAACCGCGACATCGCCCGCGAAGCAGCAGCACTGGCTAAATAGTGATTTTTACCACTTAGCCACTAAGAACACATAGTTTTACTTGGTGCTCTGAGCGTCTAAGTAGTAAACATGGACACTAATTCCCAATAGAAAAGATACGATTTACGTTGAATCCAAAGCGGAAATCTCCGGCCCAGAAGTTGTCTGTATTGTCGGCCATGACAAATTGTTCAAGATGCCATTCTGTAGAGGTGAAAAACAGCTGAAAGACATGGCCGCCGGTTTCAATATTCAATCCGAGTGAGAAGGCATTACGTGTATCTGCCGGTCTGTCTCCTATAACCGGATAGTATTCACCGGCCAGGGCAAATCTTCTCGACAAATGAATTTCCGCTCCTACTCCTATGGCAAAAATGTCGTTGATATCGATAAACGAGATATCACTAAAATGTCCATACATCGGGGTAACCTGCAGACTTACCGCATCACTGAATTTCCGGGATATTATTAAAGATAACATAGTATTTATGTCATCCTGAAAGGGGCGCGAGTTTTCCTGGGTGACAACACCAAAATCTCCTTTCAGTGAAAGATTCAGGGGTACAGAGCCGGAGGATTTCTGACGTAAAACAGACACCTTTGTACGCAGGTCAACGACATTTGTCAAAGAAGACCTTCCAATGCCTAACGACCAATAATCATTGATACCGTAGTCAAGGCCCAGCCGGACGTTCTGCACATTATCCAATCCAAAAAAGTTTTGCAGAGTGCGTTGTGTCGCAATCCCAAAGCTGTGCATGATGGTAACATTAAGATTGCCTGTCGGCAGGTTCTCTGTTGTTCCCTGTGTGATAAGAGTAGGAGTCCAGAATACATCAGACACCGTGTCGTCGGTTTGTACCCGCTTTCTTTCCATCTGGGCAAATAGCAGTGTACAGGAAGTTAAAAAGATCAGAGTTGTAAGAAATATTTTTTTATAACAGTATAACATAGAGTTAATCGCTAGATGTTAGAAGTGCTTCAATTCTGATGTCGATTTTTTCACTTACACGATAAAAAAGAATCCCCGGAGGCTCAATATTGTAATCTTCCATATCGATGGTCCATGCTGCATTAAGCTTTAATCCTTCCGAGGTATTCTCGATAGTTCCTTCCACACTTAGGTCTCTTGTCTCGCCGTGGATGGAAAATTCTCCTTTGGCCACAACTTCCCGGGACCCTTCTTCTGGATTGAACGGGCTTTCCAACTTCCCAAAGAATTCGGCAAAGGGATATTCCTCGGCATTCAACGTTTCAAGCATATCCTTGTCCCGTTTTCCTATCCCGGTTTTAAGGGTATTGACATCCAGGAAGAAGTCAACGGTAGAATCCTCAAGATTAATCTTGCCGATAAGATGATCGCTTTCACCCGTAAAAGAGTGAAGTGGTACAGATGAATCAAATTCGGCATGCCCGGATTCAGTTTCGTATTCCTGTCCTACAAGTGGGAGCACAGAAACGAATAGCAGGATGCATAAACAGATGAAATGGAATAATAGCCGTTGATACTTTTTTAAAATCCCGTTTTCATAATTGTAATCAACCTCAATTATCTTCAGCACCGTCATCAATCCATTCCTTAATCAAATTAATATCATCAGCGGGCAGTTTAGAACCATTTAGTGGCATCCGGTCTCCATGATCAGGATTATCGGAATCTATTTTGTCGACAAGGGGACTTCCGGCAGCATCTCCGGCTTGTACGACGAGTTCACCATACTGTACACCTTCACTGCTTGTTACATTGTCGTGACTATCCAGTCGTACACCATTGGTCCTTTCCCCAACATGGCATCCGCTACCTGCACAACTGCTTTCAAAAATACTAAGGACATTGGTAAATGTAGGTTCGGTTGTGGTACCATTTCCGTTTCCGTTACCATTACCATTACCGTTACCGCCATCGGTACCAGTGCTATTGTCTCCGCATGAAACAAATAATAATCCCAGCGAGCAAATGGTAGTCAGGAGTACTTTTCTCAAATATGAATGGGTTCGTTTGTTATTTGAAGATATCATTAGTCTGTTA
>CAZPWQ010000008.1:58790-63529 GCA_964590495.1 uncultured Balneolaceae bacterium
ATCATTAAGGAATAATCAGGTTTGGCTACATACCAAACATCATTAACACCGTCTCCATTTATATCTCCCGGCTGTTCGTCGCCGGCAAAATAATAAAGCGGCCAGCCTTTGAAGGTGGATTGATCGCCACCATCAGGGCGGGATATGGAACCAAAATCCGAAGGAGTTAAACCATCGCTGAGATTTAAATCATCTGCATGAAATTCCGGCCAGCTTTCAATGCATTGACCTTCACATTTGCTTTCACCCTTCACATCAAGAGTAAAAAAGTAGAGTACATTGCCTTCTCCATCTGCGAGCACATCGCCATGTGACTGCGTGGATACAGTCTGTACATCGAATTCTTCGGTATCGGAATCTGTACTGCTGCCACCACAGCCGAATGATAACAGGCTTAGGAATCCGGCAATCAAACCGAGTGTAATCAGTCTCTTTGGCGTTATTTGTTGAGCTTTCATGATAGTTGGTCTTTTGTTAGGATTTTTTTTGAAGTCCTTATAGGTTTTACAGTTTATAATTGATAGAAAAGAAGCTACCCATCGAATAAAGGTTGACATTTGCCCATCCGACCTCACTTAAAGGTACCTTCAGGAAAGGTTCAGCGCGCAAACTCCAGTTCTGATGAATATCCAATTCATACCCGATTGAAAATCCTGCATTGCTCAACCAGTGTCCGGTACCGGTTTTATTGCTCCAGCTGTCTCTCTGTCCTGTTTCATAACTATTATAGTAGAACTGATAATCCTCGTTCAGCATGATATAGGAGCTCAGACCGGCAGAGGCAAAAAATCTTGACCGGGTGAACTGCATAAACTCATATTTTAGGTTTACTGGTATATCTAAGATGATACATTGGGCAAATGTTTCGTTGGGTAATACACCATTGGGCCAGTTGCTCTCAGGTGGTCTGTAATCATCACCACTGGCTATGTATCGAACATCAGATTGTAAAAACCCACCGGTGATTGAGATCCTGGGACTAAGTTTATATTCAAAGGTGACTCCCATTTTATAACCGACATCAGAAAAGTTGGAAATCGAACCTGCTGTGCTGATGTCGGGGCTAAGAACAAACCCGAGTGAAAATCTGGAAGTATTCTGACCACCAATGCCGTTACTGGTCACCGCAGCAGAGGTATTTCGATCTGCCGAGGCTATAATATGATTCTCATCCTCCTCCGAACTTGCTTCCGGCAGGGTAAAATTACCTGACCGCTCATCACGAGCGGCCAGGTTAGAGAGGGTACAAGTTGGGCAGGAAAATTCAGAGATGTATAAATCCCTGATTGATTTTTCCGCCACGTATTGTCCGGAACTGCCGGTTCCAGATTCTTCCGATGAATTACTGCTTAAGCTCCGTATATCATTATTGTTCCGGTCAGTATTATCTCCCGCCGGAATGCCTTCTGCCAGCGATTGATCGCCATTAACGTCCTCTTCATTTGCAACGGGATTTTCAGAGTCATTTTGTTGTGGAAGATCATTTTGAATTGCATCTTCCTGCAATTCCGGTGCAGACTCTGAGCTCAATTGTTCGTTGAGCCTGTTAATGTTCGTATAGTTATCGTAGGTAAAATATCCCATCAGCGAAAAAAGGAGCACAGATGCAGCTATGAGCCAGCGACGTCTAAGCATTCTTCCATGCTGCTGATCTGCCAGATCCAGTCTTTTTTCCAGCTTTTGCCAGTCTTTCTCCCTGTAAGGGATATCAAACTCCACAACTTTTTTCTGGAAGAGTTTTTCTATGGGATCTTCCGGTTTATTTTTGTTATCAGACATATCCTGGATTACTATATTAAATTTTTCTCCAAAAGAGATTGCATGTTTCTTTTAGCCTTCGACAAGTTTGACTTTGAAGTGCCGACGGTTATACCAAGCATATCGGCAATCTCTTTATGTTTAAATCCTTCAATTACATAGAGATTAAAAACTGTTCTGTATGAAGGGGATAATTGTTGTACCAAATCGATGATTTCCTGGTAGGAAATACCGTTTGTTACAGTTTCTTTTGTTGCTAGTTCACTTGTAACATTTTCCAGCTCCTCGCGCTGCCAGCCGGTATTATTTTTATGAAAATGATTGATCGCTGTATTTACTATTATCCTTCTGAGCCACGGCTTGAAGGGACGCTCAGTATCATATGAGTATATATTGGTAAACACTTTCATAAATGCATCATTAAGTACTTCAGCTGCCTGGTCTCTTGAATCGGCATACCGCAGCGTTATGCTCATACCATAGGCATAAAACATCTTATAGAGCTTTTTCTGGCTCTCACGCTGCCGTTTACGACATCCTCTTATGAGTTCAGTGACCAAAGCCTTCTGTTTGTTTAGAGAAATTTAAATTGATCCAAAGGGGTATTTACTCTCCTCTGTAAGTCCATACAAGAATTTAAAGGAAAGGGTTGCCTCTGGGTTTAAAATATATATGCATAATTATTAATAGTGGTCAATTTCTTTAATTGCAGGCCTGACTTAGCCTGCATTCCTTAAAAAATTTCTCTCGTCCCGGTGCACTGCCCCGGTACGTTAGCGCGGGCCGCCTGCCTGGACGAAGCCCGTCGAATAGGCCAGCTCTTCCGGTCGAAGTTTCGGCGTAGGCAGGCTCTGCTGCCCTATAATGTGGAGCAGAGCACCTCAGCCGGGGCGTTTTGCATCCTCCAGCCGGCGGAGAAACGAGTAAAGGTGGACTACACCTCTGAGGATACAAGTTAGTGCTAATCGGGCAGGCCCGCGAATTTAATAGATATAATAGATATTGTAACTCTTACTGATTTATATTCGTACTGCTTCTTGAGCATCAACCTATATCACAAAGCTACCTTGAAATTCTTTCGCTGTATAAATCAACATTTTGTATCAGCATTTGCCGGCCATCTGTTGTGTCTTTTAATTGTTTTTACATTCACTTCTATTGAGGTTGTCCGGGGATATTCCGGTGATGAGACAACCGCCGCAGACTCTGCAGATGGTCTTCCGGATCCGTATATGACAAAGGAGTTTGATATTGGCAGGGCCGGTATACTTAAAGTTTTTACTGTAGCAGGAGACATCGAAGTAATTAGAAGCACGGAAAACAAGGTCAGGGTCGAACTGTATGTAGACAGGGGATATGCTTTCTGGTCGAATACCAAAAACATGGATAACTATCGCATTATCATGATGAAAAGGGGGAATGAAGTTATCGCCTCTGTTGAAAAGAAGAGCAGGGAAGCCAGCTTTTTTGGGGATCAGATGACCTTCTCCTACAAAATATATGTACCCGGATCTATTTCAGCAGAGCTAAAAACACTGGGCGGTAATATCAGCCTTCGGGGGGTTTGCGGTAATCAGGCTATTAAAACCAGTGGTGGCAATATTGAGGTCTCAGATGTTTCCGGTCATCTCCAGGCTTTTACCTCGGGCGGGAATATTGATATTAGTGACAGCCGGGGAACTATTTTTGGACAGACAGAAGGAGGTAATATCAGTGTAAACCGGGGAGAAGGTGAAATCAGACTGCGAACCACCGGTGGACGCATTGAATTGGAACAAATATCCGGTGCGATGCTCGCAAGGGCCGGGGGCGGAGACATACGCGCTCACTTTCTGCATATTGCAGAAGGAGTCAGCCTGACAACATCGGCTGGTAATATCGAGCTGAAAGCACCCCCGGCAGAAGGTTATGATCTGGTCATGCGGGGATCCAGGATAAATTTTGATCCCGGTTCAGAATTCAAAGGACGCCATACCAACAGGTTAGTTGAGGGCAACTATAAAATGGGTGGTGTTCCGATTAACCTTTCCACCAATTCAGGAACCGTCACTTTAAAAATAGCAGGTAATTGATATTTTGGATCAATTCAGGCAAAATATTTTATCTGACTTGTACCGGAACAGGTATATTTATTTTTTTATGGCCTGTATATTTTTTGGGTTCGGCCTTCCACCACAGATTGTTGCCCAGTCCGACAGTCATATAGCAGAGTTGGGCAGAGATGACTTGTCTGAAACCGATCACTCAATCTACATATCGGATACATGGCTCTTTAAAGCCGGTGACAATTCAGAATGGGCCTGGCCGGAATATCCCGATTCCAGCTGGCAAAAAGTAAGTACATATCTTGGTCCCAATGAATTGCCTTTTGTGGAATGGGAAGGTATAGGCTGGTTCAGGATCAGATTTAAAATTGACAGTACACTGATAAATTATCCTCTTGCCCTGATTTTTGAGCAGCATCATGGAGCTTCCGAGATATTTCTTGACGGAAAAAAGCTATACACTCTGGGTGAGGTTTCAAATTTTGAAGAGGATTATCGTCCCTACAGGGATAACAAGCCGCGCCCTTTGTATATCGGTGATACAAATCCCCATGTGTTGGCAGTCCGTTATGCTAATCATGACGCCGAGCTTTTCAATGATTACGGTTTTACATCGGGGTTTCGTTTTTTAATCGGCGATTTGAATCAACACATCGACAGTACAATATCTGAAACAACCTCCCGCTCGTGGGCGCAATTGCTTTTTGCCGGCGGCCTGACAGCTTTTACGATCATCCACTTTTTACTTTACGCCTTCTATCCATCCGAGAAGAAGAATCTGTATTTTGCACTTTTTACTTTCTTCCTTGCACTGCTTACCTATTCACAGCTGGAGACAATTTTCTCGGATTCTCCCATTATGGTTATCAGCTATTATCGTTTTTACCTTATCGCCAGCTTGTTTGCTATAATCGGTGCTTTAAGATTTACCTACAG